>NZ_NPDL01000006.1 GCF_002811475.1 Leptospira hartskeerlii
TTTACGAAAGACTATGATGAAGTAGTTTAACAATGACCTTACTTCGTCTAACTATCGGCTTGGCGTTGCGCTTCGAGTTCGCTTCGCGACTCTCGCTCCAGGCTTCGCCACATTTCGCTTTGTCACTCGCCTTGCAAAGCAAGTCTCGCGCCAAGTCCTTCGGACGCGCGAAACGTCTGCTAGGCTTGGTCGTTAGACGAAATTGGGCAAATAAATTACCTTCAAAGCATGGGAGAAACAATATATATCCGATTGACAGATATATCTGTAATACGAATATATGGGTAAATGATCAAATCTTTCGGAGATAAAGAAACTGAAAAGATCTTTCACCAAGAATTTTCAAAGAAAATACCTCCAGAAATACAGAGTAGGGCATTAGTCAAACTTCTCATTTTAGAAAATGCTGAAAGAGAAGAGGATTTAAAGAGTCCTCCGGCTAATCGATTTGAACATTTAAAAGGAAACTTAAAGAATTATTGTTCAATCAGGATAAATGACCAGTGGAGAATTACATTCAAATTCTCTGAGGGAAATTGCTTTGATGTATCTATAGTTGATTATCATTGAGAGGGCTTATTATGAAAACGAAGAGAATTCCTACACCAACAGTCTCTCAAATCCTCCGAGAAGAGTTTTTGGATCCATTAGAGGTAACACCATATAGACTTGCAAAAGAGCTACATGTTTCAACCTCTACAGTGTTGGAGATTTTGCACGATAAGCGTAAAATCACAGTAGATATGTCTTTAAGATTAGCTAAGTTTTTTGGTATGTCAGATAAATTTTGGATCAATCTCCAGAATGATTTAGAAATAAGAAAACAGAAAGAAAAACTAAAACTCAAATTAGATAATATCCAAACACTTCAAAGAACTGGCTAAGTTCCTTGCCCAACTTCGCATAACTATCGCCTCAGCCGCTACGCTTCGAGCTGCTTCGCACTCTCGCTCCGGCCTGACGGCACATTTGCTTCTGTCACTTCGTTTGCATGAGCAAACTCGTGCCATCGCAAACGTCGGCTAGGCTTGGTCGTTAGGCGAAAAGCCTTAAAATCTTCATTACATTTGAAAAAATTCTATTAGAGTAATAAGGTAATGTACGTTTATAAGTATCGTGGAATTAATGCTAATACCAATAAAATTTTAACTAACAAAGTTCTATGGTTTTCACAAGCAAAAGACTTTAATGATCCATTTGATTGTCGAATCATATCAATATATAGCGGGAGTCAAGAAGAATGGATTTCATTATTGGTTAAGTATGGAGTAAATCGTAATGAAGCAATTTCATTGGCAAAAAAATTAGAAAATAGAAATTTAACGGACGAAGATTTAAAGACAGAATTACTCCATTATCATGCGGGCTTAACAGAAGATATTAATAGAATTTTCTGTCTTTCAAAAAGGCCTGATAGCATTTTAATGTGGAGTCATTACTCGCAAGATCACAAAGGATTATGCTTTGCATTTAATGTTGAATTGGTTAGCAATTCAAAGGGAATTAAAGTCTTACCTAACCAGTTGAATCTCCCAGATAACTTAAAATTTCTAAATGAATTTGTTCCCTTTTTTGATGTGATTTATCAAGAAGATATGCCCCCTACGCATAATGGTTTAAAATCTTCGGGTGAAGCAATAATTCCATTTATAAAAACTAAATATAAAGACTGGGAATATGAAGAAGAAGTAAGGTTACATCTTATTTCAAATTGGCTGCCCGGTAATGCTCTGAATTACGAGGATAGTTCATTTGCAGGTGTAATTTTTGGCATGAAAATGGATGCCAAAGAAGAACGTAAGATATACGAACTGATTAAAAATAACTTCTCTACTAAGAAATGGTTTAAGAAATGTTATCCTCATCCTACAAAATATGAGGTAGTTATTAATGATATTCCCGACATTGATGAGTATTTGAAGCAGAAAGGAGTATAACTTTTTTACATCAGGCTCAGCCGCTGCGCTTCGGGCTTGCTACGCAACCCTCGCTCCGGCCTCCGGCACATTCGCTTCCATCACTGCACTTGCTTACGCAAGTTCGTGCTGTCGCAAACGTCGGCTAGGCTTGGTCGTTATCCGAACATCCGATAGATTTTTTCTTTTTTATTTAGGGTTAAATATTATTTATATAGAGCCATGTGAAATTTTCTGTCGGTTGGGTCCGCTCCTGAGATAATCTGGTGCCGAGCATTTAGGTTTCATCCTGATAATTAGTTTGCAGGTAATGATTCCGACTGGTGCCGTATTCGGAGCGGGGATTTGGCATCTGAAAGAAGGATGCTACAGTAATGACAATTTACTGAATTAGGGAATTGCAAAGAATTGAATGCACCGTGTTTGGATCAGACGTCGGATAACTTCCGGTGCCTCCGCGCCGCTCGGGGCTTGCTTCGCAACCCGCTCGCTTGGGCTTCGCCACATTTGCTTCTGTCACTTTGTTTGCATGCGCAAACTCGTGCCATTGCAAACGTCGGCTAGGCTTGGTCGTTAGGCGAACAGCTCTGCATGACGCTCCTTTAGGCCCTCGCGGGCTTCCGTGCCCGCCTTTATCCACGAGTTTTTAATTATTGAATATGCATAAAAATATGTATAATTATATGTATTGACAAAGATTTGATCACCGTCTATTTTCTATATAGATGGAGTTTGAATGGGATCCTACAAAGAATGAAGAAAATTTGCGGAAACACGGAATTGATTTCTTTGAGGCTCAACGAGCATTCTTGGACCCAAACAGGGTTATTACTTTAGATGTTACCCATTCCTCTGAATTTGAAAAGAGATATTATTGTTTTGGTCTCATTGATTCGCATGTTTCTACAGTAAGATTTACTGTTAGAAATAATAAGATCCGAATCTTTGGAGCAGGTTATTGGAGACAAGGTAAGAAAGTTTATGAAAAAGAAAATAAAATACACTGATGCGCCAGTATCTATATCATCTTCTATTAAATCTTCTACAGTAGTTGATGATTTTCTACCGCCTCCGAGCAAGCTCGTTTTGAAAGAGGACAATTCCAGAATAACTATAGTCTTAAGTAAAAAGAGCATTTCTTTCTTTAAAAAGGAATCTAAAAGATCTGGTGTTCCTTATCAAACTATGATTAAAAAGGTTTTGGATTTATATACAGAGCATTATACTCATAAATAATTCTTAACGCCATCCATGGCTCAATTTTGTTGTATTAGCTGCAGAGCCGTCGCCTAACTATCGGCTTGGCGTTACGCTTCGGGACGCTTATGCGCCCTCGCTCCAGGCTCCGCCAAATTTCGCTTTGTCACTCGCCTTGCAAAAGCAAGTCTTGCGCCAAGTCCTTCGGACTCGCGAAACGTCGCCAATCCTTGGTCGTTATACGCCATGCCTAAATGATTTTCAAAATTGAGAACTCAAAATGACAAAAGATGACTTCAAAGTAGATCTACTGAGTCTAGATGAGCATTATATAGTATCGAAGTGGGTGACGGAAAGAATTCCTCACATTTTCAACGGAAATATAGAAGAGTATATGAAGTGGAAAATCACATTATCGCACTTACTTGAGATTGACAGTAAGGAAATAATTTTCACAGGGAGTAGCTGTCTTGGTTTTAGTATGAATCCGAATAAAAATTTCAAAGACTTTGATCAGAAGTCAGACGTTGATATTGCAATAATATCGCACTATCATTTTGATATGTCTTGGTTTACGTTAAGACATTTAGGTACAAAATTTTATGATCTAAATTACGTAGAAAAAGCTTCTTTAGACGACCATAAGAATAGATTAATTTATTGGGGTACTATTGCTACAGATAAAATTTTGCAATTATTACCATTTAGTAAACAATGGATGGAAGCAGTTTCGAAGTTACAAAACTTAATGCCTATTGACGGAAAAGAAATCAACTTTAGAATTTATAACGATTTTGATTCTTTTAAATCATATAATATAAATACCATTCGAAAGTTAAAAGATATTGTGCTTCAAGGAATGTAAAATGAAAGATTATTTAAGCACTACACATAGGAAAGTAGCCTGGTTTAAAAATTCGCATGAGAAATCAGAACTGGATATGAAGCCTCCTTATCAGCGAAACCCCGTTTGGGTCAATAGGCAAAAAAGTTTTCTTATTGATTCTATTCTTAGAGGATATCCGATCCCGGAAATCTACATGCAAGAAATTGTTAATGAAAAGGGAGAGATGAAATTTATTGTAATCGATGGACAACAGAGAATCCGCGCAATTTTGGATTTTCTTTATGATTCGTTTGAAATTGACGAAGTTGATTCTCCTGAATGGGCTAATCTTAAATTTAGTGAACTTAAGGCGGAAGAGAAGAAAAGAATATATGAATATAATTTCATAGTAAGAGTCATCCCTGATATCGAAGATACCGAAATTAGATCTATATTTCAAAGATTAAACAGAAATGTGATTTCTCTTAATAAACAAGAACTTCGTCAATCTACTTATTGGGGGCCTTTCATTCAAACAATGAATTCCATCGCTGAATTTGAAATTTGGGGGGAATTAGGAATATTTACATCGAACGATATTAGAAGGATGCTTGATGTTGAATTTATTAGCGAGTTAGCAATTGCGGTAATGCACGGTGTTCAAAATAAAAAGGAGACATTGGATAAGTATTATTCAATCTATGAATCAGAATTTGAGGAGAAGGATAGCGTAAAAAATCTCTTTAATATATTGTTAGGTGAGGTAAGACAAGTATTACCGAATATATCTAATACTAGATGGAGCAAAAAAACAGATTTTTATACTCTATTCGTTTATTTCTCCAAAAACATAAAACAATTTCCGTTGCCTCGAGAAAAACGAGACAATTTGAATTCATTATTAATTTCCTTTGGAAATTACATTGATACTGAAGTTTCTGCTGATGAAGATAATAAATTAGATAGTAGCATAAGCATATTGGATTCCATTAAGCTTTATGCATCGAATGTACGGGCATCCTCCGATTTGGGATCAAGAAAGAGGAGAGAGGAGGCATTTGCCAACGTTGTTTCTACTATTTTTTCATAGGCACGGCGTATAACTATCGGTGCGTCCGCGCCGCTCGGGGCTCACTTCGTGACCCGCTCGCTTCGGCCTCCGGCACTACACTTGCACGCGCAAGTTCGTGCTATTGCGAACGTCGCCAAGCCTTGGTCGTTAGCTGAACATCGAGCACAACAGTTGTTCTTTTTTAGAAAATCTTCTATTTCAGTTGTTTTTAGGTCTTTTAAAAGATAAAATACTTGCAATTAATATAGTTATTACTATTGTTATAACATGGATACTTCATCAGTAAAAAAGACAACAATTCGGGCAATCGGGAATTCCGCTGGTGCTACAATTCCTAAGGTGCTTCTGGAAAAGTATAATTTCCATGAAGGTGATACTGTCTTTCTTTTGGAAACTGAAGCTGGCATTCTCTTATCTCCATACGATCCTGATTTTGAAGAGGCTATGGAAATTTACCAAGAAGGTTCTAAAAAGTACCGTAATGCTCTAAGAGAATTGGCTAAATGAAGAAAGAGCCTAGATGGTTAAATAAGAAAATCGTCGGAGCAATTCATTTAGATCAAGTTAAACAGCATGGTGGATCTCAGGGAATCCGAGACCAAGGACTTCTGGAATCGGCTCTTGATCGTCCAAAGAATAAATGGGCATATGACTCTTCTTCTAATATTTTTGATTTAGCTGCTTCACTATGTATAGGAATAGCAAAGAATCATCCGTTCATTGATGGAAATAAACGTGTAGCTTACATGGCTATGTATGTATTTCTTGGATTAAATAGATATAGTATAGAAGTATCAGAAGAAGAAGTCGTTTCGATTATGCTTCGAGTTGCAGAAGGAAGCATAGATGAAATCAATTTATCAACTTGGTTAAAAGATAGCTCACATCCTCGCAAGTAGGTGCTCGACGTCGGCTAACTTTCGCCTCAGCTGCTGCGCTTCGGGCTGCTCCGCACCCTCGCTCCGGCCTCCGTCACTTTGTTTGCATGTGCAAACTCGTGCCGTTGCGAACGTCGGCTAGGTTTGGTCGTTAGGCGACATTTCTGCATAAAATTTTGTAAATAGGAAAAAATAATGTTCAAAAACTTAACTGATTTTTCTTTCCAACGTAATTGGAAAGAAGCTCTTATTTTCTACATAGTATGGTTATTAATTATAGTAATATCCTCTGGATTAATTTCTGGTATAGGGATAGGACTATTAAGTATAGTAGGTCTAAAGTTTTTGCCAGACGAGAGCTTTCAACTAGGAGCAAAGATTGGGAACATAGTCGCTGTAGTAGGTTGTCTTTTTATATCATTTATTATCCTGAAGAAGAAAAACCTTCAAACTCATATAGGTTTTATATTGGTTGGCCTCCTTGCAGGTCTTTTGGCGGTCTTTATAGGTGGATTTGGGGGATTAATTCCATGCTCGTATTTAAGCACGTTACCCATCAGCAAGGGAAGTGACCAAGTTTAATTTATCAAGTGCAGAAACGCCGCCTAACTATCGCCTCAGCCGCAGCGCTGCGGGACCGCTTCGCGACCCTCGCTCCAGGCTCCGCCACATTCGCTTCTGTCACTGCGCTTGCTTGCGCAAGCTCGTGCCGTTGCAAACGTCGGAGCACCTCGGTCGTTATGCGTAAAGCTCGCTAAAACTTACATTGATAAAGTGAAATTGATACAATTCTGATTTTCAATGCACAAGAGCAGGACATTGTGGCATTGAATGCAGAAAGAAAGATCGATATTGAACACACTTCCTCCTAACCTAGTAGAAGTTAATAGTTTATTCTCTGAAAATTGTAATATAAAAATTAAAGACTATCAGATAGAAAAGGAAAGCTCTGATTATAATGCCGCTCTCTTTAATTTAGATAAGAAACAAGTTATCTTTAGATTAGCGAAAATCACGCCTAAAAAAATTGGTATGTTTGTTACTCTTTGGAAAAGAAATAGAAAAGGAATTACGAGTCCCTTTCATAAAGGAGATAATATCGACTTAGTTATAGTTGAAGTTAGAAAAGCTAACCAAATTGGGCACTTTGTTTTTAGCCAAGCAATTCTTATTGAAAAGGGCATTATCACTTCGAATAAAGAAGGCAAAAGGGGATTTAGGATATATCCTCCGTGGGAATTACCTTCTAATAATCAAGCTGCTGCATCCCAGCTTTGGCAATCACACTATTTCTTTGAGCGTTCAAAAGTGAATAGAGATGATAGTTTACGTCTCAAAGAATTGATTAATCTCTAATTTTAATAAAGCGAGCCTTCGCATAACTATCGGCTTGGCGTTACACTTCGAGCTCGCTTCGGCCTTGCGGCACATTCGCTTCCATCACTGCACTTGCTTTCGCAAACGTCGGAACACCTTGGTCGTTAGACGACATCAAATAAAAATAAGAGTAATAAAAATGGACGTATTTAAAATCATATTAATACTTTTTATAAAGTTCTTTATTATAGAAAATATATCAGCTGAATCCCAATTTAATGGTAATTACTCATCGGAACCTTACAATGAAAACTCGAGAATAAGATTAGAAATCGATGATGATCGGGCAACGATTAAGTTCTATCAAATTCAGCAGCTTAATACTTGCTACGAGAGTATAAGTAAAAAATCAGCTGTGCTTACTTTTTCAGAGAATAAAGCGCTAAAGAGTTTGAATTCAGGCGAATGTCCGCAAAATTCATTCTTTGATACTTGCGAAATTAGTTCTTCTGATTTTCTTTATCTAGGGGAAAGAAAATTAATTTGCTCAATTCGAAATAATCAAAAACAAATAATTTTATATTCTACAAACCGAAATCGTTTAGTTGGAAAGTCGGCAGTAATAGGACATGTAGACGGGATATTGGTTGGTGGTAGAAATGCCGTTGTAAAAGAAGCAGTTAAATTTCGTGAAGAACCTTCTATTCTTAGCAAGAATATCACAATTATAAGAAAACTTGAAAGTTGTTGCTCAAAATCTGAGGATGAAAAATTTACATCTCTCCAAAAAGATTGGAATATTGTTGTAATTGCTAGGACAAAAGAAAGAGAGAAAATAGAGAAATGGGAAAATTATTGGTATTTTGTAGCAGTTTATGAATCGGAATTTTCTCAAGTGTATGGATGGGTTTTTGGCCAATTCATTAAAATAGAAGGAAAGTAGGATAGCTCATTCAATCTTGGTTATATTGACGTCGCATAACTATTGCCTCAGCCGCAGCGCTTCGGGATCGCTAAAGCGACCCTCGCTCGGCCTACAGCACATTCGCTTCTGTCACTTCGTTTGCATTGGCAAATTCGTGCCGTCGCATTACGGCCGAAATAAACCTCTATCTTGAATAACCTCAATCGAACCCTTTGGAGAACAACACATGATCGTCGAAGCACAAGTAACAATCAACGCCCCTATTACAAAAGTCTGGGCTACAATGACTAATATCGAGAACACGGCAGGGATCATCAGTGGGATCCAGAGGATCGAGGTGGTTGAACGACCCGCCGACGGACTCGTCGGACTTAAGTGGCGAGAGACACGTATGCTGTTTGGGAAGCCGGCCACGATAGAAAAGTGGATCACGGAGGAAAAGGAAAATGCGTTTTACACGACTCGGGCAGAAGACGGTGGTTTTGTGTTCCTTACTACAAATCGTATTTCAATGGGCAGCGCTGGTATCACATTGAAAGGTATTCATCAGACTCTACCACAAGGAATTGCTGCGCGGCTGAAAGCGTTGCCACTGGTCTTATTCAAGACTACAATCAAGAAGGCGATCATGCAAGACCTCAATGATATCAAGTCAGCCGTTGAACGTCCGTAAATAACAAATAATGGTCGAGTTTTGATTGCTCCCAACATAAGGCCGGGAACGGAACGTCGGAACACCTTGGTCGTTAATCGAAATAAAGTCAGTTAAATGTATTTGCTTGCGAAATATAAAATAGTAAGAGTTTGCAGTTGTTTGCTAATACTTACAGGATGTTACTCATACTTTTCCGTTGAGCAAACAAATTTAAGATTCCCAAAGACATTCGACAAGAATCAGGTCGAGAAGAAGAATATTGCTCTCATTGGTTTCAATCAATATGAATACTTTCAAGACTACTTTGATGTTGTTCATAAGCCAAAAAATGCCGTTGTTCTGCCTGGACGTCGCTATTATTACCCATCCAGATTTTTATATAGGGTTCCAGTAGCTTTCAAAGAAAGATATCTTATGAGAAACTTTGGGGTAGGAAAGGATTTGTCATTATTCCCGATAAGCGGGTATTACGATGAATCTTTGAACTATTACTTAATGAAAAATTATCTAATGATGGAAAAGGAGTTTTTAAATAAAACGCAACAAGAATCTTTTTATCAATCTTCAGAATTTTATGATCAATATGGTCGGTTCTATAATCGGGGAGTGGATTGTTATATTCTTGCAATTAATTATTCTCCTTTTCAGGCGACGGATTTAATAGGAGTCTCTACGATAGTTGGTTCGTATTTCACATCTCTATTTTCATTAAATTATCTGCCGATAGTCGACCACCAATATTCGAACTCCAAATTTCTAATTTATAACAAATATTTCGTATTGATTGATGAATTTGAAATTGAAAAGCGATACTTCGTCTTTCATACTTTTTGGGAAAAGAGCGGATACGATTGTTCAATTAAAGACAATACTCCAAACGCATTTGCTCGAAAACAGCCGGAATGTCTTTGGTCAAATAATATTTTATTAGGAATGGACTTTGCTATTCAATCATTACTAGATAATATGAAGTTAGTTGACTGACTTTACTTCTGCTACTCTTCGGGCTTACTTTGTTTGTAAAACAAACTCGTGCCGTTACAAACGTCAGAACGCCTTGATCGTTAGACGTCACAAATCGATCGATACTGTCGATAAGAGGATTTACTATGCGATTTATTTCAGTATTATTAATCGCGGTATTAACTACTAGCTGCACAATTAAGATGAATAATGAAATATTAAAGAAAGATGAACGAATAAAAGACTATCTTACAAAGAAAAACAGGTCAGGCGATTATCCGGGGATACAATATATCGTTACTTCTTCAAATTCAATACTGTATAATTTTAACATTGGATTGGCTGACATAAAAGAAAAACGACCAATAAGCGAGTCGACTACAATGATGATATATTCAATGACTAAAACATTCACAGCGGCTGCTGTACTTAAATTAGTTGATGAAAATAAACTCTCTATAGACGATTCCGTTGAAAAATATCTTCCAGAAATTCCATACGGAAATCAGTTAACAATACGTCATTTATTATGCCAAACGTCGGGAATCCCAAATCCTATTCCATTGAAATGGGCTCACTTGGTTGAGGAAGATTCTAGTTATAATGAAGACGCTACATTAAAATTGATTTTGGCTAAGTATCCGAAATTAGATTTCGCTCCTGGAAAGAAATACTCTTATTCAAATATATCTTATTGGATTCTCGGTAAAATAATTGAAGTAGTTTCAGGAATGTCCTATAAGGAATACATGAAATCCCAAATTTTTGCAAAACTAGATTTGCCTAAAAATGATGTTGATTTTGTTATATCGCTGGAATCAAACCATGCCAAAGGTTATCTGAAGAGAATTTCTTTTATGAATCTACTTAAGATATTTGTAATGGATGCAAAATATTTTGGAGATTACGAGGATAGTTGGCTGCATATCAAAAATCATTATTTAAACGGATCCGCTTTTGGTGGAATAGTTTCTTCAGCACAATCGGTGAGTGTTTTTCTCCAAGATCAATTAAAGACTGATTCTGTGTTATTCTCAAAAAAAACAAAAGAATTATTTTACGAACAACAAAAAGACAATGACGGCAAGTTAATTGAAATGGCGCTTGGGTGGCATATTGGGATTATTGATTCTAATAAATTCTATTATAAAGAAGGTGGTGGTGGCGGTTTCCACGGGGAGATGAGAATTTATCCTTCAAAGGGGATTGCTACCGTGGTAATAGCTAATAACACCGAATTTAATGCACGTGCATTTTTGGATGTAGTCGATAGAGAAGTTTTTGAGAAATAATGACAAGTCGCATGAGCATCGCCTCGGCCCTCTACATTCGAAGTCATTTCGCGCTCTAGTTCGGGGCCTATGGCTGTCACTTCGGTAGCATACACGGCTTGTGGCCGCCGTTGACGTCCCCAATGCTCGGCCGTGGAGCGGCATTGAATATCGAAAAATAATTCTTTATTACCTTTAAACTTGAGCTAAAAGGTTCTTGTCTGAAATTGCCTATCAAAATAAAATGGCATAAAAGTTCTTTACTCGTTCTGTTTTAATTGCATAGCCCGTAACGACCTAATTTACTATCATACAGATTATTTAATTTACCTGTATAGAACGAGGATAAAATTCATGTCATCTAAATTGTTTGTAGGCGGACTTAGTTGGTCAACAACTGATCAAACCTTACGTCAAGTATTTGAAGCTCATGGCGCTATTCAAGAAGCCAATATCGTAGTTGATCGCGAAACAGGAAGATCTAGAGGCTTCGGCTTTGTCACTTTTGCTGATCAAGAATCCGCAAAGGCAGCTATTTCAGAACTTAATGGTAAAGAAGTAGATGGACGAAACATCACAGTTTCGATTGCCGAAGAAAGATCAAGATCTGACCGTAATCGAAATAACGATAGGAAGTTTCAACGCGATCGTTGGTAGACTTTTTTCTATACTAATAATTTGATTAATTCTCTTGCACTGTTATATGCAAGCTGCAAGAGAATTAATTTGTAAAACATTTCTTCATTTCGCATAAACAATTGCTTTTCTTGTAAAAGCCTTCATTGCTTGCTCAGCGTTTAAGACTTCTCCAGCACATTTTCTATTTTCACTCGCCGCCGACCGTTATGCAGAAGATATTTGGACCTGCAACTAATCTATGAATTTACTAGCTTCACATATCGATTCTCTTGAAAAAATCCAAATTGGAAACTCTGAGCAATGGATTGCTATTAGATCAAAGAAAGTAGAAAATCCAATTTTATTGTTTTTACACGGCGGTCCCGGAACTGCTCAGATCTTCTTTTCTCGAAAGCCTCAGAAAGAATTGGAAGATCATTTTATAGTAGTAAATTGGGATCAAAGAGGGGCAGGAAAATCATTTAATAGTCATGTCCGAAAATCGGACATGACTATAGACACTTTCTTACATGATGCACAAGAGCTAATTGAATATCTAATCAAGAGATTTAGTAAGAAGAAGATTTTCTTAGTAGGGCATTCCTGGGGGAGTATTCTTGGCATAAAACTATCTGCCGCAAGACCCGATTTAATATTCGCATATATTGGAATTGGCCAAATAGTGGATATGAAAGAAGGCGAAACAATATCATACAATTATACTCTTCAAGAAGCTATAAAATCTAAAAATAATAAAGCAATTAGGGAATTAAGAAAGATTGGGCTACCACCATATCAGGATTTAAACTCTGCGGGAATTCAGCGAAAATGGTTATCGGCATTCAAAGGAACGATGCGAAAAGGAAATATATATAAGACAATCTTCATGAATATGACTTTGTCCGATGTTAGCATTTCATATATTATTCAATTTGTTAAAGGGATAATCTTTTCATTGGAAAACTTAGAAAGTGAACAGATGAATATAAATATTATGCAGGAAAACCCGAGACTTGATGTGCCGGTATATTTCTGCGAAGGTAGATATGACTATACGGTTCCTTTTGAGCTTGTGGAAGAATATATGAAAATATTAGAAGCTCCACAAAAAAAGATAATCTGGTTCGAGAATTCTGGTCACCTTCCGAATTTCGAGGAAGTGAAAAAGTTTAACGATTTTTGTATATCGTTGCTATAAATATTGCAGAAGTAATGCGAATTCCTTTGTGACACTTGCTTGCTCTATTGCAAATGTCAGGCCATTATGCGAAATTCTGTTCGACCTTATTCATCATTCTTTCTATTTTTGATCATCATATGAAAGATTATATTAAGTCATTATTCTTGTTCTTTTTCTTAAGTTATTTTATCTCTTGGGTGATCTGGCTACCTTTATATTTACCAAAATTTGGAATCAATTCTTTACCCATCTTTCCTTTTCATCATGCATTTGGTGCAATTGGACCGGCTTCTGCGGCATTTATTGTTAGTAAAATTGATCAAGGAACTTTAGGTATAAAAAATTTGTTTTCAAAAATGTTCAGATGGGAATTCGATCTCATCTGGTATATTGTCGCTCTATTCAGCCCATTTATTCTTCTTGCACTGTCTGTTCTTG
Organism: Leptospira hartskeerlii; assembly: GCF_002811475.1. NCBI lineage: Bacteria > Pseudomonadati > Spirochaetota > Leptospiria > Leptospirales > Leptospiraceae > Leptospira > Leptospira hartskeerlii. The sequence goes on from NZ_NPDL01000006.1 coordinate 13,257, forward strand.
CGAGATATTTCATATCATCCGAGATAAAATTGGCAGGGATTGGCGTAAGTAGAGAGTTCCCAAATTTTAACTTCGCTTTATTCTTTTTTTATAATGTTATTACATTTGGTTTCGGAGAAGAGATCGGTTGGAGGGGGTATGCTTTGCCGAAATTACAGAAACATTTCCAAGCATTTACTTCAACTATGATTTTGACCTTGGGCTGGGCTGTTTGGCATATTCCTCTTTTTTTCTATCGTCCTGGTTATATTGAGATGGGATTCTTCGGCATTATTGGTTGGGTAATGTCTTTGTTTACCGGAGCAATTCTTTTGACGTGGCTTTTTAATTCTACGCGTGGAAGTATACTCATTGTCGCTATATTTCATGGTACAATAGACATTGTCTTTACTTCTAACTCTATCGACACAATCATTATGAATATTACCGGTTTCCTTCTGGTTGTATTTGCTATTTGTATCCTTCTGTTTAATGACTTGAAAAATCTGTCTCAAGTGGATCGCCAAACAGATTAAGTGGATCCAGACGTGATTTCAACTAATCGTTTACGCTCCCGCGATGATCTCGATTGAAACTTCAAAATATCGGAGAACTTTGATTGTTAGGCGAAAGAAAAAGCAAAAGTATATTATTATTTGGAGCGTTTTTTAGCATATTCGCCCTACTAGGTATTTCAATAGATATTATAGTAGGAAGTTTTAATGGGGGTGGTTTATTGAAGTTATCTCAAACTGCTGTCGATAGATTTAATGAACTGCATTCAAATACAGTTTTGGGCCTATATAATCTCGATTTATTGAATATAATTATTCAAATATTATTAATTCCTTCTTACTTCGCATTATTCTTTGCCCAGAGAGGAAGGGATTTTGCTTTTAGTTTATTCGCTTTTGTTCTTTTCACTTTTGGAACAAGTATCATGGTATCAGCTAATGTTGCATTGTCGATGTTGGAATTGAGTGAAAAATATTTTAATACGAATAACGAATCTCAACGGTTATTGTATTCAGCAGCCGGAGAGGCACTGCTTGCGCAAGGAAAACATGGAAGTCCCTCTGTATTCCTGGGTTTCTTTATTCCTACATTAGCAAATGTACTAATGTCAATAGTTATGTTGAAAAGCAAAGTATTTGGAAAGTTAAATGCATGGATAGGAATAGTTGGTAGCGTATTCATGTTAATTTATATCATCCTGATTAACTTTAACTTTGGTATTAAGAATGTAGCGGTGTTTCTTGCTATGCCGGGAGGTTTATTGTTAATGTTATGGATGTTGCTATATACAATTCGACTATTTAAGCTATCAGTATAAACGCTTTTCCTATCAGCTAACTTTTTGCTTCCGCTACTTTCGTAATTTTTATTCCAACCCAAAATTACCAGTCTTGATTTGTAGTGTCCCAATTTCTCGGAGCCAACCAAAGTGCTTCTGCGATTGCCATTAATCTTTTTGAGTCAGATTTAAAAATAGCAGTCATGACCTTAAAGGCTCTTGACATCTTCTGCAGTCGCCAGCTCACCACTGTATAGTTTTCTCCGATTTTCGGACGCTCTATAATCTTACCTCGTATTTTGCTTAATACGATTAACTGAGGCTCATCTAATACAGCCGAAAATCCACCGGGACAGTCCAAAGCACCCCAAATCGCCGCGTCTCTAACAAGGCCATTCTCCGATGCAACCGTTTCGTCTGGAAGCCAATGTCCTGCCATAAGATTTTCAAATCCTATTTGTTCGGGAGCTGGGCCGACAAATATTCTCATTCCATCGCTTATTTCTCGCTTTGGACCGCATACAAAACATGTTGGAAATGGATGAGTTGTAAATCCCGGATAAAAGGCTGAGATCTTTTTTGTATCGTCCAAATCGGGAACTAAAGGTAATTTATATTCAGGAAAATCCTCGTACGTAATTGATTTCAGTGTTGCTAGAACTTTCTTCGAGTCGTCGTAGATTGCTCCTCGTTGTCCTTTTTCGGATTCTATAATAATGGATGTCTCAACAGGAGTTGGATTTAATAAACGTATTTCAGCTGCATTTGTTCTTACTGCTTCAACCAAAATGCCCGCAGTAAAACCACCGTTACCTGTTTTTGGTGGACCACAGAATCTTTGGGACAATACTGTATTATCAACTTTCATATTTCTTTCTCCGATTTAATATTTTGCTTTAGCTTAATAAAAGGTAAAAGTATAGGAACTGCTCGTTTATATTGCAGATACTTCTCTCCAAATATATGGACCAAATCTCTTTCTTCGAAGAATGTTCCTATAATGATGTAAAGTGTCAGGCCTGAAGAGAGAATGAGATGGCCTATATTCATAACCGGCGTACTCCATAGAACCAAAATTATTCCGAGCATCATTGGATGGCGCACTAACTTATAAAGTGAAGGTGTAACGAACTCCGCAGCGTGTGGTTCGGTTTTTATAAGATAATTCCAGGCTTGCTTTAGTCCAAAAAGTTCAAAGTGATCAATCAAAAAAGTAGAGACAACTGCCAAGAGGATCCCTATTAAAAAAATGAAATGGATCACATACATCCAGAAGTTAGTTTTAATATTCCAAATCTCAAAATTGATCGGTTGCCATAGACATGAAAGTGCGATCAAAGTAATACTAGATATGAGAACGTAAAAACTTCTCTCGATCGGCAAGGGTATTATTCGACTAAAATATTTTTTGAAACCAGCCCTAGCCATAACGCTATGCGGGATCCCAAACATTGCTATTAAAGCAATATCTAAATAAATCGACCATACTAACTCGATCTGAAATTCGATTGCAATGACCTTCAAGAATTGAGTGGCATCAAGTAATCTGAGAATAAAAACCGTCATAGCAAAAAGGTAGATCATATAAGAAATCAAAGCGAATATTATATAAGTGATCCGTTTGAGCGTATTATCTGAAGACAAATTCACCTCCAAAATGCTTGGCATTCAAAGCATTCTAAAAATTCTCAATTAAGCTAAAAAACGGTTAACCGTCATTGTAAAGAATAAATTATAGAAACTTTCTCGTTGATTGAGAATATTGCTTGGTATTCAAAGTAATATTTTGATATATAAAACTGTTCAGTATGAGCAGTTAAGGAGAATGGAAAAAGAATGAAACAAGACAGACTGTTAGTCTTAATTACGGTATTACGAGATCAAATTTTAGACGAAGTGAAAAAAGATTATTTACGTTTCGGACTGACGAATATTACCCCTGCGATGGGTGCTGTTCTTTGTGCTCTCAAAAGCGATCGTCCGCAATCTATGAAAGAAATAGCAAAACAGATTTTTAGAGACCAGTCTAGCGTTACCCCGTTAGTACAAAAGCTGATCGATTTAAATCTTGCGATTCAAGAGCGCTCATCCATCGACGCAAGAGAGTCCCAGGTTAGACTAACGACTTCCGGAAAAAATACACGTTTGAAAATAATTCGTGCGGGCAGAAAAATGAATGCACGTTTATATCGAGGAATGTCAGCAGTTGATAGGAAGAATCTGATTTCGTTGTTGGCTCAATTAAAAAAATAAGTAATCATCATATACTGCCTATTAGTCTAGGGCAGCTCAATATCTCTTTTAAAAACTTCCAGTCTCGACCTTTCCTGCACGCTTATAATTCGCAATAATGACTCCATTCGGAGAGATTTGGCTTTCAGTCACTTTGAACATTGCTGGGATTGCACCATCTACAAATAATTTTTTCCCACTGCCCAATGTTAGAGGGTATATTTTTAGCCAGAACTCATCAACTAAATCATGTTTCATGAGTGTCTGAACGAGGTTTGCACTTCCGTAAACGTGTAAGTCTGGTCCTTCTTCTTGCTTGAGTTTGCGGATTTTTTCTACAATGTCTCCGCTTAAAAATACGGAGGGCTTCCATTCACTAGAAGTCAGAGTATTCGAGGCAACGTATTTCGTTGCTTTCATTACTGGAGGCCAAAAGTCAGAATGTTTCGGCCAGTAGGGTGCCCAAATATCAAAGGTCTTGCGTCCTAATAGCAGATCAAATGGTACGTTCATCTGCTTCTCCATGACTGTTCCAGTAAGATCATCAAAAATCGGAACCTGCCATCCGCCATATGCAAAGCCGTTACTAGTATCTTCTTCAGGCCCGCCTGGGGCTTGTATGACTCCATCGAGAGTTAGGAATTCGAGTACAATAATTTTTCTCATAGCGAAGTTCCTTGTATAGTTTATTGCGCGCAATTTTAAGAAGAAAATTCTTACAAGTCAATATCATTTAGCAACGATCTTCTGTTGTCTTCGTCACGAATATCTTACTGATCGGGACACAAATTTTGTTATGCGGATAGGCCTAGTATGTATAGGATCGGACAAACTTAGTGTTGGAGGTCATCAATGAAACGAGTTACAGGTATCGGTGGGATCTTTTTCAGTGCTAAGGATCCTGCAAAATTAGGTTCCTGGTACAAAACTCATTTGGGCATAGATGTCCAGAGTTGGGGTGGCGCAGCATTTCGTTGGGCTGATGCTTCGGGTAATCCTACAAATGGTACGACTGCTTGGTCAGTTGGAGATGGTTCTTATTTCGCACCGAGTAATTCTACCTTTATGGTTAACTATCGAGTAGAGGATCTACATGGGCTCTTGAAAGTTCTTCGAGAAGAAGGTTGTCAAGTGTTGGAGAAGGTGGAAGAATCCGAATATGGAATATTCGGCTGGGTTATGGATCCGGAAGGAAACAAGGTTGAGCTATGGCAGCCACCGGCAGGTCAATAACTATATCATAATGAAAAGGCAGCAAGTATTCAACCAAATATATGCTGCCTTTGATAGTAAGTTCGAACTACAAACTAAGTCGAGTTAATTAGCCTCAGTATACTTTCTAAAGTTATCAAGTATTGCCTGCCAACCACCTCTTTGCATCTCAACTGGATTTTGTGATTCAGGATCGAAACTTACCGTTACAAGAGTTATATTATCTTTATTCTCAAAGTTGACCGTTGCCTTCCTGCCATCTCCCATCGTATAACTAAAATTTTCCTGATCGACGACTGTGTCGTAAATTGCTTCAAACTCGAAGCCAAAACTCCCATCTTTAGCTTCCATTCTCGCGCTATACTTACCGCCTGGTCTCATGTCATTCTTTGCCCAAGGACATTGCCAATCGTCGGTTGCAAAATTCCATTTGATAATATGCTGAGGGTCAGTGTAGTAGTCCCAGACTTTCTTAGTGTCTGCTGCAATCGTAGATTGAATGGTGATTTGTTTTGAGTCCATTTTAGGGAATCTAACAGATTTCGTACTGTATAGGAAAGCATTTTCGGCATCATTTAATGTCGTTTTGTTGAAAAATCGATTATGGACTTGTGAGCGAATAACCTCAATGATAACCTTAGACAAAGTAAGAAAACTTGCATTAGCTCTTCCCGAAGCAAAAGAAGAACCTCATTTCGAAAAGATTTCTTTCAGAGTGAGTAAGAAAATTTTTGCAACAGTTGATCAGGAGAATAAGAAGATTGTTCTTAAGTTTGATCAGAACGACCAGGACTTTTTCTCCGCAGCATCGAAGGGTTCCGTTTATCCGATAGAAAATAAATGGGGGCAGCAGGGATGGACTTGCGTTGAAATGAAATCAACCGATTTGGCTTTATTCAAAGATATGTTAGTCGTTTCTTATTGTGGTGTTGCCCCAAAAAGACTTGTAGAAGTGGTCCGGCAAAATTCACAATATCTTAAAAAGAATAAATTCAACTTATAAGAGTTACATGAGCATCGAAACTATTTCGAATAATAATTCATATATGGATAAGACAAAAAGCGCATTCAAATCGATTGACGAGTACATCAAAACTTTTCCGAAAGAGGTTCAGTCCATTCTTCAGGAACTTAGAAAAGTGATCCAAGAGGAGGCTCCGGAAGCAAGTGGGAAGATCAGTTATCAGATCCCGACTTTCTATCTAAACGGGAATCTGGTACATTTTGCTGCTTATAAAAACCATATCGGTTTTTATCCTGGGGCAAGCGGCATCTCTAAATTTAAGAAAGAAATTGATAAATATAAAAATGCAAAGGGTTCCGTTCAATTTCCGATCGATCAACCATTACCTTTTGATCTGGTCCGTAAGATTGTAAAATTCAGAGTTGGCGAATTTAAGAAGAAGGTCCCTAAAAAAACAAAAAAGAAATAATTTCCAAGATCCGTCGGTGTTGAGTGGTCGTCTTTGTGACAATTTTGATCATCGCAGAATCGATTTAAAATTCTTGAATTTTTCCACTGAAGATTCCAAAATTGCCCTCTCATTTGGAGGAAATATAGAATGGGATCTGAAAATGTTTCGAAAGGCCAGCTTTGGACCGGTCGAGTACTTAGCGGGTTAGTTATACTTTTTCTGCTCTTTGATGGAGTAATAAAATTTTTCTTAGACAAACTTCCGCCGGAAGCTCAAGCAGAAGGAGCTAAACTTGGCTATCCACCTGAAGTAATGCCTTACTTGGGAACTGTTCTGATCGTAAGCACTTTGTTATATGCTTTTCCTAGAACTGCAGTGCTAGGAGCGACCTTGCTCACTGGTTATTTAGGTGGCGCTGTTGCTACGCATGTTCGTGTCTTAAATCCTTTAGGCTCTCATATTCTATTTCCGATTTATTTGGGAATTATTCTATGGGCTGGCTTGTATCTCAGATTTCCTAAACTGAGAGAAATCACTCCTTTACAGAAATAAATTGAGAAGTCACGATGTAGATAATCTATGAAATGAAAAATTTGCATCGTGACTGTTCTACCGATTTGAAGTATAAATCCTTAATATTCTATTTTCTATTCTTATGTGTTGGTTGTGGTACAACGATACAAGTTGTCCAAGATCCTTTTAGAGATATTATAGTCGTCAAAATGGATATGGATCATGAAGCTAAGGTGGACAACCCGAACAAAAGTGTTTATTCTTACGGCGGTCAATATGCTAAAGAAATTAAGAACGGGGTGATTTCCCAGATCACTTTAATTATTAGGATCCAGGGTTCTGAAACTCTTGCCGCTCTTGGACCTGAGGCTTACATAAAAATTGATCGTAAATCTACGAAACTATTTTTATCCGACTCTAATTATTCAACAAATCAAGTGACTGTTCGCACTCAGGTTCCAGCAAATATGGGACCCGGGATCGGTTTCGGATATGGCTACAGTGCTGTTCCTGCGACTAGTACCAGAACTTCTACCTTAACTACTAATATTCTTTCCGGTAAATTGACTTTTACGAAAGAAATGGAGAACGATATTCTTTCTGCGAAATCACTTCAATATAGATTGTATAGCGCGAATGACGCGATCGATCTATTTGTTTCCGACTCACAACTCGAAATTATCCAAAAGTTTATTAAGAATAGGGGAGAAGTCCAAAAATAAGTTTTTACTTTTGAGAGAATGCCGAGAAGAAATACATCGCTGGTTTATCGTATAATTGATACAACTTTAAGAATATTTCTACTTCTAAAGATATTTTTCCGGATTCTACTTTAGAAATGAAACTTTGACTGGTTCCGATCTTTTGGGCGACCTCTGATTGGCTCAGTCCCGCTTCGATCCTTGCCTGTTTCAGGGACTTTACGAATTTTTTCTTTTGTCGCTCCGTTACTTTCAAGGATCTGCCTGGTTTACCAACTTAGTGATAAATCTAGGATTTTTGCGATTCTAATTTTGATCTTCCTCCGGAATCTTCATTTTCGTTAATATTGCCCTCCGATTTATTCCAAGTTCTCCTTAAAATTTCTTGCCTCAATCTTCCTTTCTTTTTTAACTCCATTACATACAAATCCTAAAACTTTTGGTCCTGAACTATGACCCAAGAATTAGAACTTAGGCTTTTGCCTGAGATCGCCGAACAATCGGATCTGCTCACAGAATATATTTCCAAATCCAAAAAGATCTCTTTGTCGGATATAAAACATATCGAGGTCTTAAATCATTCTATCGACGCTAGACAAAAAACTGTCTTCGTCAATCTCAAAGTTCGAGTTTATATTAACGAAGAATTTGTCGCGGAGCAGATCCATCTACCTGACTATCCGAATGTCGGAAATTCAAAAGAAGTGATCGTTATCGGTGCGGGACCTGCTGGTCTATTCTCCGCATTAGAATTGATCCAATCCGGTTTAAGACCTATCGTTCTGGAAAGAGGAAAGGATGTTAAATCAAGACCGAAAGATCTTCAGAATATCAATGCGCATCATATCGTAGATGAGGATTCCAATTATTGTTTTGGGGAAGGTGGAGCGGGTACTTATTCCGACGGTAAACTTTATACTAGGTCCAAAAAAAGAGGGAATGTCCGTCGTATTTTAGAATTGCTTGTAGGTTTTGGAGCAAATTCTAATATTCTAATAGAGGCTCATCCTCATATAGGGACCAACAAACTTCCAAGCATTGTTCGCAAAATGAGGGAAACGATCCAAGAAAGAGGTGGAGAAGTTCATTTCAACCAAAGAGTGACTGATCTCATCTTAGAAGGAAATTCTATAAAAGGTGTTATCACGAAGAATGGGGATCGTTTTCTTTCCGACAAAGTGATTTTGGCAACAGGGCATTCTGCTAGGGATATATTCGAATTATTACATCATAAAGGAATAGAGATCCATTTAAAACCGCTCGCAGTTGGAGTCAGGGTAGAACATAAACAATCCTTAATAGACTCCATTCAATACAGCTGCGCGGATAGAGGACCTTATCTTCCCCCTTCTCCTTATAGTATCGTAAAACAGATCCAGGGAAGAGGAGTGTATTCTTTTTGTATGTGTCCCGGAGGAGTGATCGCAGCCTGTGCTACAAAACCAGGGGAGATTGTGACTAACGGATGGTCTTCTTCCAAAAGAGCGAGACCAACGGCGAATTCAGGGATTGTTGTCGAACTTCGGCAAGAGGATTTTCTTCCTTTCCAAAAGTTTGGACCTTTGGCTGCGATGGAATTCCAAAGAGAGATAGAACAAAAGGCTTGGATTGCCGGAGGAAAAACCCAGACTGCTCCGGCTACAAGACTTGCTGATTTTGTAGAAGGTAAAATTTCTTCCGATCTTCCTAAAACTTCTTATCCACCTGGGATTATTTCAGCGGATCTTTCTAACGTTCTTCCTAAATTTGTAATGAAGGCATTGCAAGATGGATTCAAAGAATTTAATAAATCAATGAAAGGATATCTAACTAACGAAGCTGTGGTTCATGCTCCTGAGACTAGGACTTCTTCTCCTGTTAGTATTCCCAGGGATCCGGAAACTTTGGAACATATTCGTATCAAAGGTTTATATCCTTGCGGAGAAGGAGCCGGATATGCAGGCGGGATCGTATCCGCGGCGATGGATGGGATCAGATGTGCACAGGCCTGCGCGGTTAGTATTTAGAATATTGGGATGTAGGAGCTCCTACAACGGGCAACCCGAGAAGAATTCATGACTCAAAAAAAGAAAGGTATTCAAAAATTCACTAATTCAGATGTGGCTGAAACATTCTCAAACTATTCTCCTGCTGTACGAGAGAAATTATTCCGTTTAAGAGAACTTATATTCGAAACTGCGAAAGAGATCCAAGAAGTAGGCAGGATCGAAGAAGTTCTAAAATGGGGACAACCCAGTTATATCACTCCGGAATCCAAAAGTGGGACTACGATCCGAATAGACGCATTAAAAGGGGAATCGAAAGAATATGCGATCTTCTTTCATTGCCAAACAGATCTGATCTCCAGATTTAGGAAATTATATCCTAAAACATTTCATTTCGAAGGAAATAGAAGTATTATATTTTCTGAAAATACTAAACTTCCGGAAAAAGAATTAAAACAATGTATTTCGTTCGCATTGACTTACCATTCGGACAAAAAGAAAAAGCCAAACTAAGAAATTCGAACTTACTTATGAATCTTTAATGCTATTAATGAAAAGTAATATACTTTGTTTTAGGCCTTTTCTTCAAAACCAAGATTTAAAAACATCCGGAATATTGCTAACTGTTCGAGTAGAATAATCCATAAACACGAGTCCTGTTTTTGCATTACATACAATTTTGCCGTTAATCGGTCCGTCAGTATGGGTCATTCTATAATATAGATCGCAACCTTTTGCGCTAAAATCCCCAGCTCCGATCTCTACTCGGACTTGGTCCCCGAAAAAAGCCTCTGCTTTATATTCTACTACTAGATCTGTAAGAATGATCCCGTATCCGTTTACATCTAGTTCCGAAAATCCTTTCTCTTTGAATAACCTAGCTCTGGATTCATGTAAGAGGGAGACCACCTTATCATGAGCTAAATGCGCTGCAAAATTTGTATCATAAATCCTGATATTTAAGCTAGTGGACCATGCCAATTTTTCGGGTAGATCCAATTGAACTCTTGCCATTATTTATCCTTTTTGAATATACTTCAGTCTTTATAGCCCTTTTCTTTCCGGGCTTCTTCTAATTTTCGGATTACGTCTTCCGCTTCTTCTATTCTCTCTCTTTCTTCTTCCGGTGTCATCGTTTCCGGCTGGGTAGGAAGAGTCAGATTGTCCATTTGTGTATCATCTTTTAAGAAAAAAATCCCATAAGAGATCAGTCCGATAATCAGACCAAAAGCGATACTGATCCTTTGCCCTGCTTCTAATCCGTAAAATAGGACTAAGACGACTAAGAAGGAAAAGTATATAAAGAATATCAAATATACTATAGATCCAAAAATCCCGGTAAAACCAAAGAATATCAGAAATCCCAAGATCAGAAAAGAATTAGAAAGTTTGGAGCTTAATTCTAATCCTCTATTGGTTTCAAATGGGTAAGAGAAAATTTTAGAAATTCCCCAAAGGACACCTACACCTGCACCGAGATAGATCGAGGTAAAAAGTAATGCGTATAAAGTCCCGAAAAACAAGTCCGGTAGAATGACCCGAGTTAACATATTCAGAATGGATCCGCCTAAGAACACATACTGTAATCCCAGAGCTTTAAAAGAAAGATGTGCGAAAAAATATCCGATCAGGATCGGGATAGAAGTTTGGATAAATAGGGTCGGATATCCGGGGAAGGGCGTTTTCTTTTGAAGTTCTTCTTTAGGAGAACGAAAGAAGCTCCAAAAATTTTGAAAAAAGGATGAGATCAGTTTCATTCGGGTCCCGCAAATATTTACAAGGACCCGACCTAATGCAAGCGATTTAAAAACTAACCGAGTGCAGTGATATTACTCGTATAATCCATCATAGTGCTGAATTTTACGGGAACTCTTTCGTATTCCAAAACTTCGGTCAGGGTCCTGAATTTATTTTGACCCGCTCCGATCTCTATATCGTTCCCGGTGAATTGAAGAGGATGTTCATATCCACATGCATGAGCCACGGATAATAATTCTTTTCTAAATCCTTTGATATAATTTGCAGCCCGTTTTGCTTTTAACTCTACATCCAAACCGCCTTGTAACCATTTACTTTGTGTGGCCACACCGGCAGGGCAATGTCCGGTATGACATTTTTGGGCTTGGATACAACCTATAGACATCATAGTCTCTCTTGCTACATGGATGAGATCGCAACCCATAGCGAATGCAACTATGGCCCTATCAGGAAAGCCTAATTTTCCACTTCCGATCCATACCACTCTGTCTGCGATCTCGTACTTTTGAAAAAGCTTATATACTCTTGCAAATCCCACCTTAAAAGGAAGAGAAACGTGATCGGTAAACGTTAAAGGTGCCGCTCCTGTTCCTCCTTCTCCTCCATCGATCGTGATGAAATCGGGTCCGTGTCCTGTTTCTTTCATCCGACTCGCCAGTTCCTCCCAAAATTTAGATTCTCCCACTGCACTTTTGATCCCGACCGGAAGTCCGGAGACGGATGCTAATTTTTCTATAAATTCGATCAGACTTTTTACGTCGTCAAATTCAGTATGTGCGTTAGGCGAAATACAATCTTGCCCGGGTTTGATCCCTCTAATTTCTGCGATCTCTTTGGTGACTTTTGCTCCAGGCAAGATCCCTCCTTTTCCAGGTTTTGCCCCTTGAGAAAGTTTGATCTCTATCGCTCTTACGTTCGGATTCGCATCCAAACGTTTTAGAAAGGAATCCAAAGAAAATTTACCTTTTTCGTCTCTTGCGCCGAAATATCCTGTGCCTAATTGCCACACAACATCCGCGCCGAAGTTATGATAAGGGGAAAGTCCACCTTCTCCTGTATTATGATAGCAACGCGCTATCTTTGCTCCCTTGTTTAAGGAAGATACTGCTCTTTCTCCCAGAGACCCGTAAGACATAGCTGAGATATTGACTATTGATGCAGGTCTATATAATTTTTTTCTGTTCCTGAATTCTCCCATTACTTTGAGAGAAGGGATCATGGAACTATCACCTTCTATAAACTTTGCTTTGCTGTCGGAGAATGGGAATGCGGAATGTTTGATGATAGGGTAGCCGGCGTCGTATAATAATTCGGTAGTTCCAAAGCCGAAATTATTGTTTTGCATCTTTGCTGTTGCGTAAACCCAGGATCTTTCCGCCCTGTTAAAAGGCATTTCCTCCTTATCATTTGCCACCCAGTATTGTCGTAGTTCCGGTCCTATTTTTTCGAATAGATATCTGATATGACCTACGATTGGAAAGTTATGTTTGATCGTATGTTTTTTCTGGAATATATCATGGATAAAAACGCAGAGTAAAAAAAGGAAAACAATCCCCGACCAGAAAAGCCAAGCGTGCTCATCTATTAAGTTTAGATATTCTGTAAATAGTTCTTCGGACATGCGCCGAAGTATAGCCGACAGGCAAGAAATTGCAAATTAGTTTTTAGTGATCTGGATTCTATACTTTGTGTGATGCGACAATTGCAGAAAACAATCAAACATTTAAGACGAATTCTTTTTTAAATTCTTTCCTTGCGATCATTCGAATTCCGGAAAATTTTTTACCATCCTGGATTACGAAACTATTACTCTTCACCCAGTCTCCGGTATTGATAATATTCATTTTAGGGATACATAAAAAGTCATGGGTATGCCCGGAGATCAAGACCTTCTTATCTTGGTGGGTTAGCTTGGAAAGTTTTTGGTAATAGTGTAATGTCTCTTCTACAGTGCTTGGATCTTGTCTATTTAGATGTTTATGGTAGAAGTTTTCGGAAAATTTGAACATCGCGGGAAATGCGGATGCGAATACATGAAGTATCCTCAAGACCAGAATGGAACCCATCCAAGTAAATTTATTATATTGGCCTTGGTGACCATGGATGGCGATCAGAGTTTCATTCTCCGCCTTCTCACAGATAATCCAACCTCGTTCGATTAGATAATGTTCTACCTTCGGAGTCAACCTCATCAAATAGGAAGTAGTGTCGTGGTTTCCCACTACATAATATTTTTTGCCGTTCCCGGAGGATAGCCTGTCGAGGCGTTCAAAAAGTTTATTAAATCTTTTTTTGCCTTTAACTCTTTGTAACCTTCTATCCGCGCTAAAAAACCAGTTTTCGATAATATCCCCGATAAGGTACAGATTATCAAACCGGACTTCTTTTTTATTCAAATGATCTAGAAGTTGGAATAACTCTTTGTGCTTATGAGATTTGATCTTCTTATTCAGAAGATAATGGATGTCCGAAATGAAAAACGCATCGTAAAGTCTTCCTCTTCGAAATTTCATCTAGTAGAATAATACCTTACTTCCATAAGACGAAATCCCACAAGATTGTCAACGGATTCGAGACTCCGATCGACTCTCTAAAAAATTTCTGAGATGAAAAAACGATTACATTTTTCAGGTCGGAGGCCTGTGGTCCCACTCTAGATTTAGAATAATAATGCAGGAGATAAGTACGCTCACTGCCATTGCGAATAATAGACCTCCGTCATCATCCACCACTATCCCTAAAAATAAAATATGAGATAATACCGCTCCTATCATCAGTCCAAAACCGACTAAGGCTCCCACAAATCTAGACGGTGGAAAAATTAGAAGTGCCGCAACGATAAACTCGACCGAGCCTGTGCCGATCCTTCCCCAGGGTTCTATTCCTAAAGTGGAAAAGATGTGAACCGACTCATCTTGTCCTGTGAATTTAAAAAATAAGGTCTGCAAAAATACAAGAGCCGAAAAAACGGAAAGTATCGTGGACAATCGATTCTTTAATGTTTGGGTCAAAACCGGCATAAAATCTCCTTTATCTTGGATTCGATCCTTTCTCAGATTCGTTACGTCGAATGGAGATTTATCTGAATAATTCATCTATTTGGGTTTTATATTTATCCGAGACAACGTTCCTCTTCACCTTCATAGTCATGGTCAATTCGTCTCCAGGTTCGAATTTTTTCGGAAGGAGGTAGAAATTGGATACTTTTTCGAAATTTTTAAATCCATTTTTAGCGGATACTCTCTCTTTAATTTCTTTTTTGAACAATTCTCTGACGTCCGGATCGGAATTCGGGTCTGCGATTTCTTGTAATAATCTGGATTTCCAATCGCGCAACTGTTTGTCTAACGCTTCCCAATCCGGGACTAAAAGTGCACTTAACGTTTTTTGGTCGTGACCCACTATCATTGCCTGTAGGATCAATTCGCTTTGAGTGAGAGCGAATTCGATCGGCTCCGGTTCTAAATTTTCTCCACCTAAAAGTACGATTGTGTCCTTGGCTCTTCCGGCGTATTTTAATTCTCCTTGAGAGGTCCAAAGAAGAAGGTCCCCTGAATTTAACCATCCGTCTTTCATGGTCTCAGCAGTTTTTTCAGGATCTAAATAGTACCCCTGCATGATATGACCACCCTTATGCCAAGCAATCCCTTTCACTCCAGGTTCGTGGATTTCTTCTCCTTTCTCATCTAAGATCTTGATCTCTACGCCTGGGATACATTTTCCCAAAGTGCCGACAGTGATCCTATCTAGCCTTCTTCTCGTGGAAGCTCCGCTCGTTTCAGTCATTCCGTATCCTTCTAAGATCGGAATACCGATAGAGTTGAAAAATCTGTCTATGTATTCCGGAAGAGCTCCTGCTCCGGAGATCGCAAATTTCAATTTTCCACCCAGACTTTTTCGTATTTTAGAAAAAAGTAATTGAGCTAATATATTCGGAACAAACCAGAAGAATGTACCGAATAGTCCGCTCATTCTATGAAAAAACTCTCCAAAGAAAGACCTAGGTTTTAATGAGAGCTCCAGGCCCAAAAGTCTGCTCTTATATTTATAGTAAGAATTTGCGACTGATTGGAAACTTTTGAAAATAAATTTAGCTACAGGAGAAGCGTCTTTCAATTTGTCTTGGACTTTATTATAAAAACTTTCCCAAACTCTAGGAACGGAAAGAAGGAAAGTCGGTTTAATGTCCTGCAAATCTTGTCCCAAACTGGAAATGGAAGTAAATGCCTCAGAGGCCCCCGCTCGAATACATCCGGTCTCAATTAATCTTTCTGCAATATGCCAAGGGGGAAGATAAGCCATGGTCCTATCTTCCGGAGTGATCCTCACATCATCTAAAGCCAAAGACATATTCACGTTAAACACTATGTTCCTATGAGAAAGCATGACTCCCTTAGGACGACCTGTCGTCCCTGAAGTATAAACGATTGTGGCAAGATCGGACTCTTGGATGGATTCTCCTCTTGAATGAAATTCTAGTTCTCCTTTTTCTTGGATCCATCTGTCTCCTAAAGAGATCAGATCGTCTAGATGCAAAAGTTTGAATGGATGTCTCTGCTCTGAATGATGAGAAGATTCGAATAGAATAACTGTTTTTAAATGAGGAAACGAAGCAAATGAAGAACTGATCTTACGGACCACTTCAGAATTTCCTGCAAAACAAACTTCTGCCTTTGAGTGGTTTAAAATATAGATCAGGTCTTCGAGTGTGGAGTCGGTCCCTCTAGGCACATCCACGCTTCCGATATTCGTAATCCCCATACTCGCCCAAATCCAACGGTGCCCGGAATCGGCGATCAATCCAACATTCTCTCCTTTTTTAACTCCTATAGAAATAAGACCCAGACCGATCCTAGTCACTATATCTCCTAGCTCTTTAAAATTTACGGATTTATAAGTTTTACCATCCGGTTTAAAGAATTGAGCAGGATGTTCCTTGAAAGTATCCATAGAAGACTTCAAGGTCCAATACAATGTCTGAGAATTTAGAAAGGGGAGTTTGAGAGGTTCCATGCGGGGACCGATTTTAATCCCGACTAGGCCGAGGGTCCAGGAAAAATTAAATTTTCATGATTTTCCCGAATATCTTTCTCGAACGATTGTTTCGGAAAGGGTCAATGACGTATATGGTTTCTACCGAATGCCTTAGAATCGTATAGATTTTTATCAGCTAATCCCAATAATTCTTGGTAAGAATGGATTTCACGATCCGTATTACTGGAAACACCTATAGAAACGGTAACTCTTGTGAAGGTACTCTCTGAATGAGGTATCCCCATATCTTCGACCGTCTGTAACATGTTCAAAGCAACTACTATGGCGCCTTCAACAGGAGTGTCCGGAAGAATGACGGAGAATTCTTCTCCTCCGTATCTTGCGATCATATCGGAAGAACGATTTAAACATTCTTTTAATGCTTGGGCTACTTGGCAGAGCACTTGGTCCCCTTTTAAATGACCATAGGTATCGTTATACGCCTTGAAGAAGTCCACATCTATCATTAAAAGAGAAAGTGGTCTTTCCGTCCTTACGGATCGGTTCCATTCTCTCTCCAATTCTTGATCGAAAAATCTTCTGTTTGCCACTCCGGTCAGAGGGTCCATTAAAGAAAGCTCAAATAGTTTATCTGCTCTTTCCTTATATTCTTCTTTTTCTTTCTGGAAAGTGTTGATCCGATCTACTAATCCCAAAGAAAGAAGAATAACGTTACTTAAAACACCGATCTTCAACATTCCGGAAGCGATCTCTTCAGAATCAAAAAAACCGAGTCTATTCAGAGAGAAAATGAATACTCCTAACAAACTGAAAATCCATGCGCTTAAGAAGATCCTAGCCTTTCGATCCTTTCGGACACTCTGGATTAGAGATATGATCATCAATACCAGGATCTCTAAAATAGGAAGGATCGCGGTAAATGGCATTAGATATCTTAAAGCTACAAATACGGGTAGAATGGTAAGAATAGACCAAACAATCGTGAGTCCTCGGATGAATACATGTAGGATCGGATAAGTGTCCCTGGTTTGTAGATATTCTTCTGCGAATAAGCCCAAAAATATCATTGCGATACAGGTCGCCATGATAAAAGAAGAATTCACAAATTTAGGAGAATTTGGAGCTAAGAACCAGAAACCATATCCGGAACTCATGACCAAGAAGTAGGTTACCGCAAATATTAAAATTACATAATATATATACGTTTTTTCTCGGATCCCTAAAAAGAGGAAGAAGTTATAAAATACCATCACTCCGAGGGCGCCAAAATAGATCCCGTCTACGAGTAACGAGATCCTAGAAGACCGTTCCAGATTAGACTTGGTAACTAGGTGAAGAGGGAGGGTGAGGGAACCTTCCGACTTTATTCGGATGAAAACTTCGATACTTCCCTTATCTTCTAACGTTAAAGGAAATACGAAATATCTCTCTGCGATCGGTCTTTCCTTAAAGGGAAGCATGTCCCCGGTGTGGAATTCACCTTCTCTCCCTTTAGAATCTTTCCAATATACATCCACATAATCTATATGAGGATATTCTAAGGTAAGAAAACGTTCTTCTGAAAGAGATTCTTCAGCCTCAACGGAGAATTTAAGCCAATAAGGAGAAGAATCATAACCGAAGTTTGGCATTCTGTCCGTATTCTTCTTGAATTCAACTTCAGAATCGGCAGCGGAGATATCCTCCCAGGTAAGGGTTCCTTCCGTATCTTTATAATAGGAAATCTCTTCCCTAAGAGGGATTTTCCCTGCAGAATGAGAATCTAAACGAAGCACAGGACCCTGTTCCGGAAGAGGATCTGCAAATAAAGAATAGGGGAGGGCGAGAGAAATCAATACCGCCCATAAAACAAGAGGAAGGCGATTCCGAGTTCTGGATGTTTTAATTCTTTCGAATGTCTCGGAATCTTTTGGCATACTGAAAATATTCTTACCTACCTAGAGATGTCAAAAAACTTTCGCGGAAACGATACGATTTTGACGGTTCTTCTAGATAAAATATAACTTTAGAACTTCAGGAAACCTAAAAATTTATCGGAAAGTAATATTTAGTCGGGATCTTTTTTGAACTCTTTTCTATTTACAAATAAAAATTGAGTTTCACTTCTCTTGCCGGAGAGAGTTTTGCCCATCACCACCATCGCGGGATAAGTAGTTTTCTTGAATTCAGGAATTCTAATGATATATTCAGTATTCGACTTTCTTTGAATGATACCTTCTTTTCCGCTGATCTTGATAACCACAGACTTAGGGTCTAAACCTTCCACTATTACAGGAAAACTATCTCCAGGCTTGACCCAAGAACCGTCCGGAACTCCTAACTGGATCTTAATAGGTGGAGAAGCACTTAGAATAGAATTGAATCTGGACTGAGACATTCCCCAAGTCACCAGGGATCTATGGATTGTATATGCGTAAGTGCCAGGGACATTCTTCCCAGGGTTTACTGTGAAAGCCATTCTATAACCTGCGGCCTTTGCTTCTTCTATTACTCGTACATCGAATAATCCGAATGGGTAAGCGAGGTCTTGGATCTTCCTACCGGTTTTTGCCTCAAGAGTTGCTTTGGAATCTTTGAGCTGGCTTCTGATCTCCGCTCTAGACATCGCAGGTAATTTAGGATGATAAACAGTATGAGAGCCTATATCCAAAACTCCACTATCCAATGCCTCTTTCAACCCCGCCCAGCTCAAATAGAATTTATATCTAGGATTAGAGATTACGGTTGGATAAATAAAAACGGAGGCTCTCATTCCATATTTTTTTAAAAGAGGGACGAGTACATCTTTGTGAGTTAAAGAACCATCATCAAAAGTTAAAAGAATAGGACGAGCAGGGAAATCAGAACCTGCCTTTCCTTGCTGGTATTGATAGAATTGGTCCAAACTAATGGTTTGATAACCAATAGATTTAAGATACTTGAACTGTTCTTCTAAAAGGCTTGGATCTAAATTGTATCCACCCATTGGATCTTGGTTTCCAACCAGGTGATGGTAACATAAAACAGGGATCCCTTTCCCATGACCTAATTCCGCATTTGAACTTTGATTTTTAGAATCGTATTCTGTCTTAGGAGGAAGGTCTGAGACTCCAGGAAGAGAATTCTCGTATTTCTTGGAAGCAGTCTCTTTTTCTTTCTCTTTGATCTCCTGCTTTTCCTTTTTAGAAACCTTGGTTTTCCCTTTTTTCCTACGTTGTACTCGTTTGGATTTCGGGGAAGAGGCTTCCGCAGAAGCCACAGATTCTTCTTTTTCTTTTTTGACCTTCGCTTCTATCTTAGGAGAAGTTTCCGATCTAGGAATTTCTCTTTTAGGAGCAGAAGGTTTAGGAGTTTCTTCTTCCTCTTGTTGATTCGTTTTGGATTTTCCGTCCGAACTTAAAAATTCACTGACTGGTCCTGCAGAAAGTACGGAAGAAGTGAAAATACTGAGAGAAAGTAGAATGGAAAAGCGGCTGATTTGTTTATACATGGACGATCAGTTCCAAGATTCTTTCTGGCAGGTGACGCGCAACTTTTTACTAAAAATAGCGGTGCTGTAAAATAGTGGAAAGATTTGTCTTTAGGAAGGGATTTCGGGAGAATCTCTCCTGAAATTTATTGACAAGGCCCGTCTTTCGGAAAGATCGACGGGCAGGAAGTTTATTTTTTTCCTTTTTCTTTAATCAAACGTTTCAGAACAGACTCAGAATGACCGCTGAGTTTGATAACAGCAGCTTTGTTCGGTTTCTTTTTTTCCAGTTCTAACAGAATGGTAGAAAAACGGAACTTTCTACGAATATGGTTCACAGCTGGAATGGAAGTTTTGAAAAGTCTAGCCAACTCATGATCCGCATTTCCTTCCTGATTGAGGTCGTAAAACTTGGAAAGTTTAGCATCGTCCCAAATGATCTTCTCATCCGTCTTATAGTAGTTATGGTATTCTAGACGACGGCTGTTTCTTTCATAAGAGCCTTTGTTTCTTTTCTCTCTCCAGAAAGGATGCCTATTCCTTGCATATTTTATGTCATCTATTGTATAACCGGATTTATTTAACCATTCTGTGGTAATACTGGACTTCTTTGGCCCTTCTAGTTTTGATTTGATGGAAAATTCAATGTACTGCTCTGGCGTTTTCGCAGAGAGGAGTTTCTTTTTTTCCTTTTCGTAATCCATATCCTTGCCTTGCGATTTCTAATGCACCGTCAGGTGTTATTTTATTTTTTAGTCGGTGGATAGTGTTCCTTACCTGGACCATTACCGAAACTCTTTTTCAAATTGCGGTAGGAAAAAACAAAAAGCTCCTTCGTCTGGTCTGGGCTATGCAAAAGAGATTCGCAAAACCTCCTTTAAAGTATACTAAGCAACTTCGAGACTCAGATGCTCTTCCAAAGTTTGTCCCTCGAAGGACTACAGGAAGCAGTTAGCATGACCTCGTCCTCATACAGAAATATCACATGCTAGAAAGTTTGCGCACGATTCATTATTATTAATCGAAGTCTGAAACATTTACATCTTTCTGTCTCAGTTCCGACGAATAATAACGTGCCGTTCTTCTTGTATCTAACATCTATTAGACTTCGGTTTTTCGCTTCGGAAGTAATTCTATCTTTTCTAAAAAAAGAAACCAGCGAAAATGACTTAAGGTCTTACTGTAGGTTAGTCGTCATGTTATTCAGAACTTCAAATAAAGGCAGAATTAGAGTAGTTACGGCTTATTTGTGCCTTTTTTACTTATTCAATTTTTCCGTTAGCGCTCATGAAGAAGGACCGAATCACTCGCATGTGGATCAATGTCGCACAGACAAAGAGAAATATTGTAAGGAAAGTTCCAAAGGAGATATTCTTTCTTGTCTGAAGAAGAATGAGGAAAACCTCTCCGAAGACTGCAGAGAACTGTTACAAGAAGTCAGGGGAAAAGCAAAGCTTAGAATGGAAGCTTGTAGAGAAGATAAGGAAAAGTTCTGCGCCAATCGAGAAACAGCCGTTATCCGTTGCCTCCAAGAGAACAAAAATCTTCTGGGAGAAAAATGTAAGTCCGCATTATTCTCCAGCTCTAAGTAGGAATTTCGAAATCTCGACTCCTTTTCTAACTCTGTATACAAAAGAAATTAAGTATACGAACTTTTATTGTAGGCACTTCGACAATTTGAGGGAAAATCCTTTCGTATACTGTGGGATCCTCTTGTATACAATCGGATCTAATCTTCTCACGTTGTGTATACAAAGAAAATCGAAAGGTTTGTCGAAGTGCCTACAATTGCATTGGAGAAGATTCCATCCTCACTTCCCCAACTTCCGATAATCAACATTATGTCGCATTAGATAAAATCCTTCGGATTGGCGATACGTAAGCCTCTAAGAGCTCCCCTCTCGGATTAAAACTTTGTTTTACCGGTCCGTAATTTCAGAATTTCTGGTAGAACCGATCTAAGATGAGTATAAGAGTCCATAGTTCCTACGATCTTTCGGATTTATCCGAAGCATTATCAACATCCTTGAGAAAAGAGATCTCGAGGCAGGATGGACTATATTCTCCCACGGTAATCATCCCAAATAAGAGTATGGAAACCTGGTTGAACTTGGATCTGGTCCAAAGATTCGGCGTGGTATTCAATATCAGATTTTTGTTCTTGGAAAAGTATTTAGAAGAATTGCTTCTCGAAAAATTTTCTCCAGAAATCGATCCGAAATCTAGGCCGTTCCTCCAAGGAGAATCCAGAAAATTTCAGATCTACGAAGCTTTGCTCCGAGACCAGGAATTTCTTCAAAAGTATCCCATCCTCAAAAATTATCTTTTGCCTTCCGGAAGAAAAACTCCCGACCCAGTGAGACTCTTGGATCTATCAGGACGTTTGGCAAAATATTTTAAGGACTATGAACTTCACAGACAAGACTGGATCCGAAATTGGTTGGGAGAGAAATATTCACTTCTGCGACTGCCGGGAGAAGATATCTGGGAAGAAGTCGCCACCCAGTCTGAAATTTTTTTCTTTCAGAAAGAATTATATTCTTATCTTACAAATTCAGATCCATCCAAAGAAACTTTGATCCAATATTCCATGCGAAATCTTGGCTCCGAGCATAAGGCCAAAAAACATTCTCCAAAGAATATGTATCTATTCGCATTGTCCCAACTTTCGAGTACGTATATTTCTATTTTTCAAAACCTTCTTCCTGAAATCCATTTAGAGGTTTTTCAATTCGGAGTTCCCGATGGAGAACAGGTCGCTGGAACGGAAAGAAATCAGATCTGTAGAAACTGGGCGAACTCATTTCGCTCCTTAAAAAAATCCTGGGAGATCTCAGGAGCAGAATTCCTATATTCCACTAAAAAAGAAAAACATACAAAGACAGTTCTGTCAGAATTCAAAGAATATCTTGGACGATCAGACTATAAAGCAGCATCTCGACTTCTTCCGGATGAGAGCTTACAAATTTTAGAAGCGCCCGGAAAGGTTCGAGAAGTAGAAGCGTTATTCCATCATATTCTTTCCATCTTATCCGAATCTAAAGAAACCAAATTAACCGATTTTGGGATATTCTGTTCCGACCTTTCGGAGTATAGACCGGCATTAGAGTTCGTATTCGAAGGCGGGATCCAGGCAAAACTTTCGGAGAAGTCAGGTAGTTCTATAAAGACATTACCTTATAGCATAAGAGATGTTATCGCTTCGGAAACAAGTGCTTATATCAGCGGAATACTTTCTTTGTTCGCCCTACTCTCTAAAGAAAGATCAAGAGCGGATATTTTTAAACTACTTAAGAACCCATGCTTCCAATCTAAATGGGAAGTAGAACCATCATGGGTAGAAGAATGGGCAAAGTTCTCCGAAGATTTGGAATTATACCAAGACGATTCTTTGATAGACGACCAACCTCTTGCTTTTTCTTTCCGAAAAGGATTTTTAAGGTTAGCCGCCGGAAATATATTATCTGCAGAAGAAGAGGAAGATCTTCCCATCTCCCCTTTCGATTCCGGATCTGGCTCCTTAGTGTCTACATGGATAGGGATTTGGAAACGTGTATCTTTCTTGTTGGAAGAATTTTCCTCTTTGGTTTCGGACCCAAAAGTTTCTGGCGAAAAAATTTTGGATTCACTATCGGATCTGCTAAGAGAATTATTTTCCTCTCCTTCTTCTAATCCGATAGAAGTGGAATTGGAAAAAAATATTATAGATTCATTATATGAATTGAGAGCCGTGGATTGGGACCCTAAAGGTTTCGGAGATAGGCTTAAATTTTTAGAGTCATTTTTCAAACAAACAGGCGGAGAGATCCAAGTCAGAAAAGGCCAATATCTAACCGGAGGAATTACCGTATCTTCTTTGCAACCAATGCGCCCGATCCCATTCCGACACGTATATATTTTAGGATTGGGAGAAGGTTTATTCCCCGGAACAGACGATACCTCTGCATTTAATCTAAGGCATTTGGCTCCCAGAGAAGGAGATATAAATGTAAGAGGATTAAATCAGTCTTTATTATACGAAACGATCTTATCCGCAAAACAAAGTCTGGTAATATCTTTCGTAGCGGAAGATATTACAAAAGATGAAAGTATTGCCCCTTCTTCTTCCTTACTTTTGCTCGAACAAGCTTTAAAGGAGAATATACTGGCTCCTGAAACTTCCGTTCGGATCAAGATCCCTCTAAACAAACATAGCAAAGAATATTTTATACAAAAAGAAACTTCTACTTCAAAGTTTGCGGAGAAGTTCCGTAAAAATTTCGATCTATCTTCTTCTCTACTCTACGGAAAAGAAGAAGATAAAGAATATTATCGCAAAGTGGTGCTTGGGAACTTTCAACCTAACCCTTCTATTAAAAAAGAAACTACAAATCCGGAAACTTTAGATTGGAATGATCTGGTCCGATTTGCAAAATCCCCTCTTTCCTATCATTTGCAGAGAAGGTTCGGGTTGTACTCGGAAGAGATCTCAGAATCAGATAATGCAACGGAGGAGCCATTTCGGATTTCGGATAATTTTAAATTTATGAAAGAGTTATGGTCTTATTCTATGAAAAAGACCGAAAAGGAACTCCAAAATTCTTTGAGCGGATTATTCTCAATTTGGGAAAAAAGGGGAAATATCCCCAGAGGAATTTACGGAGATGCCGAGTTTTTAACTAAGTCAGAAAGAGTGGGAAAAATTTCAGAGATAGTTTCCGAAATACTATCAAACGCGGAAATTTTGTCCGGAATTACTTTCGGAGAATCTCCTAAGAAAGGGAATATGCTTTCCTTGCCCATTATTCCATTAGAAATTCCGAATGAACATAAGATTAGTATAACCGGTTTAAAGGAAGATGTTTTTCTGAAAAAGGAAGCCGATGGTAGCTTCACTCTTGTTCTTGTATATCCGAACTCAAAGAAAAAATTCAAAAATTTAATTGAGCCTTTTTTGATCCAATCTTTGTTAGATCTTATTCCTTCTATAAATACTCCAAGGTCAGTTACTGCAATTTTCGGCTACGGAGACAAACCGACTATCTTAAATATGAATCGAGAAGGAGGAGAAGTATATCGTAAAAAATTCCTCTCCGATTTGGTGCGGGAATTTTTGGATCAATCTATCTCTTTAGTTTCTCCTGGTATCTGGGAAGACTTTCCGGATAGAACTGAAGTTGATCTAAATGATTCAAAAAGTTTAACTCTGCTTTCTCAAGAATATAGGACTTGGGCACAAGAATCAGTTCAATACGATCCTGAAATTTATTTGGATGAGGTCATTCGACTTCTACCCTATCCTCAAAATTATATAAGCGAAAAGGATTTTTACCTCTGCTTGAAACTGTATCATTCATTGGAGAAAGTTTTTTATGCAGAAAAATAAACTGGAACCGGTGAGCAATTCTTTTGCCGACCAGATCGATATTACTAAAAACGGTTTTATCGGCGCCTCTGCCGGAACAGGAAAAACTCATACAATCGTATTTCTAGTTCTGAAAATACTAAAAGATTTTTTTAAAACATCTCTGGGTTCCGATAAAACTCCTTTCGGTATAGAATCTATATTAGTACTTACTTATACGGATAAGGCTGCGTCAGAACTTAAAGGAAGGATACGCGCAGAATTAAAAAATACAATCCTCAGATTGGAAAAAATAGAATCACCTAATGAAGAAGAATCTAAAGAGCTGGATTATTTTTTAAACCAGGCCTCTCGTTTAGACCAGGCTTATATATCTACCATACATGGATTTGCTCATAAAATCTTAAAAGAATATTCATTGGAATCGGGTAGCTCCGATAATTCGGAACTTATCGAAGAGTTTTCGGCAGTTTCCAAAGCGTTGTATAGAAGGATGCGCAGTGAGTTTGGCGGAAAATACCCTAAGGAGCTTTTACCATTTATACTTTCTCAAGCGAACCGTTTTTATAATGACGGATTCCAAGGAACTACTTGGGAAAATTTTGTATCTAATCTTGCAGTGAAGAAGGTTTCTTCTCCTGATTCTATCCAACTTCTTCCCCGCCCTCAAAAATTTCCGGAGATCAGTTCTCTCCGAAATATATTTTTGGAAATCAATTCTATCTTTCCTAAATTTTTAGAATTTCAAGATTCATTTAAAAAGAAAATTAATGCGAATAAATATAAGGCTCTTTCCGCTCGGCAGCTAGAATTTCAAGACTCACTAAAAAAACTTATAGATTCTTCTCGGCCATTTTCTCCTTTTCCGTTTACGCTGGCCCTAAAAAAGATCCTGGACTTAAAAAGAGGAGAAAGTTCCGGAATAGAATCTATCCTTCTTTCCGACGAAGAATTAAAACCCGCAGCTTCTGAATCCGGATTTCTTTCTTACACATTAGAAAGAGAAAAAATTCGAAAACTTTCTTTAAATTTAAGCGTATTAGAATCCTCTCTTTCTTCTTTTTTGGTTTCTCTAGCGGAAGACATTGCGGAAGATTCGGTAAAGATCAAAGAAGAAGAGAATTCAATCACTTACGGAGATATGATCTTAGGACTTTCTAAATCTTTAGAAAAAAATCCCGAGTTAGTTTCAGAATTAAAGAAACGTTTTCGCTTCGGGATTATAGACGAATTTCAAGATACTGACCCGGACCAATATAATATTTTTAGAATATTATTCTTAGAAAGATCTTCAGGGGAAGGCACGGAAGGAAGACTTTTCCTGATCGGAGATGCAAAACAGTCCATTTACGGTTTTAGAGGTGCGGACTTAGGCACTTATTTGGCTGCAAAGAAAGAATTTGATACCGGTGGAAAATTTGCAGATTCTTCTGTCGTTTATCCGGAGCTGGACACAAATCGTAGGTCTTTACCCGAACTCATTTCTTCCTACAACTCTATTTTCGGAAGTGCAAAAGGAGAATGGTTCCCTATTGGAGAAACCGGATTTTTGCCAATAGAATATATAAATGTTAAATCTCCAGAAGTCCCAGGGAAGGCAATTTTATATTCGGATAAAAGTAATCGTGCCGCTTTAAATGCATTCTCCCTTTCGAAGGAAAGCAATGCCGACAGATTGAAGGAGCAATATTCTAAATTTTTAGCGGAAGAAATTCTCCATTTGGTTTCTGAAAAGTCCGAGATCTACATTAAGAAAGAAGGATATTCTTCTCCGGAGAAACTAAGTTGGTCTGATATTTCAGTTTTGGTTCGAGGCGAAAACGATTCTGAATTCCTAAAAAGGCAATTTAAGACAAGAGGGATCCCATATACTTATCCGAAACAAACCGGATTATTCGGATCTCCGGAAGCAATTCGAATTAGAGAGATCCTACAATGTTTAAATGAAGAAGGAAGCAGGGATTCATTTTATAAATTACTAATATCCGATCTGTTCTGTGTTCGCCCTGAAAATCTGCAAGATTATGAAGAATATCCAATTGAGTCCGGAGAAAAAAGACTTTTGGAAACCTGGAGGAAATTCTCTCGTAAAAAAGATTTTCCTGGGTTATTCGGATCTATTTTGACAGAAAGTAGATTAGCTTCTCCTCTTCCGGAAGAATCTAGACAAGATTGGGAAAGAAAGGTCGCGAACTTTAAACAGATATTTTTCTTCTTAGCGGAAAAAGCATCCAAGTCGGATCAGACTTTAGGAGAGCTTATCACTTATTTGGAATCCAAGATGGTATCTAAAGAGGACGAAAAAGATTATTTAGAAAAAGATTCGGAAGAAGACAGAGTAAAAATTTTTACCATCCATTCTTGCAAAGGTTTAGAATTTCCGATCGTATTTTTATTCGGAGGATTTTCTGGCTGGGGCACACAAAAAAAGAAATTCTCCGAATACAGAGAAGGCGAAAAACGTATTATAGATCTAGAAAATAATAAGGCAGAGGATTCCGTTTTTAATACGATTAACGAAGACAAAAGATTGTACTATGTGGCTCTGACTCGGGCAATGTATAAATTTTATTTTCCATTACTTGCAGAGCCCGATCCGAAACGCCCTCTGGAATTATTCAGGAAATCATTTTATGCAGCAGCATCTGAATTTCCTAAAGACTCTTCCGTAGCAAAATTTTGGGAGAATGAAGAAGGAAAATACGAACAGGAATGGATTCGAGATCACAAAACTATCTCCGGGTTAATGAATACTCCAATAAAAGAAGAAGGAGCGGAGATCTTACGTTCTGTTCAGATTTGGCCGGACAAAGCTGAAAAAAGAAAGATTATCCTAGAAAGTTACTCTTCTTTGGATTCATTTTTTACTTCGGAAGGATCCGGATTCCAGGTTTCCGAAACAAGATCATTCAAAACGGACGAAACACCTGAGGAATCTAAGGAAGAAGAGCTCCCTTCCTCCAATAAAATGGGAAATCTACTCCATCAACTTTTAGAAACGGAAGATTTTTCAGTTTATCAAAATGCAAAATCGGCACAGCAAATCCCTGAAAGTAACTTAAAATCATATAAGAATATTCTAAAGTCTTATGGATATGGAAATAGTTCCGAACAATTGGAATTATTTGCGAAAAGAATTTCGGAATTGTTTTGGAATACTCTCAAAACCCCATTATCACATTCGGAAAATAATATCTCACTTTCTGAAATTTCACCTTCTGAAAGAAAACATGAGGTGGATTTCTTTTTGAAAATCCCGGAACAAACAGGGACTTCCGACTTACTAAAAGGAACCTTAGATCTAATATTCCTTTCGGAAGGCAAATATTGGATCTTAGATTGGAAGTCCAACCTTCTCTCCTCTAATTTTGGGGAAGATCCTTATTCGGAAACTCATCTAAAAGAAAAAATACAGGAATCTTATTCTTTGCAAATGGCAATCTATTCCGTAGTTCTGGACGATTGGTTGAGATTCAAATATGGAAAAGAATATGATCCTAAACTTTTAGGCGGGATGTATTTTTTATTCCTTCGAGGAACCGAACCAAATATACCGGGAAGAGGAATTTTTTACCAAGATATTGATCCTGAATTTGTAGAAGTTTCCAAAGAAAAAATAAAAGAGACCTTGGATCTGAAAAATAAAATTTCTGCGGAAAAAGAATGAAAGAAGAATCCCTCGAAACGATTTTAGATCATGAATATGCAGGATTTCTGACAAAGGAATTTGCATCTTACGCTAAAGAAATTCCTTACGAAGTCCTATTTTCCCGAAATCTTTCTTTGATACAAGCATCTAAAACTGGAAATCTTGCCGTACCGTTCTCTGAAAAAAGCGAGATTTCGGATATATTATTTAAAAAACGGGACAATCTATTATATTTTTCTAAAATATTTGGCCAGCTAACATCCATAGAGGAAGGTTTTGGAAATTTACTTAAAACAAGCTCCACGACAAAATCGGAAAAAGTTCAAGAAGTTCTGAACGAACTCATTTCTTCTAATCCTCTCTCTATTAAAAGAGGGGGGAAAGAATATATACTTTGCGGAGAAGGAGAACAAAAGGAAGCATTAGAAAAAGCTCTTAGACATCCATTTTTTGTTCTTACAGGTGGACCAGGTACAGGGAAAACCACAGTGGTTGCTAATGTGATCCGTGGACTTTTACGTTTAGGTTATGATTTAAGGCAGATCGGACTTGCGGCACCTACAGGAAGAGCCGCCCAAAGATTAAAAGAATCTTTAGAAAATACGATCTCGAATCTTCACACAAAAAATAAATTGGATGATTCCATTTCCGAGATCCCAACTTCTACATTACATAGGCTTTTGGAATACAACCCTAGGAAAAGAAGTTATAAATACGGTAAAAATTTTCCACTTCCCTATCGAGTAATCATCCTGGACGAGGTATCCATGGTGGATCTGCATATGATGTACAGATTGATGGAGGCTCTACCCTTCCGTTCCGAAAATTTTAGGTTTATACTCTTAGGGGACCCGAACCAATTACCTAGCGTCGAAGCAGGAGCTGTTTTATCCGACCTGGTTAAAGCCTTAAAGAAACTAAATTCAGAAAATCTAATAGAATTAAAAACAAGTCATAGACAGGAAGAGGAATTTTCCTCAATCTCTAAAGCGGCAAAACTCTGCGTAAAAGAGAATATTTCTTTGTCTGAATTCCAAGAGAATCTTCCGAAACCACTTCATATAGATCCCGTTTTCTCTAATTCCGAAAACGTAGATCTAAAAGGTTTTTATCGGATCCAATTAGATTATAAAAAAGAATGGAAAGAATTTTTAAAAAGAACGGCGGAAGAAAAGATCTTACCTATATTTTCTAAACTTCCCCATCCGAATTCTCCCAAAGAATTAAAAGAATATTTAAATAAAGATCTGAATCGATTTAAGATACTTACAATTCTTAGAAACGGGATTTTCGGAAGTGAATTCATTAATAAAGAATTAACGGAGCTAATCCTTCATTATAAAAAAGGAAATCTAGTTCAGATCGGAACCAGGACGTATTTTTCAGGGCTTCCAATACTCATTACTAAAAACGACAGAGTAAGAGGAGTTTATAACGGAGACACTGGCCTCGTTTTAGAGGTCCAAACGCCAAATGGAGGAAGCGAACTTAGAGCATTATTTTTTATAGAAGGAGAGATCCGAGACTTTGCTTTAGATACTCTTCCTCCTCATGAGCCTGCATTTGCGATTACAGTGCATAAGTCCCAAGGTTCAGAATATGATTCTGTTTTTATTATTTATCCGCCAGACCCGGCTGATCTAAGCTCAGAAGAAGTTTCTCTAGAACTATTTAAAAAGGAAATTTTATATACCGCTATCACTAGAGCAAAACGTTCTGCATTTTTGGTTTCGGAAGAAAAACTTTTGGAATATTCTCTCCGAAACCGTTTTGAAAGATTGACCGGTTTTAAACTAAGCTAAAACTACTTATGATCTCTAGTATAAACTCCGTCCCAAGAAGTTGGAGGTGGAGTTTTTTTATACTCATTGCATCTTTCTACAAGTAGTTGGACAGCTTTATCGTCCTTACCTTTCGCTTTTTCGGATTCCTTAAACTTTTTCACAGCAGGATCCCATTTGCGATCCAAGTACAAGGCTAAACCTTCTTCATACAAACCGATAATTTCCTTTTTGGCGGAGGCAACACCCTTCAATTCTGAGATCGCTTCATATAAGATCACTGGTTCATTTTTACCTTTTACCCGGACTAAATCTAGTTTCCTTGTAAAAATAGAATCCTTAATTTCAGAATGGACTGAATCCGAAACTAAAATGGATACTCCATAATCTTTGCCTGCTGCTTCCAATCGAGCCGCAAGGTTTACTGTATCTCCCATCATCGTATAAGACGCGAGAGCGTCGGTTCCCATAAATCCAACTTTGGCAAGTCCTGTATTCAAACCGATCCTGATCTGCATATCTCTTGCGTCCGGGATATATTTTTGGCCCTTCTTCCAACCGGACCGCAACTCTTCTAGCTTATCCAACATTTTGATAGAAGCGCGAGTTGCTTTTAAACAATGACCTTCTACATCGACCGGCGCGTTAAATATACCTACGATCGCATCTCCGATATACTTATCCAAGACCCCATCGTGTTCTTTTAAGATCAGAGTCATTGCGGAAAGATATTCGTTCAAAAGTTCGGACAATTCCACGGAACTTAACTTTTCACTAATATTAGAAAATCCTGCTACATCCGAGAAGAATGCCGTTACTCTTTTTTCGGTACCTCTTTTGAGAGCTGCAAGATCTTTCATTGCCTCTCCGATCACAACAGGATCGATCATACTTCCCAAGATACCCTTGATCTTCTCCCTTTCTTTGAGACCTGTCACCATTTGGTTGAGTGCAACGGAAAGATTCCCGAATTCGTCATTTCCGCCCTGCTCAAATTCTACGTTTAGATTTCCTTTTCCTACTTGTTCTGCGTTTCGAATGAGGCGTTTGATCTTTTGGACGACAAAGCCGGAAATAAACACGGCTAAGAAGATTGAAAATCCGCAAATTCCTAATGCAGAAAGTACCGCTCTATCTCTGTTGCGTCGGATCGATTCCAAACCTTCCGTTCTATCCACCACGGTTCGGATCACTCCTGAAAAATTGGATGCCAATACAACTGTAGGAAGATCTTCCGAAACTTCTGAAATTAGAGGTGTTGAGTCCAATTTCCAAAGGATTTGTTCTGCTTCCGTTCTACTATTTCCAATGATCCCGTCAGGGAAGAGTGCTTTTAATTTTGTAGTAGGAGTTTCACTTTCTCCCGAATAAATCCATTCTCTGACGGAATTCCAACGTTTTTGGAAAATTTCTTTTCCTTCTTCCGATTGGACCGATCTCCCATAGTCGGAACCGTCCGGTCTGAATCTGAGTAAGATCTGATCTTCTAAAGCGGAGTCTCTGATAGAGCCGAAAGACTCTATATCTAGTTCTTCCTCTTCTTTTGGGGGATTGTTCCTCAGATATGTAGCATACAATAAATTTCTTTTACGGACCAACCCTGCGTATTGGGTATACTGGTTTTTAAAGTCTTTATCTTTGAAAGGAGGAATAGGAGGCTTTTTTTCTTTAAGTGCTTTGAGCCTAGCTTCTAAAATAGGAGGGATTTTAGAAAGTTCGGATAGAATTTCCTGTTCTTCTCTTAAATAATTGGTCCAAGGTCCGAGTGTAGCTCTTCTGGATTCAATAAGTTTTGCTCTTTCAGTAGATGCAGGATTTCTAAAATGAGGAGAATATAAAGCCTGTAACTCTAATCCATTTTGTTGGAAAGAAGTAGGACGTATCTCTCCTAAAACTCCTGCTCCTTCTAAAAGAGAGCTTAACGCAGATTTTAAACCTTCTTCCAAATTCTCTTCCATCGGAGCTTGGTTGAGAGAAGATTCAGAATCGAAAATTTTAGTATCTAATGTAGGTTCGGATGCTTCTCCCGGAATAATACCTGACACTGGAAATGTTTGGATCCTAAATCTACCAGTATCCAATCCTAATTCTTTAATTTTCCTCTTTTTGGAATCCGCAAGTATCGAGACTATATTCTCATCCAAATCGGATCTGAGCTTACGAGCTAAAAGCGATTTTTTACGAAGTTCTTCTTCTGCTGCAGAGATTTCGGTATGATCCGGTTTTTCCTGATTTTCTTTTAGCTCGCCTAGACGTTTTCGGATTTGGTTCGTTTCTCTATCGGCAAATACGAATTTTTTAGCCATTCCTTGTAGGTGGGCAAATTCTTTATCACTGACTACTTCTTCTCCACCATGCTGTAGCTGGGTACGGATATTTTTTTCTAGGATCTGTATTTCGTCTTTGGAAAGATAAGCAGAATAATACGTATCTAAAGTTTTACGTACCGTATTTTTTCCAAGTGCTCCGAACAAACTGGTCTTGATCCCGAAAAACGAGACTTTCTTTTCCTGGACTACGGTTTTAGTCGTTTTATATTTTTTTAATGCTTCTGTTTGTTTGCTGACTCGGTCCCTAAATTCTTCGATCCGGATCAAACTTTGGGAAATATTGTCCAATTCCAGAACGAGAGAAGAGATATATTTTCTGGAAATGGCAGCTTCTCTATCGTAACTATCCGTGAGGATCTCGGTTTGTTGCCTCACATAAATGAAGGAAAGAATCAGAATAGTCAGAACGATTAGACTTCCTGTAAACCAGGCGAGTTTTGCTCGTATCCCGGAATAAAATAGTCTCGGGAGGACTAGAGTAAGATCTAGGATTTTTTGCCCGAAACTCTGCTTGTGAGAAGTCTGTGTACCCATATAATAGTAACAGCACCAGTCGGAATTTTTTCTGGCAAGCCTATAAAATTTGGAAATTTATTTCCGAATGGATTAGAATAATTTCTCGTAACTAGCCGTTCTATAGTCTGCGGTCAGGTAGAAGGTATGGTCACAGGAGGGACAACGATAATTTCCTTTTCCCTGCACTCTCAAGATCTGGAGGCAAGCAGGACATGCCGTAGTACTTTCGTTAGGTTCGAAACTCCGATCTAAATTTTGGCCGGAGACTAGATAATATTTTGCTTCTTCTCTAGTTTTGAAGTATGGGATTTTTTCCCTAAGTCCTAGACGATTCCAATCTCCCATGAGACTTTCCGACAATCCGCAGGCTGCATATTTGGAACTCAAATGAGCGAGAGAAGAATTTTTGAGCGAAAGTAAACCACTCTCGTCCCAAATCTGGAGATCTCTGGCATCCAGTAGAATTTTATGGGGCTCACTTCGAAGTAATGGATCCGTTTTTTCTCGGAAGGTGTTTCCGAGTAAGGAATCCAGTTTGCCTTGTAAATTGACGATCAATTCTTTCACTAGAATAAAAGCCCTTTAAAGTTTCGAATCAGATCGGGTTTTTAAGCAACCTAAAAAACTCAAAAAGATTGGACTTTTCCTCACCTGCGACATTTTTTTTACTTAATGGGACAATGGAATCGTCGAAGCCTTCTCTTCCCTTTGGATTTAAGCTTCATGATCCTCTCTTATTTTCTAGCCCACCTGATCCGTTTCGAATCCGTCGTATTTCTGCAGGAGCCTAACGACTTTTTTATTCCTCTATTCATCGTAGTGGTTTGTCGTTCTCTAGTATTTCTATTTTCGAATATTTACAGATCTATCTGGGCGTACGCTTCCATTCATGACCTGGTGGAAATTATCAAGACCACCATTCTTTCCTCCCTGATCTCGAATACGGCACTCTTATTCTATAACGGATTCGAACATCTTTCCAGAATGATCCCGGTTATAGACACACTTCTTCTTTTAGGATTTTTGTGCATACGGAGTCTTTCCTGGAGATTAGTGAGAGATCAGTACATTCTACGCAAAAAACAGGGAGATGGAATTCCAACACTCATCTTAGGCGCCGGAAAAACGGGAGCTACACTTCTCACAGAGTTAAGAAGGCATAACGATCTGAACCTTCTACCCTTAGGGCTTTTGGATGACGATGAATCCAAGATAGGCGCGCATATCCAAGGTGTCCCGGTTATAGGAAAAATTGACCAAGCAGAGTCTCTGATCCGTTCTTTGGAGATTAAAAAGGTCCTGATCGCGTTCAGCAATCCTGACGGAAAACAGATCGGTAAGCTCATCAAAAGTTTTGAATCGGAGAATGTAGATTTCAAAATTCTCCCTTCTTTGGGCTCGCTTTTTTTTGATCCGCCCAAAGTACAACAATTAAGAGAGATCCGTGTAGAAGATGTACTCGGTCGCCCAGTTGTAGATCTGGAAATAGAATCCATTCGTTCTTATATCGCGGGTAAAACTGTGCTCATCACGGGTGCCGGAGGGTCAATCGGCAGCGAATTATGCAGACAGGTTGCAGTATTCCATCCCTCAAAAATGATCCTTCTCGATTCTGCAGAGACTCCTCTGTACGAGATAGATTATGAACTCAGAAAAGTTTTCAAAGACAGCGGGATCCAATTTAGAGCGGTGATCGCAGATATTAAAAATCCATTGAGGATCGGTTCTGTTTTCGAATCGGATCGTCCCCAAGTAGTATTTCATTCAGCAGCTTACAAACATGTTCCTATGATGGAGATCAATCCATCCGAAGCGGTTTTAAATAATGTACTAGGAACTAAGAACTTAGCGGATATTTCTAGAATTTATGGGACGGAACGTTTTGTTTTAATTTCCACAGACAAAGCAGTCAATCCAGTAAACATAATGGGCGCTTCTAAACGAGTTGCTGAATTGTATTTGCAGGCAATCTCCCAAGGGACCAAAACCAAATTTATCACGGTAAGATTCGGTAACGTGTTAGGTTCTAGCGGTTCAGTCATTCCTAGATTCAGAGAACAGATTAGCAATGGCGGCCCTGTAACTGTGACCCATCCCGATATCATCCGTTATTTTATGACAATTCCGGAAGCTACACAATTGGTTTTGCAAGCAGCAGCCATGGGGGAGAAGGAAGAAATTTTTCTCTTAGAAATGGGAGAACCGATCCGCATCCTAAATCTTGCAGAAGATATGATCCGACTTTCTGGATTCAGGCCTTATACAGATATTCCAATCGTGTTCACCGGGCTAAGACCTGGAGAAAAACTATTCGAAGAACTGCTGTTAGATCTAGAAGGGATCAAAAAAACACATCATCCTAAAATCAGGATTGCAGCCCCCTTAGAGGAAGGAGATCCTAGCAGCTTCCAGGCCAGATTTAACGCATTATTAGAAGCAGCAAAATCGGATCGGGAAGAAGAGATATTCTCTTCTTTTAAAGCGCTCGTGCCTGAATACAAGATACACAAAGAATATATCAGCGAGGAGACCTCGCGTAAGTTGAAAAATGATGGATAGTCCGAATTTAGAAGACATACAGACACTTCGAGAATTCAAAAAACAACTCTTTTCAGTGTACTGGGAAAGGTTCGGCACATTCTATGTACACGTAATGCCTCATCCGGATCTAAAGATCGGAAAAAGAGGACTAGTGGGAGAAGAACCCGAATCAGGTATCATCCTAGTCATCGGGCCCCGCGCCGCAAGAGATATCAAAATAGAAGAAGAATGGGTCTACGCAGAACTACAGTTCGGCTATACCTGGGAGCAAGTCTTCCTGCCTTGGGACGGAATTTTCAGATATTTCGACAAGTCCCAACAAACAGTCACTCAAATGAGAATTTATTTAGGTAAACCGGAACAAACTTCTAAAAAAGAGGAAGTGTCTCCGGCAGAAACCAAGGAAGAAGTTTCCGATTCGGAATCAGGATCTTCAAAACGAAAAGATAATGTAATCCAAGTAGACTTCGGGAGTAAAACAAAGAAATGAGCAAATACAAATGGTTTGTTGCCGGGGACCTAGATGGATTCTTCGGCCTGATGATCGATAACCTCATCCAAATTTTGGTTCTGGTAGCTTTGTGTATTGGCTTTTGCGGAATGCCTCAGGATTTTGTATTCAGAGTCGTAATTCCAGGAGCTGCAATTTCTCTCTTAGTCGGAAATCTTTTCTACGCTTGGCAGGCAAGACAACTCTCACTTGCAGAAAACAGAAGTGATGTAACCGCATTGCCTTATGGGATCAATACTGTTTCCTTATTCGCATTTGTATTTTTTGTAATGTTCCCTGTATATCAAAAGACAAATAGTTATAAGGCGGCTTGGTCTATCGGACTTCTCGCAAGCTTTGTATCCGGTCTCATCGAATTCTTTGGGGCATTTGTTGCCGAAAAGATCCGCAAAGCAACCCCAAGAGCGGCACTTCTATCTGCACTCGCAGGGATCGCACTTACATTTATCTCCATGGACTTTTTAGTCCGTACATTCTTAAATCCGTTAGTTGCATTTGTCCCATTCGGAATTATACTTTTACAATATTTCGGAAGAGTTGTTTTTCCATTTAAGATCCCAGGTGGACTCATTTCAGTAATCGTAGGAACCTTACTTGCATGGTATCTTCCTCATATCACTGGAAAACAAATGATGGATGGAGCTGCATTACACTCCTCTATTGATTTTGGATTTAATTTCCCAGTATGGAGCGGCCTGGATCTATTCGATGCTTGGAGCCAAATCGGAATTAGAGAATATCTATCCGTGATCTTACCAATGGGAATTTTTAACGTAATCGGTTCATTACAGAATATTGAATCTGCAGAAGCAGCCGGAGATAAATATAACACCAGAAATTCTCTAATGATGAACGGTGTAGGAACAATTATAGGTTCTTTATTCGGATCTCCTTTCCCAACTACAATTTATATCGGTCATCCGGGTTGGAAGGCGCTCGGAGCTAGATCAGGTTACTCAAGTCTAAACGGGATTTTCATGACTCTAATCGCATTTTTTGGTTTAGTCAGTTTTGTATGTGCTCTCATTCCTGTAGAAGCGGGAATGGCAATCGTACTTTGGATCGGGATTGTGATCGGTGCACAAGCATTCGAAGCGACTCCTACTAGACATGCACCTGCAGTTGTGCTTGGACTTCTCCCTGCTCTTGCCGGTTGGGGAGTTTTGATGATCCAGAGCGCATTCAATTATGCGGCTCCAATTCTTGCAAAAGCGGTAGAAGGAACAGAGGCAGCTTCTAAAACCCAGAATATCTGGCTTTCCACAGTTCCGCTGGATCAACCTATTTTCCCATATTCTCTTGGTGGACTTTTGAGTTTATCTCAAGGATTTTTACTTTCCTCTATGGTTTGGGCAGCGATCGCAACATTTGTGATCGATAGAGATTTCAAGAAGGCGATCATTGCCAGTTTAATAGGTGCATTTCTGGCCGGAACAGGATTTATACATTCTTATTCACTAGCTGGGAACGCAATTTTGAACTCTTTTCAGCTAAACTTGGGTCCATTTGTTTGGGCATATTTGTTACTTGCGGGACTTTTTCTTTTAGCTTCTTTCTTAAAGAAGGAACCAAGAGCGGTCTAATCATTACCGGAATTTAGAAGACCGGCGGGCACGGAGTTACCGAGGCCTAAAAAACTTCTAAAAAGGAGAACTGTTCGCCTATGGCGCTTTTTCGCAGATTTGGATTATTCGCGCTTACCAATATCGCGGTAATCTTCACGATCGGATTATTACTCAAACTTTCGGGATTGGATGTATATTTAGCCAGATCCGGAGTACCTTACGCAACTACCCTCTTGTTCGCAACGATCTGGGGTATGGGAGGAGCATTCATTTCTTTGCTGCTTTCCAAGTTTATGGTAAAGGCCTCCATGGGAGTCCAAGTTATCGATCCGAGAAACGCATCCGGATGGCAAAGAGATCTTTTAACTAGAGTGCAAAGATTGGCTCAAGGTGCAGGACTACCTATGCCTGAAGTCGGATATTACGAATCACCAGAGATCAACGCATTTGCTACAGGCCCTAGTAGAAATAGCGCATTAGTCGCCGTATCTACCGGACTTTTGAACGGAATGGATAGCGAAGAGTTAGATGGAGTTTTAGGACACGAACTTTCTCACGTAGCCAATGGAGACATGGTAACCATGACATTGGTACAGGGAGTAATCAACTCATTCGTGATTTTCTTCTCTTGGATCGTAAGTAAAGTCATCGTTTCTCAATTGAATCGTAACGATGATAGAGGATCCAGTGGTGGATTTTTTATGGAGTTCATGATCAGACAACTTCTTATGGTGGTCTTCGGACTTTTAGGATCCATAGTAGTTGCTTATGTTTCTAGAGCCAGAGAGTTCCGTGCTGATGCAGGCGGAGCAAAATTGGCTGGAAGATCTAGCATGATCTCTGCTTTAGAAAGATTAAAACTAGCTTTCACAAGAGATCCGATCGATCAAAGAGGAGAAACAATCGCCGCTTTGAAAATTTCCAATAGAGCCGGAGGACTTGCTTCCTTATTTGCAACCCACCCTCCTCTAGAAGAAAGAATTGCTGCTCTTAGAGCAAAAGCATACTAACCTAAATTCGCGGCCTTCTTTTCTGGAGGCCGCTCTTATTCCCATTGAAAAAAGAATTGTTTGTTCCTTTCCCGAAAGTGGAATTGGACTTCGAGCCCATGTCCATAGTTAAAAGCAAAATTCGCACGATCCCGGATTATCCCCGCAAAGGAATCCTATTCAGAGACATCACTTCCCTATTATTAGATCCGGAAGGTTTAGCTCTTACCATAGGAACTTTCGTGGACCGGTACACCGGCAAAGGAATCACTAAAGTCGCCGGAATCGAAGCCAGAGGTTTTATCATTGGTGCACCTCTTGCGTTCCAACTTGGAGTCGGATTTATTCCGATCCGTAAAAAAGGAAAACTCCCTTCCGAAACCGTTTCCCAAGAATACGATCTAGAATACGGAAAAGATGTGATCGAAATACATAAAGATTCCGTATTTCCGGGAGATAGGATCCTACTTATGGATGATCTGATCGCAACAGGCGGGACAATGATCGCTGCAGTACAGTTATTACAAAAACTAGGAGCAGAAGTTCCGGAAGTAGGAGTTATCATCGATCTTCCTGATCTGGGCGGAGCTACAAAATTAAACAAAGACTTAGGTGTAAACGTATTCTCTATTTGTGAATTCGAAGGACATTAAGAATCTTATGCAGATCCTGAAATCCGGTCTGATCTTACTAGCATTCTCCATTCATTTTCCTCTCTTCTCGGAAGAAAGAAGCGATTTCGATCATGTGCGAAAAGCAGTCGTGCAGATCAAGGTCTATTCCCAAGCATTCAGCGCATTTACCCCTTGGGCTACTGACGGAGTTCGTGCAAGTTCAGGCACCGGATTCCTGATCGGTAATAAAAGAATATTAACAAATGCTCATGTAATCTCAAACGCAAAGTACGTTCAGGTACAGAGATACAACCAGACAGAATGGTACAGGGTTAAGATCCTACATGTAGCACACGATTGCGACTTAGCGGTTTTAGAAGCGGAAGATCCGGAATTTTACAAGGATTCCACAGATTTAAGCCTGGGAGAAATCCCTGAACTGAATTCTTCCCTCATCGTTGTAGGATATCCTATCGGAGGAAATAAGGTCTCGGTAACCAGAGGGATCGTTTCCAGAAAAGAACAATCCAAATACGAGCATTCTTCCGTAGACAGTCACTTGGTATTGCAAGTAGATGCTGCGATCAACCCGGGGAATTCCGGAGGACCCGCCATCCAAAATAATAAGGTGGTGGGAGTCGCTTTCCAAGTCGCAACCAAAGGGGAGAATATAGGCTACCTGATCCCTACCAAAGTGATCCACCATTTTCTGAAAGATATAGAAGACGGAAGATACGACGGTTAC
Organism: Leptospira hartskeerlii; assembly: GCF_002811475.1. Classification (NCBI taxonomy): domain Bacteria; kingdom Pseudomonadati; phylum Spirochaetota; class Leptospiria; order Leptospirales; family Leptospiraceae; genus Leptospira; species Leptospira hartskeerlii. Next base: position 53,374 of record NZ_NPDL01000006.1, read on the forward strand.
GTGGAACTTGGGATCGGAACATTCAATTCTTTTAATACTTCTCTCAGGAAAGCCAAAGGTATCCCGGACGGTTTAGAAGGTGTATTTGTAACTAGGATACTTCCAAACGGTTCCGCTGATGGTTATCTGAAAGAGGGAGATTATCTGACCGAGATAGACGGTCTTACAATCGGAAGAAATGGGACCATTACCTTGGACAAGGACGCTAGGGTAGATTTTACGGAAACAGTAGATGATAAATATTCCGGAGAGCCGATCCGATTTAAGGTATTCCGTAACGGCAAACTGATCGATGTGGAATTCAAAGCCAAAAGAATGCCTGATTTCGATTTTATGAGAAACAGGTACGATACACCGTTTGATTATTCCATGATCGGTGGATTATTATTCCAAGAAATGTCTAGAGATCTTCTGGGAGCTTGGAGTAGAAGTGGTAGCACTTCCGGCGGCAGCCAGTTCTTATACAGATACGATTATTTTATAGAAGATGGAATAGGCAGGACCAAAAAAGCGGATGTGGTTCTATACAGAAAATTGGCTCATCCGGTAAATTCATCTTCCGATTATTTCCTGAATCTGGTTTTAGAATCAGTCAACGGAGAAGCGATCAATAGTTTGGCAGACCTGAAAAGAATTATCTCCGAATCCAAGTCTAAATTCTTAAAATTAAAATTTCTGAATATTGATCTTCCATTGATCTTGGATCGAGAGGAAACCCAAAAGGCGGATTCCCAGATCAGAAGCACCTACGGTTTGGAGTAATACGTGAAATCCAAGATCCTTCTAATCATCCTAAGCATTTGTGTTTTCAGTTCCGGATTATCCGCTAAAAAGCCAAAGTCTTCCTCTAAGACCGTTCCAAATGGAGTCGCGTCCCAAGCAAAAGTGGAAGAAGAATACAAAAAGAGTATAGTACAAATAAAGATCTCCTACCAAGAACCTGACTATTTCAATCCTTGGAAAAAGAAAAATCCAAAGGTAAGAAGAGGTGTAGGAATCGTCGTCCCTGGCGAAAAGATCTTACTCCCTGCTCATCTACTTACCCACTCCACGTTAATAGAAGTTAAAAAACATTCTTCTTATGCGGAGACAAAGGCAACTGTAGCGAGACAAGATCCGGAATCCGACCTAGCATTATTAAAAATAGAAGAAGAGAACTTCTTCAAAGATCTGATCCCTTTTGAATTCCAAAAAGAGATAGATTATCCTAGACAGGTTTCCATCTACCAATTGGACAATTCAGGTTCTATCCAATCCGCTTCCGGCGCTTTGATCAGTATGGATCTGGATCAATATCCCCAAGGAATGGTAGAACTTCCTGTATTGGATGTGAACTCTACTGAAACATTAAACGGTAACGGAGAAGTTCTATTAGAAAAAGGAAAAGTAAGCGGAATACTTTTCGACTTCTCCGGAGATAAAAACTCAGGCAGAGCAATTCCTTCTTTTTTGATTAGCAAATTTTTGGGAGATTTTGGTAAAACTGAGATCCCTTTTAAAGGTTTTCGTTATAGACCGATCATGGACAAGGCCACTAAGGATTATTATTCCCTCAAAACAAAAGACCAAGGCATCTTGGTAGCGGAAATCTTACCTGATAGTTCCGCGGATGGAATATTAAAGATCGGTGATGTGGTACTTGAATTCGGCGGCAAAAAGATTGATTCGAAAGGATATTTCCAACATCCAAAATACGGCAAACAGGTTCTATCTTATATAGCTCATTTGGGAGACGAATTCGGGTACCAAATCGGAAAACAAATCCCAGTCAAAATCATCCGATCCGGCAAAGAAGAAGAAGTCCGACTCACTTTAAAACCATTTCCTTATTCTTCTATTCGAATTCCCCATAGAAATCTTGGATCAAAATCCGAATACTATTTCGATGGTGGCTTCTTATTTGTAGAACTTTCAGAAGGTTATCTTTTGGAATGGGGAAAAGATTGGAGATCTAAAGTAGATCGCAAACTTCTATACACTTTCGATTATCATAAGTTCAGCACAGGCGACAAAAAAGAAGGTAAATTCGTATTACTTTCTCAAGTGATTCCGGATGAATCCAATCAGGGTTATCATGAAGTTTCCGGAAGACTAGTAGATCAAGTAAACGGAAAACCAGTTCGATCTATCCAAGACATTTCCAATGAAGTGAAATCTTCCAAGTCTAGATATATTACAATTTTATTAGATGATGGAACGGATATTGTTTTGGATAAGGAAAGTCTAATAGCTGCCAACCAAAGGATCCAAAAAGAATATAGGATCCCTAAGTCCTCAATGGGTCCTCGCTAAAAGGGAACGTTTCTTCTTTTTTACAAACGTTCGTACGAAAAAAGCCCAAAACCAGGGTTCTTCGGAAAGAATTTCCATTTAGTCCAGGTCTAATTCTATAGGAATGAAAGTTTGGAGTGGTTCTACTGAATTCTCTCGTTTTAAAATGGAGATTCTTGCAAATCAAACCTAAACTTCCGCCAGATCGGCAGCCAATATGAGTTTTTCTCCCAAAATTCTTTAGGGTTTTTTCTTTGCCCGTGAGTTGGGTTCGAAAATATGGCAGGTATAGCCGATAAGAGAGGGTTCTTATGAAACGGACCGAATTGGAGAGACGAGAAAGAGATCTCCGCAAAGCGCAAAAAAAACAAGAGGCCCTAGATAAACGCGGAGGCGGAAACGGAGTCGGCGATTTTATCGATCAGCTTTCCGGACTATTCCGTTACGACGCTACTGAGATCTTTAATACAAAAGACGATATCAATATTCTGGAAGTTTTGGAAGAGATGCAAATGATCCTTCCACAGAAAAAATGGGACGATGTTCTTAAAAAAGCGATTAAGAAAACTGGCGTTCTAGAAAAAGACAGAGCCTATAAAGAACTCCTAGAACTTTTAAGCGTAGAAGAAGAGAACGAGGACGAAGAAGAAGAAGTAGGCGTTTAATCGCCTACTTCCCCGAGAAAGATCTTAATGTCTTCTTGGTTTGTTGAAAGTCTGTGGTTTAGCAATATCGATATTCAAAGTTCTACCTTTGAACTCAGTTCCGTTTAGACTATTCTTCGCGTTTTCGGCTTGCTCTTCGCTAGCCATTTCTACGAATCCGAATCCTTTACCTTCAATTACTTTTGCATAAGCTACTTCTCCGTAGTTGGAGAACAGGTCACTGATTTCCTGCTGGCGAACGGAGTAATTAAGATTTCCTACAAAGAGTTTGCGATTCTGCATGCTTTCCTCGAACAAAAAATTTAGGTAGCTTCCGACTCGCAAACGGGAGACCAATTCGCCTTCCATAAGACCGTAACACTCTTTAAGAACAGCGGGATTGATTTGAATGATGGTAAAATCGTAGATAGCAGGGTTTCTAAGAGAAGCAAAGCTCGGATTTCACCGATCTGATTACAATGACACGTGCGGATTTCTGAACAGCGGACCTACAATAACGGCCATTATAATTCTTTTATAAGAAGAATCAAGTCTAAGAAAATTTTTGCAGACTTGTTTGCAAAAAAACAAGGATATGAATCAGGGTCGTAATTACCAGATCAAGTGACGTAAAACTTTAGAAACGAATGCCAATTTTATTAAAAACGAAACTAGAATAATGCCTGTTAGGACCCAATAGGTTCCGCTTGGAATCGTATCGTCTTCTTTTTCCCAAAGAATTAATAAAGGAAGGCTGAATGTAAACATTCTCGAAACATTCTCATAGGTAGCCCAATAGAGAATATAACCTCCCGCATACGCGGTTAATAAAAGAATTCCAAAGCCAATCCTAAATACCAGGCCCTTTTTCCAATCACCTCTGAATAGCAGATAGGTCCCGGATAAAAGAAGAAGTACCAAAGGTAATCTGGAGAATTTTTTGACCAATAGGATAAGATTTAGATCCCCTGAAACTATAGCCTGTTGGAGTTCCCCGAAATATCCTAAAAGTCCTCCGAATGGATCAAAAAAATGGCCTAAACTTCCCGGGGTCCATTCCGGGAATTGTGTCCTTAGATAAATGCTCCAAGCCCCAGGAAGGAGTAAAGAAGAAGCCACCCAGATACTTTTTCTATATTCCTTTTGAAACAATGTCATTAGTCCCAAAGGGAAAAATAAAAAGATTGCCTGTTCTTTTGTGAGTATTGCGAGACCGGCAAATAAGGAGAAGATTATAAACCTTTTTCTAATATAAGACCAGTATGCTAAGATACTTAGGCCCATCATCACCGTGTCGGATACAAGTAAGATATAACTCCCCAGAGCAAATGGAGAAAGTAAATAGAATGCGCTTAAATACTTTTTAGGATCCGGTAATAAGTCTCGGATAGCAAGGTAAGAAAGGTAGAAGATCCCCAAATTCAGAATGTACATCCCGAAGATGGTCGCATTCATCCCGAACCAACCGAATGGAGAAACTAAAAGCGGATAACCTATTCGGGGCGCTCTGAAACTGGTCTCGAAACCATTCGGCCAATCCAAGCTAAAGCCGGATAACATTCTAGAATAATAATAAAAGATCTGCCCGTCATAACCAGCACCGAGATTCCCCTCCTCTCCTAAGAAAACGATTGCACCCGGAGGAGTTTGCTCTTTGTTTTGGTCGGCGAATTCTTTACCGAAATTTATTTGCGAACTCGGGCTCCAAGAGTATTTCTTCCAAACGCAAAAAGAGGAAAAGGAATACAAAATGATAAAAATAACGGTAACTAGTTTAGGATTTCCTAAAACATTGATCCACTCTGACTTAAGTTTCTCATTCTGAAAAATTTTAGAAATGAATTCGAACATTTATTTTTCTGTTAATGTTTCTAAGATCCAATCCGCATATAGATCTGAAGCTTTTTCGGAAGCTTGGTATGTCAAATGATGGGGATCGAAAAAAGATCTTTTATCATCAAAATCAGCGATTGCGTTTTTGAATTTATACTTATCTTTCCCTAAACCTTCCAAATAAGAAATGTATCCTTTATACCAAGGACTAGATTCATATACTTCTCTTTCGATAGGATTTTCAGGAGAATTTACTATAACGACTTGGATACCTTTAGATTCCAGATACTCTATCCCTTTTTTCAGATATTCCAACTCAGACCAAACAAAGAATTTAGGAGAAGAGGCTAATTTGATCTTTGCCATTCTAAGAGTGACAAGTCTAGACATTTTGGAACTTTCTCCTTTATATCCATAGATCCTTTCCGCATAATCTTTGGAATAAGTTGTATCGTCCATTTTAGAAATTCTAGAATCATCTAAGCCTGGAATTCGAATATAAGAGATATGTTTTCTGATCTCATTTCTGCAAAAGTTTTGAGAAAGTCTGATCCCATAAATTTCTTCTGTTCCGAAAATCCTTGCGTCTACTTGCAAAGAAGAGATCTTTTTATCGGAAACAATTCTGAGTTTGGTTCTATCCGACTTTTCCGGAACTTTAAATTGGATTGTATGCCAACCTGATTTTGGAAAAGTTTTATCGAATAGGATGGATTTACCTTCTCCCCAAATTTTTAAAGTAGTTCCTTTGTCTTGGAAGAATACACTCTCTTCGAAGTTTCCATTTTTCAATTCGCAATCGATCGAGAACTCAGGTTTGGCCCATCCTCTTAGATAGATACCTTCTTCAGGGATAATTCCCGTATAATAATGGTAGGATCTCCCACTTCTGAGATGGTTTTCGATCCAAGCGTCCATCGGATCATACAAAAAACTTCTGTATCGGACTACCAAGAACAAAGACCTGGAAAGAAGAGATAAGAAAGCTGATTTGCCGGTTTTCAGAATGTCTTTATACTTCTCTCTTAGATATTGGGCAGGATAGATCATCCTGTTTTGGTGCCTTGTTTTTGCGGAAACATCATCTAAGGCTTTTTCAGAATATTCTAAATTCTGAAAGTCTATAATGGACTTTTCTTGGTAGAGCAGATTTTGTTTGTATTGGGCCAATCTGTTTTCGTTCTCTTTTTCTGTGATCAGAAAATCCAATTGAAGATCCGCTGGATTCAAAACAAAAAATACAAGTTTGGGCTTTTTAGAAGTTATATCTTCCTTATAAAAATAAAGATCAGAAGGTGTGAGAGCCGGGTGAGAATAAAACTCCGTACGGATCGACGCGTTTTTCAGTCTCTCGTTCATTCTTTCCGGTAAAGAAGAATAAAGAGCCACACTACTTCCTACTATCAGTGCACCTTTTTCATTTTCGGAAAATTGGATCCTTCTTCTTTTTTCCAAGAAGTTGAACCAAGGAGAGGTATCCCATTCTAGTTCGTTCGGAAATCCAAAAAGCAGATTTTCCAATACGACACGATCTATAAAGGAAAATAACGCGATAAATAGAATGCTTAAGTAGAGTATTTTAAATTTCAGTTTTTTTTGATTCATTTTGAAGAGTGGTTACATTCGGAACAAACGCCGTACAATATAATTTCATGAGAATCTAATGTAAACCCCTTAGGAAGATTTTCCATAGGGAAAGGACAGATCTCTACATCAAAAACTCGATCACAAAGTTTACAATGGAAATGATGATGATGGTCCAGATGACTGATCTCAAAGCGGGAAGATTCTCCAGGCAATTGGATCTCATGGATTGAACCTGATTCCAACAAATGATTCACCGACCTGTATACGGTGGCGATCCCTATATTCTGTATGGATTTTTTAGAGATATCGTGGATTTCCTTTACCGAAAGAGGACCTTTTGCGTCACGGATGACTCTCAGGATCTCGCCCTTTTGTTTGGTATTTCGAGAGGCGGATTTTTTATCTTCTTCCATTCGGATCAGCTTCGAATCTTATCTTGCTGTAAAAAGGAGGCAGATGTCAACCCGATTCCCGTTGGAATTCCAAGCTGTGGATCAAAGGATGATAATCGTTTTTTAAAGCGCTTGTAGGAACTCCGCCATAAAATAGATTCGATCTTATGAGGAAAATTTTTCTAGTCCTCTATTTCTTATTCGCCTGTTCCCAATCGAATCATCTTATCTCCGTACGGAATTCTGAAGGTGAGATCTTAGGTAACTATCCTAAAGATATTAGATGGTTGGGATTCGAAGACAATCTTACTTGGAGAGACCTGTCCCCATTCTCCGGATTAGAAATCCTGGAACTAAATTCTAAAGATATAAAATCATTGGAAAGTTTACCTGAACTTCCTAAACTCAGATATGTCCATTTATCCGGATCTTTTGTAAGAGATCTTTCTCCTCTAAATCGGTTTGCAAAACTGGACAGCCTGGTGCTCAACCAAACGGAGATAAGCGACCAAGATCTGAAAAATTATCTGTATTGGAATAGATTGACTAGAATAGAACTGACTGATTCTAAAATTTCCAATCTGGGATTTTTAGGACCTGGTTGCAGCGTTAGGCACTTGCAACTAAAAAATACTAAGATCACAGACCTAAGGCCTTTAGAGAATTGTACAAAATTAATGGAATTATATTTGGGTGGAACCCAAGTGAAGGACTTAAGTCCCCTATATGGTCTTACAAACCTGTTCCACCTACAACTAGATAATTCAGATGTTTCTGCAAAAGAAATTTCCGATTTTAGAAAGATCCAACCCTATGTAAAGATCATACCTGGCCTACGTAAGATCTTAAATTCGGAAAACGGACTAGATTAATTATAAGGCGAGAGGTCTCGCTTCTCCGGGATTTGTGTATAAGATCATATCCCCAGGTTGAGCTTGATTTGATTTTTCGGTTTTGATCTCGCCGGTAGTTTCGACGGTTTTTAAAGAATTCAATTCCCTCTTTTGTCCATCTTGTTTTTCTAATATAGCCTTGGCACCTTTTCTCACCCGAGAAAGACGGATCCCCCAAATACTTGTGATAGTCGGATCCGTTTTTAGTATGATCGCAGAAATTTGAGAAACATTAGAAGATTTGGATTTTTGGAGAAGAATCCCCTCTTCTTCTCCTTCGGGACCGGGAGTTAAACGAATATTTTCCGGACCTGATTTCCATATTAGAAATTCGAAATGATCACATTCGTATGCCCTTGTTAATGTCCAACGATCTCCTGGATTTTTACTTGTGAACATCCTACAAAGTCTGGGACGAAACCTAAAAAATTTTCCTGATTCGTCTAAATTTAGTTTTCCTTCGAACCTTGTTTCTTCCCAATTCTTAGATTCGCTCACTGTTAGTTGACTGATCAACATTTCTTTTTTGTTGGAATGATTTAGATATACCTGTCGGATATAAAACCCGGTTGGGATTTTTTTGATCTCGGAAAAATATTCTCCGCTATCCGGAATGGAATCAAATGCGGGGATTTGTGGACCTGGGATCGGATCTTTTTGTAAGGGAGAAGGACGAAAGCCGCAATTATATCCTAACGAAAAAATTACGATATATTGAAATTTTTTGGAAAAAAATTTCCAAATCTTCGGAACCCTTTTAGCCAATGATCCTTGCTCCCATTCGACCCTGAATAATTATTGACCTTAACAAAAAGGACCAAGGCGTAAAGCTAGTTTCCTTTTTTGGTAGGAAAGATCATGAAGGTTTCGACCGGAGACGGTTTTTGGAAGTCCCTTTGTATGCCGATAGGCAGATCTTTATATACGTTTGTAATTTCGTTTTGTTTGATATTCTTACTTTCACACTGCGTGGTAAGTAACGATGCACTCGGCACGCAGGATAAAACAGAGCCTAGTATAGACGATCTACTTTCATTAGCCAAAGTATCTAGTTCTTGTGGCGGCGGTAATACATTCTGGATCCGTAATCTTATAAAAAATAGTTCCAGTTGTGTGCAAACGACTAAAGTAGCATCCGGTTCCCACGTAAACATCTACGCGACTAGCGGTTTAGAATCAGTTTTAGATTACCAATACATCTCTCAAGAATTCGATTCTAAAATTTATCCAAGACTCGGCGAGGCTTTCGGCTTTTCAGACGATCTAGACGGAGACGGAAAAGTTGCAGTCATAGTATCCGATATACACGACGGAAGCACTACAGGTTCTTCTTTCGTAGCTGGGTTTTTCGATCCTGTGGATTATTTTCCGGATAGTTCCGGTTATGCGGTGCGTTCTAATTATTCGAATATTGTGTATATGGATGGGGTCGAGCTTGTTACAGTCCGTAACTCGGACCTTTCCCAGGGAAAACCGGATACATTCTTAGCGACTCTCGCCCACGAATACCAACATTTGATCCGATTCCAATACGAGGCCAGGATCATGAGCCAAGGTGGAGGAAGAGATGAGGCTTGGATCAATGAAGGGACGAGTGAAGTTGCCGCCGATATCGCAGGATATTCTCCCCAAATTAACCGGATCAATTGTTATAGAGGTAGGAATTCCAACGCCTGCTCTAGGGGCGCGAATGGGAATAGTATATTCGGAAGTTCTAAATTTAACTCACTAGTGGACTATGCATTCGCCTACTCCTTTATGAAATACTTATATATGATTTCTGGAAGCGACACTGATTCTAGAAATTCATATTTTAGAACTGGGGTCCAAGGTCCTAAAGGTTATAGAGCCTCGGATGCAACCGGATTATTCCATCTATTCAAAACAAGCGCGGATAATTATATAAATTCTTCCCAAGATGTTAAAGACGCGGTCGGAACGGATGGCTCTGCGATCTTCATGAAAATTTACCCTGCATTCTTATGGCAGTCTTTAGGAGATGTTTCTCCCGAATTTGCACAATCCGGAACGGATACTAGCGGAGCCTCCGGGTTCTTACAAGATATTACTAAGACAATCCAATCTTTTCCATTTCCTGCGGCAGGAACGGACGGAGATGTATTAAGAAAATTATACGATCCACTCAGAATACCCGAAATTACTCCGTTAGGAGAATTGAACCCAGGACAGATCCAATTCGTAAAAGCGGATCGCTCCAATTCGAGCGCTATTGGAAGACTAGTATTATTAAAAAAGAATATAGATGGAAACCTATATTCTCTGCAGATCAATACTGAGATGAAAAGATCAGGAGATATTTCGGTATCTTTGGGAATTACAGAGAATGACGACGAAGGTGGAGAAGAGGCGATTGTTCTTCCTGAGTCTACCGATTCTCGTCCGATCTGCCCTCATGAATTCTTTAAACTCTCTCGGAATCGGACGAAACAGAAAATTTTTAGCGAATATAAGGGCCTATAATTAAGGCATTCCGGAAAGAAGAGATTTGAATTCTCCCATTCTTTCTTCCGCAACTTTCTGAGCTGCTTCCATGGATTGGTTCACAGCCTGCTTTATACTTTTTTGAAGTAGTTTTTTATCGTTTTTAGCAAGCAAAGAATCTTCGATACGGATTTCTTGCACGGTTTGTTTACCGTCGGTAATGCAGATGACCAATTCGTTCTTGGATTTTCCCTCGAAGGTCAGAGCCTCCAGTTCCTTCTCCAATTTTTTCATACGAACCCGCATCTGGTTCATTTGTTTTAGATTATCTAAACTTTTGCCAAACATCGAACACTCCCGGTCTTTCTTGATAGGATTTTCAGACCGGGAAGCGGAGCAAGAAATTAAACCAGGCTGGGTCCGGTTTCTCCTACTCTCTCAGGCAGATCTCGGATCTGTTCAGAGCTTGGTTCCCAAGTAAATTGGTCGGGAATGAATTCTCTTAAGACAGGTTCATCGGTTAAAAAACCTCCGGTCCTGACAGGGCCAATTCCCAAACTGACTAAGAATCCCATACTCGCAACCAAGGTTACCAACAAGGAAGACTCAATATTGATGTTCGCCCGGCGTTTCATGACTCTATACAGAGTATCGGTCGTTTCAGGGCAGACTGATTAGAGGAATTCTGAGAAAAAATCAGTACCGACCGGCTATTTTTGCGAGTTAGGCCTCTTCGCCATCTCGTTTGCGATCTATTCGTTCTTCTATGATCCTAAAAAGTGAACCGTTCGGATATTTGCCTGATTTGGAGATCCTACCAGCCGGGACTCCAAAAATATCCGGGATCAGATCTTCTACGTGAGAACAGGAGAATATCTGGAAATTCCCCTTTTTCATACTTTCACGGATCTCACGAGGAAGATTCAGATCTCTCATATTGTCTTTCGGAATATAGATTTTATATTTATCTCGGGTAGAACCTGTGAGTCGGATCACATCAAACCAAGCCTGTATCTTAGTATTCACAGAACCCACAGGAAGAATGTCCCCGTACTGAGAAAGAGCACCTGTCACCGCAATATTACAAGGTATCTCCAATCCGGAAAGAGCAGAAAGAAGTGCCAAAAGTTCAGCGCAGCTTGCTGAGTCCCCATCAATCGGAGAACTATTTTGCTCGAATAGAATAGAAGCATCCAGACCGAAAGATTGTGTATGAGAGAACATTCCTTTGATATAGGACTGTAGAATAAACACTCCCTTATCATGAAGGCTTCCTGAAAGATTTACTTCTCTTTCTATATTGATCAGATTTCCGGAACCCAAGGAAACCCTGGCAGATACTTGATTCACCTGTCCGAAATCCAAAAGAGAAGACTGCAATAAAATTACCGAAAGCCCGTTGATCCGCCCTGTTTTCTTTCCTTTGAGAGGAACGGAGATAAGACCTTCTTTGATATTTTCTATATATTTTCTTTTATGGATAGCGGTTCTTTTTTGAATAAGAGAAGGGCCTGCTTCTATCTCTGCCCGTCCCACTGACTTCTTGCCTTTATTATTAAATGCTAATACTTCTCTCACGAAAGAACGAAGTTCCGAAAGATGTAAAGAAAGTCTAGTTTGGCTATCATTCCATCTGAGCGCAAGTTCCAGAAGTGAATCTAGAGCCGCTTGGTCCAAAGGAGGATACCCTGGCTTCTCCCAAGATTTAACTAGTCCCGAAAAAACAGGAAGCCAAGATTTTTCCAAACTGATCTCATACGGCATGTGAATTTTAAAATCAAAACTCCCGTAAAAGTCGGCGTCTATTTGGGAGATAGAATCCACTTCTGTTTCTTCTCCCACTAGGATAAGCCTGAATCTGGAATCTATACTAGGATGAAATCGATTGATATTTTTAGAATCTGATCCTTCCGGAAGAGAAAGAAAATCTATCTTGCCCGTAAGAAGAACACCTTTTAGAAAATAATAAAGATCCGGATCTTCTACAAATGGTTTGATCGGAAGAAGTAAAAGTCCTCCGTTCGCTTCTGAAATTTTTCCAGGCCTATACTTATTCTCCAAAGGAAAACCTGCCAAGGAAAGTAAGGTAGGATTTGGTTCAGCGACTACCGGTTGGTCTTTTACGATCTCTTCCAGGTATTGTCCGAATTGTAGAAGGTTTGCCTCTATCTCTGGACCGGTAATTAGAATATGTCGGAAGAGTCCGGGGTTTCCCAGGGCTTGGCGGAATGTTCTCACCTCTTCCTTGTGAAATACTAAAAAGTCAGGCAGTCCGTTCAATCTTGCCGGCTTTGCCGCTTTAAATCTAATTTCAGTTTGGGAAGGAAGAACCTTTTTTAACACCTTTCCCATTTTCGTTTCGGCTTAGAATTCCTCAATTAAATAAGTTCGGATCAGACTTTTTCAGGATCCAAAATTAGCATAGAATCTCCGTAGGAAAAAAAACGAAAATTTTGTTCTATTGCGAATTTGTAAGCCCTCAGTATTTTTTCTTTTTCTGCAAATGCGCTTACTAACAAAAGTAAGCTACTTTGAGGAAGGTGAAAATTCGTAATCAAACCTTCGCAACTCAGTATAGAATCTTCCGGCTGTAAAAACAGTCTTGTTTTTCCTTCTCCTGATTGAAAAGTTTTAGTATTTGGATCGTAAGCGGATTCTAATGCTCTTAGAGTAGTAGTACCAACGGAAATGATCCTTTTGCCATTCTTCTTAGCGGAATCCAAAACATTTTTAGTCTCAATGGGAAGATCGAATTCTTCTTCATGCAATTTTTTATTCGTAAAATGATCTTCATTCAAGGATTGAAATGTTCCATAACCTACTTTCAATTCTAGTTTTAGAAATTCTATGTTCCGATTTTTCAGTTCTTCTAATAGTTCCGGAGTAAAATGTAAACCCGCTGTAGGAGCTGCAACTGAGCCTAGGTTTTTAGAATACACAGTTTGGTAACGTATGTCGTCCTCAGATGTACTTTCCCTTTTGAAGTACGGAGGAATAGGAGTGCGACCTATGATCTCAAATGAGTTTTCATCGAGTTGGGTCTCTGATCGAAAGATTGTAAATTCTTCTTCTTTTCGTTCAACTGAAAAAAGAAATTTTCCAGTTGCCTCGTCGGAGACAATGTCTCCTAACTTCAGCTTTTTAGAATTTCTAGTAAGAGTTTTCCAAGTCCCAGGTTCTGATTCGGAAAGGAACATTGCCTCATGTCTTCTCCCAGTTTTAGTTATCAGGAATACTCTTCGTTTGGAAACTCTGGTTGCATTTGCTACCAATACATCTCCTTCACGGAGATAGTTTAGTATTTTGGAAAATTCACTTTCTTCTTTTAAAAAATTTTGGGTCCTTCCTAAAACAAGCAGCCTACTTTTATCTCTTTTGGCCGCCGGAAATTTTGCGATCTGCTCTTCGGGAAGTTCGAAATCAAAATCGGACAGATCTTGGAATTCCATTCTTCCAATGAATTGGATCCGAAGAATTCGGGAACCGATTTTTAATTTCTTGGCTTTTTCGGGCGGACAGAAAAGAGTACCTGAATGCGGATCGACCTCAAAAAGTCCGGCCCTGTTTTAGTATTCTTTCTATTCTTAGCTTTTCTTTACGCAAACGGGTTCAGTCGCACCGAACAATCTTCCGATTTTTCAGACTATTACGAAGCTTCCCGTAATTTCAAACAAGGCAAGGACCTATATAGTCTGGACGCGTTGTCTGAAGTGGTCCAAGAATTCGAAAGCGGCAAATTAAAGATAGACCAGATATTCGATCCTGAAGTGTTCTTTAGGATCAAAGCAAAAGTGGAGAATGTAGGCTCCTATATTTATCCCCCTACTTTTGCGTTCTTGCTCATTCCAATTTCAGGCCTTCCTTTCGAAGTCGCTTCCGGAATATTTTTCACAATCAACTTTATAGCTTTGATCTTAAGCTTATTGCTGATCGGGAAACTTATAGGAAGAGAGAAATCCTTTTTATTCTTATCCGCGGTCTTACTTTTATCTCTACGATTTGTAGAGAATCATCAAAACAATAACCAAGTCGGGTTCTTACTCTTATTCCTGATCTTGGTCTCCGTTTCCGCTCAAAAGGATTGGTTGTCTGGACTTGTTTTGTCCCTCGCAATTGTGATCAAGATCACTCCTGCAGCATTCTTGTTTTATTTCTTATACAAAAAAAGGCCGATGGTGATCGTTTATACGATTATCTTTGCTTTAGGTTGGATCGCGCTACCTGCATTATATAATCCAGAGTTCACTTGGAAGATGAACCAAACTTGGTATGATTTAGTTTTAGATAAGTATCTTAAATCTCCGGCTTTGCGTGCATGGAAGAATAACCAAAGTTTGAATTCTACTTTGGCTAAATACTTTTTAGCATATTCTGATCTGTTAAACCAAGGGCGATTCGGAATGCCATTTACTACGTTAACAGTAAATCACGTAAAGATCATTTCCGGAATCTTAAGTTTGGGAATTGTAGGTCCTTATTTATATAGAGTGTATAAAGGTGCATCGGAAGGATTCGTACTATCCGGACTATTCTTCTTTTCCGTAATTTTCAGTGGGATCTCTTGGATACATGCATTCGTATTTTTATTATTCCCAACAGCGTTTGCTCTCTCCAAACTTTGGCCAGAACAGGGAGAGCCACTTCTGGTCTGGGAAAAATGGAAAGTGAAATTGATAGAATATAGATCCGCTACGATCTTTATCTCCGTTTCGATATTAGTTCTACTTTTAAATAGAAGTTTTATAGGAAATATAGCGGAAGAAGCAATACTTATGTTTTCCTTCTTATTATATACTTCTTTAATACAGTACGTATGCACTTTCTATTCGGACAGAATTGCTTAGCCGTTAGGATACTATGCTAAAAAAGGAAAATTTAAAATACAAACCAAGGGTTGCAGTAGATGCAAGACCCTTGTCTTATGGGATAACAGGAAATTCCAGATACCTTGCGGAAGTTTTACAAAGACTTTTACGTCCTGATTCTCCTTTAGAATATTATCTTTATTCAAATAAACCGATCCATCCTGTATTCAATCATCTGATAGGCCTTACTCCTACTTTTATTCCAAGCAAACTCCCGGGAGTTTTATGGTTGAACTTGATCATACCTTCTTTGGTAAAAAAACATAGGATAGATCTTTTTTGGGGAACTTTGCAGCTACTTCCCGCCTTTGGTCTAAAAATCCCCACTTTAGTAAATTATCATGATCTAAATTTCAAGTCTGCTCCGGAAACGATGACAACTGCAAATTATTGGCAGCATAAGATCATGTCTCCGATCACTTTAAAAAAAGCGGATAAAGTTCTATGCCTTTCTCAAAATACTAAGAATGATATTCTAAATTTTTTACCTGAGTTAGAGCCAAAATTAGAAGTAGTTTATCCGGGAGTCCAAGGTTTTGGCTCTATCTCTGCTCCTGAAAAAACTCTGCCTAAAAATTTTCTATTCTCTGTTGGAACATTAGAGCCTAGGAAAAATCTAAGTACTCTTGTAGAGGCTTACCTTTCCCTAAAAAAGGAAGAACCGAATTTTCCATACCCTCTCGTTCTTGCAGGAAGATTAGGTTGGAAATCGGAAGGTCTAACCTCTCTTTTAAAAGAAGGCGGTTTGGAGAAAGACGGGATCTATTTTATAGAAAATCCTGACGATTCTAAACTGGGTTGGCTTTACAAAAATTGCTCTTACTTTATCTTCCCTTCTTTACATGAAGGTTTTGGTCTGCCATTATTAGAAGCTATTCGAGAAAATAAACCTTGTATCGTCTCGGATATTCCTGTCTTTCATGAGGTTTTGGACGAGCTTACGGATGCTTTCGTTTCTCCTAAGAATTTAGAGGCTTGGAAAAACGCACTTTCCCTGGCCGGTAAAAAAGGGATCTATGGCAGAAAGCCGAGTAGAAACGATTGGTCTTGGGATTCCACCGCAAAATTAGTCGAAAACTCTCTCGTAGAACTTTGGAAATCAAGAAAGAAAAACTCCTAGGCCCTCAAAGTATGAACAAATCCGATATATCCAAATCCGTATGGTGGAATTGGGAGAACTCCGAACCGGAAATCAGATCCTCCAGAATCAAAAAAAGTAAGTTAAGGATCAATTATATACCTCCTTTCTTTGCGATCCTAGTTTACGGAGTATTTTTATTCTATTTATTTCCTTTAAGGGCCTTGGTCTCTACTTGGATTTTCAAATTTGTAGAACTATTACAAATCACCAAAGTATTAAAACTTTCTCTTCTCACAGACAAAAGATTATACGACTATACCGCACTTTTTGTGATCTCTTATATCGCATTTGCATTCTTTTTAGATCTGGTTCGATTCTTAAGAAAGAATCTATTCCAAACTTTTGTTACGGAAGAAAGCAGGCTCGCGGTCACCAAATGGGGATTTTTAGGAAAGGAAACCATTCGTTGGAATCCGGACCAAACCGGTTTACAGATCCACCATAAATCCGGATGGTTCCGTTCGCTCTTAGGTTTAGAAAAATTATCTTTTAGGATACATCTTTCCGAAACTGAAAATTCAGTGCTTGCTGAATCTCCTTACTTCTTCTCGAAAAGTAATCGGGAATTTTTATCCTCTGTGTTCAGATCCGTTTAATGTTCAAACGTTCCCTGGAAAGTCTAGAGTTCCTTAAGAAAGCGGAGAATATATTTCGTTCTCCTTTTATTTGGGCAGGCTTTCTGTTTCTAGTTTGTTTTACCGGGATATTATTTTTATTTGATCTTAGATTTTTATCCAGACATTACGATTGGGACTCCATCGTATACACTCATAATATAGTTACTAACAAATACTGGAAGGTATTCTTCAATCCTCATCATATAGGTTTTGAAAGTACAGGATTATTATATTTAAAATTTTGGCATTGGTTTCATGGGCCTGACTCTGCCATGTTCGGACTTAGACTTAGAGTATTAGTAGTCGCATCTTTCTTTATTTTTATACTTATGCTCTCATATTGGAGATTGTATAAGGACATGGTCGGTGCAGTTCTTTTGGGACTCGCTGTCCATTGTTCTCAAGGGTTTTGGTTTTATGCCCAGCATAATGATACCCCCCTTATCCATTCCTGTTTTACTGCTGCCCTATTTTTACTCTGCGTTTGGAATTCTAAGAACGGTTGGTCTCCCGGCAAACTGTTTATCGCAGGATTTTTGCAGGTTTGGAATGTTTACTACCACCAATCAGATACAATTTTTCTGACATTTGTGCCTGCTTCTGTTCTTCTTGCAAATAAATGGAGAGGAAGAAGTTTCGAATATTCTTATAAACTAAAACTCATCTTTGTATATTTACTCTCCGTAGTACTCATCCTCACACTTTCTTATTTGTATGTAGGATTTATCCTTTTAGAAAGAAATCTAACTGCTCCGATCGAAAGTGAGAAAAATTTTGCCAACTGGCTATTTTTATACGCTTCGCAGGAAAGATGGGGAGCAGCTCCTGGACCCAAAAATTATATCATGAATTTTTATAGAGGAATAGGAGACGCATTCCTAAATTTCGAAGGTGTGAAGAATGGACTCAGGGTCAATACAAATGATCTTACGTCTCTCAAAAGTTTTCCTTATAATCTCAATCTTGGCTTTTGGGTCGGGATCTTATTGTTAGCATTCTTAAATTGGCTCCGTCTTTGGAAGTCCTACAAAACAGAACTCATTCTTTTATTCTTTTGGCTGATCCCTTCATTTGTATTCTATACTTGGTGGGAAGGTTATTTTTTCGAGTTCTGGGTCTCTTCTGTGATAGGACTTCTCATCTTTGCAGCTTTAGTGTTTCGTTCTTTGGAATTTGAAAACTTCAGATTCGGAATAAGATCTATCTCTCATATTATTTTTTTCTCTTATGTAAGTTTACTTTTTCTAGTCAATTTCACTTATTCTACTCTTCCAAGATCTGAAAGATCCCATAAAAGTTTTATAGAAGGAATTGAAGATAAGTATGAGCGTATCACTCCTGAACCGGTATATCTAAACGAGTAAATAAGTGCTTGTGGGTTTCCCTCAATCCAAAAAACTGCACAGGAGTCGAGGATAAACGAACGAATGCTGTTCAATTCAGCCCATTTTCTATTATTTTTGCCGATCGTTTTAATCCTAGCAAAAATCCTAAAAGGTACATACCAAAGGGTTTTCCTTCTTCTTGCCAGTCTCTACTTTTATAACGCTTGGCATCCTGCTTCCATAGTTTGTGACGATATCCGAACCTCTACTTGGTATGAGAACTGGATCGATCTATCCTTCTGTAATTTTAATATCAACTTATATATCATCATTCTGATCGTTTCCATGGTCGTGGACTATGCTGCAGGAAGATTGATGAGCAAAGAAGGAGCCTCTGAAAAATTCAGAAGACTATGTTTGATCGCTTCTTTGATCACAAATTTAGGGATCTTGGCGTATTTCAAATACACAAACTTCCTTTTAGAAGTTTTTGCCGACCTATTCAATCAAATCTCATCCGGCGAACCGCTTAAGATAGAACATCTAAAGATCATTTTGCCTGTCGGTATTTCATTTTATACATTCCAGTCCATGAGTTATACCATAGACGTATTCCGTAGGAACCTGGAAGCTCGTAAATCTTTCTTAGACTTCGCGTTGTACGTTTCCTTCTTCCCTCAATTGGTCGCTGGACCAATTGTTCGTGCACATACTTTTTTTAGAGACTTAGACGATACGCCGAAGGTTACTGCAGAAGATGTGCAGATCGCTTTTGCTCAGATCCTGATGGGATTCACTAGAAAGATCGTATTCGCGGACAACCTGGCAAAGGTAGTAGACTTTACATTCAATAATTATAAAATTCTTAATCCTGCTGAGATCTGGGTCGGAGCAATGGCTTTCGGCTGGCAGATCTATTTTGACTTTGCAGGGTATACTGATATCGCAATCGGAACAGCAAGGCTTTTCGGATATAAATTCGATCCAAACTTCAATTTCCCGATGGTTGCTAGAAATATTGCGGACCATTGGTCTCGTTGGCATATTTCATTCTCCACTTGGATCAGAGACTATATCTATATTCCTCTCGGCGGTTCTAGAGTTGGGGTTTTAAAAGGATACAGAAATCTTTTTATTACCTGGTTATTCGCAGGTATCTGGCATGGAGCAGCTTATCACTTCGTTTTATGGGGACTCTGGCAAGGAGTTATGCTTGGTATTCATAGAGAATATTCTAAAACCAAAATTGCTATTTGGCTGAACGAAAAAGGTGGCTTGAGCTACGATATCGGAGCTCGAGTTTTCACAATGTTCTGCCTTTCCTTCGGATTCATCTTGTTCCGTGCAAAAACAATGAAGGCCGCCTGGGCAATGATGAAATCACTTGTATTTGCAGTTCCAGGCGGGATCTATTCCGTTAAAACATTCGTAAATTACGATTACGGAATATTACTCGTGATCTGCTTCATTCTTTCCTATTATTTCTCCCGAAACACGATAGAAACAATCGTGGAAAACAAGAAAAAGTTCGGGGTATTCGTTACAGCGAATCTATTTATCATTCTGTTCTTCGGAGCAGGAGGCCAAAACTTCCTGTATTTCGATTTCTGAGGCGAATATGAATCCGTATATCAGTTTGATCCGTCAGAGAAGTTTTTGGATACCAGTTATAGTTCTGGCCCTATTCGATCTGTGCCTGCAGACAGGAGTTTATAGGCCTTATCTTAAAAAGGGATCGTTTGCGGCAAACGTTATCCGAAACACTGATTATGTTTTGGAAAAGAAGGCCGAATTCGAACCTACAATACTTCTTCTTGGGACCTCGGTCGCTCACCAAGGACTCTCGCTCAAAACTTTAAATGAAACTTTAGAACCTTATGGCGAAAAGATCCAGTCCATCGCGATGGAAGGAACTGAGCTCGTAGTACAAGATGCTCTTGTACGCAACCTTCTTCCTAAATTTCCTAAAGTGCATACTGTTTTACATATATTAGAGATCTCCACTCCTTGGGTGGACCAAGAAGATCTGCAAATCCACACTCTTGCGATGCTCGGAGAGTTGGATAGAAGGTTGGCATTTCCTTTAATTTACGAATTCAATTATAATGTGCGTTATGATGACCTTGGGTTTTTAGCGTTCAAGAGCATCGCTTATAGAAGAGACATCCGCGATTTTATACTAGATCCTTCAAAACGACTGAAAGACATTGGCAGAAGGAAAAAAGAAATCAAACTCACTCCTTGGCCTCATGAGAATACTAATCTTCCAAGCATCAGTATGTTCCCGGAAGTGAAAGATATTAAATCCTGCTTGAAGATCACAAATCCTGGGAACGGGATACCTGCTCCTGCAGGCTCGGACCAATTCCATAAAAAGGCGATTTGGGACACATGTGGCTTGGGCGAAAGAACTCCCGTTAAGGTAGAAAGAACCAAACAGGTGAATAACTACTTCCATAGATTAAAAATACTGCATAATGATATTCGCCAAGTCGGTTTGGAGAACGGACACAAGATCAAGATCATCGGAGTGATCGCGCCTTATAGCGAGATCATTAAAAATTGGAGAAGCCCGGATAGAAATCGTATTTGGGAAGAAGAGATCCAAAAGATCGATCCAAGCACTCCTCTACTCGACTACCAAGCGAGCTTAGATGGGCCAAATAATGGGGATTATTATTACGATCTCATCCATTTGAATAAGGCCGGAATGGAAAAATTTTCCGCGATATTCTCAGCTGATTTGCCCTCTATCCTAGGATTAACTCGGAAAAAATAAAGATGATCTTTACTTCCACTTTATTTTTCGTATTCTTCCTGATCGTTTATGTTCTGTACTGGTCTTGGGAAAGCCGCAAGTACAGAGAATGGATCCTGCTCATTGCATCCTTGGTATTTTACGCTTCTTGGAATCCACCCTTCCTATTACATCTATTAGGGATCGTATTCATAAATTATCTTTTTCTAAAGCCGATCGCTAAAACAAAAAGTAAAAAGTTACTTACGATCATCGTTCTGATAGACCTGATCAATTTAGGAATATTCAAATATTTTTATTTCATATCGGACAATCTTTTCTACGTCACGAACTTATCTCTGTTCAATACAAGCACATTCTCTTTCAGGATCATTCTTCCTTTAGCGATCAGCTTTTATACATTCCAAGTAATGGCATTCGTGATAGATGTATATCGTGGAAAAGTAAAAGAGCTTCCGAATTTCTTCCACTTTACTTTGTTCTTATTATTCTTCCCTCAATTGGTCGCAGGACCTATCATGAGAGCGAAAGATTTTTTTCCAAGATTAGAACATTTACGCATCCATAAAACTGCGATCTATACTGGACTATTCTTAGTCGGACTAGGGGCATGTAAGAAGATCCTAATTGCAGACAATTTAGGAACTCTGATCGATCCTGTGTTCTTAAGACCAAAAGAATATGGAAGCGGCTCCCTTCTGTTAGCAGCAATCGGATTTACTTGGCAGGTATATTCAGACTTCTCCGGATATACCGACGTAGCAAGAGGATGCGCTCTATTATTCGGATTTAATATTCCTAGAAACTTCAACGCTCCATTCTTCAGTAAGAATATCCACGAGCTTTGGAGAAAATGGCATATTACCTTGGGCACCTGGCTCAAAGATTATATCTATATTCCGTTAGGTGGAAGTAGAGGTTCCGAAGCCAGAACCAATATTAACCAAACGATCACATTCGCTTTAGGTGGTCTATGGCATGGAGCCAACTGGACTTTCTTAGCTTGGGGACTTTCTCACGGGCTATTCTTATTTGTAGAAAGAACCTTTGAAAGAAAGGGCATCAAAATCCTACCTGAAGTAGGAAAATTTTTCACGGGAATTCGGATCTTTTGGACCTATGTTCTGTTTACGTTAGCTGCCGTATTCTTCCGTTCTTTTAGCATAGGAGATTCTTTTTACTTTTTCGAAAGTTGGTTCTATCATATTCGCCCTGAACAGGCCAATACTCTTTCTTTCAATTTAGCAATTCCTTATATTATAGGTGGAATTATTTTCCATGCCGCGGAAGCACCTAAACATTATCCGCTTTGGTTCCAAAGAAATAGGACCAAACTTTTACTTGCCTTTCTTTTGATCGGAGCTTTGATCTTTGGAAATTACGCGGGCAAGGGACAAGACTTCATCTACTTCGCATTTTAGATTATGAAAAGAATCCCTCTGTTACATCGCAAAATTCTTTGGATCCCACTTGGGATTGCCGCCTTATTAATTGTATGGGACAGGATACTTTCTTCCGAAAAAATCAGACCCTATACGGAAACTGGTGCAGAATATTATTTTTATAATATGAAAGATAAGGTTCTTTCTACCATGAAGAAAGAAACCGATTCCAAAAAGGAAGACCAAAAGGTGCTCACATTCTTCGGGACCTCTCATATGGGAGAATTCTCACTTGAAGAATTTGAAAAAGAAAGTCCAGGCCTGATCGTATATAACCTTTCAGGGCCTTCTGCTCCTTATTCTTTCCATAATTTTACTTTGGAAAAACTTCTTTCTAGAAAAATTCCTTTGGACTATGCGATTTTAGAATATTATCCCGATTCAGGAACGGACTTCGCAAATAGATATCCATTACGTTATTCGTATGACTTCCCTTTCTTCTTAAGATACTGGGATATATTTTCCACGAATGAATGGGATAGTTTTTTAAAAGCGAGAGTATTCAGAACTTCCGTATTTCCTCCTAGATTCAAAGAAGCATTTTCCAGGATCAAAAATCCTGGGGAAG
Organism: Leptospira hartskeerlii; assembly: GCF_002811475.1. Lineage (NCBI taxonomy): Bacteria > Pseudomonadati > Spirochaetota > Leptospiria > Leptospirales > Leptospiraceae > Leptospira > Leptospira hartskeerlii. Next base: position 76,152 of record NZ_NPDL01000006.1, read on the forward strand.
TCCAACAACTTATATTCATTCGAGATATTCTGATCAATGAATCAGACAAGTTTAAGGGTGGGATCCCAAATGGACTTCTGGCAAATACTCCGGAAGATAAGTTAGGTTCAGAGTCGGAGAGAATTTTTAACGAATCCTATAAGAACTTTAAAAGTTCCAAAGTACAAGAATACTTCCTCAGAAATTTCCTAAAAACCGCAAGAGAGAATCATATTAAAGTAGTCTTATGGACTCCTTTGCTATATTCCACGTTCTCCGAAAAAGTCAGATCTGCTGCATTCTTCCAAGATTGGATCAATTTAAGGAATAAACTGATCCAAGAATATCCGGAAACTTTGGTATTAGATATGGAAGAATATCGTTCCAGAATGAAATGCCAAAAGTTCATAGATCCACATCATCTCAGCGGCGGATGTTATGCAGAACCTACTAGATTTCTTGTGGAATTTTTGCAGGAAAAGGGAAATCTTCCTAAAGTAAAATGAACTTCGACGAAGCCCAAAAGACGGTAGATGAGTGGATCAAAACCATCGGGGTTAAATATTTTTCAGAACTTACAAACCTAGCTATCTTAATGGAAGAAGTGGGAGAATTTTCTCGCTTAGTCGCAAGAAAATACGGAGACCAATCTTTCAAGAAGGGAGAAGATCCGGAAGGTTTATCCAAGGAACTAGGAGATATACTTTTTGTCCTTACTTGTTTAGCAAACCAAATGGGAATTTCAATGGAAGAAGCTTTTAAGGGGACCTTGGAAAAGAACACGACTCGTGACAAAGATCGTCATAAGAATAATCCTAAGTTAAAGGATCTTTAATATTATTTTTGGCCTTGGACAGCAAGTTCCAGGGAAGAAGCACCAGACCTACTGAGCAAATCCAATACTTTTACGATCTCCTCATAGTTTGCAGTTTTGTCCGCGAAAAACCGGACTTCTTTTTCTTTTACAAGTCCTTGTCTTAGCTTTTCTTCCAAGACTTTTTTTGGGACTTTTTCTTCTCCGATCCTATAGGAGCCGTCCGGTAAAAGTGCAAATTCTACCCTTTCACCCTTTGGGTCTTCCCCCTGTCCTACTTTAGGAAGTTCTAATGGAATAGATCTAATCTCTTTTCGGAAACTTACTGCCAACATTACAAAAACTAGAAGTATAAACACTACGTCTATAAAACTAGTCAGGTCTATTCCTGGATCTTCTTCTTTTAAGATCGACTTTCTCATCTGTCTTTATCTAGGAGGGATCTTTAACCAGGATAGAGCTTCTCTTTCCAAGTCTAGTAATCTATGTTTTAAAAATTGGAATCCGAACAAGGAAGGGATCGCCACGAACAATCCAAGAATTGTGGTCACAAGTGCGAGTTTGATCCCACCTGCAAATGCATCTAAACTCACTGTTCCTGCAGCTTGTAAAGAGGAGAATGCCTCAGAAATCCCGAGCACTGTCCCTAATAATCCAAGCATTGTTGAAATTCCTGCCAAATGTTTCATCCAGGAAAGTTTGGTTTCAATGGGAAATAATACTTCTGAAAGTTTTTCTTCCCAGATGGATGGATTGTTCTCAGTTAAGAAGTTTTGTTTTAAGGATTCTTTTCTTTTGGGAAGAATGCTCCATACATGGATAAAGGTTCCAAGATTCCAAACGGAAAGAAGGATGATCAGGCTTGAAACCCAATCCAATCCTTGTAGAAAGCCTAGGTCTTTCATCGTTTCTCCAAAATACGAGGACTTCCACTTTCTGTCATCCGAACAAAAATCCAAATCCCTCTTGCGCCGGAGAGATTCGTCGAAATCCTAAGGGAAATGGCTTCTTTTCAAATGCCTTCTTCAGATACGAAGGCGGATTTCGTTCGAGTAAATTTCAATAAGATCGCTTCCAAGTATGATCGTTTCAACGATTGTAGTAGCTTCTTCTTACATCGATCTTGGAAGAATAAACTGGTAGAAGAGATCGAGACTGAAACCAAAGGGCCTCTCCGAGTATTAGATCTATGTTGCGGAACCGGAGACATCTCAGTTCGTTTAGAAAAGTCCCAAAGAGTGGAATCTTTACTAAGCCTGGACTTCTCGGAAAACATGTTAGAAGTCGCAAAAACAAGACTCGAAAAGCCGATCAGCCAAGGCAGAGTGAAAATAGAATGGGGAGATGCCACCAATCTTTCTCAGGTCAAAAGTGAAAGTCTGGACGCAGTCAGCATTGGTTTCGGCCTAAGGAATGTGAACAACCTGGACAAGGCTCTGTCAGAAATTTATAGAATACTCAAGCCGGGTGGAGTATTTGCAAACCTGGACGTAGGAAAGGTCAAAAATCCCTTTATAAAAGCATTTGCAGATTTTTATTTTTTCAGGATCGTTCCTCTTTTCGGTTACGTGCTCTGGGGAGGCAAAAATGAAATGTTCGATTATTTGCCGGTCTCTTCTCTCTATTATCCAGACCAAGAAGGTTTAAAATCCAAATTGGAACAAACTGGTTTTGAGAAGGTCAGATATACCAATTTCGTATTCGGGAATAGTGTCCTCCATATAGGAAAAAAACCTAATAAATCGTAGTACCAACACTTTTCGCCCCGTCTCCTAACCTAAAGAGATTAGAGTGGGGTTACCCTTCATGAAAAAGTTCCTAGCCTTGGCGATGATTGCCGGGTTCATTTATAACTGTGGCGATAAGAAGAATGGCCTATTACTTCCGTTTTTTTTCTTAGGTAGCCAACACACCGCAACCGGAGGACTTCCGGGAAACAGTGGTAGCCCTGGAGTAGTATTTGTTCCAGGAGATGGTTCCGGAAATCCTGTGACCCCACCTGCGGATAACACGAACAATAGCGGAGGCTCCACCTCTACTCCATCAGATTCTAATTCTAATTCAGGAAGCGGAAATTCGAACAGCGGTTCTTCCGGAAATTCAGGAAGTTCTAATGATTCCAACTCCGGATCAAGTTCTTCTCCTTCTGATACAGCAAGTAATTCGGGTAATTCTTCCGACGAAAGCAGCAACTCCAACTCTTCTTCGAATTCTGGTTCAGAAAATAACACAGCTTCCAATGGGTCATCTAATAACGAGAACTCAGGATCTTCTTCCGATAACACAAACACCGGTTCAGATTCTAATTCAGGGAGTAGTTCCAATAATAGTGGATCAGGATCTAACGATTCTTCTGGAACTCCTACAGTTGCTGTAGTAGTCGTAGAAGATCCAAAAGGAGATTCTACTTTTAACTATAATACCACGATCAATATTCCGTTGAACCTTACCGTATTGGATAAAAAATCGAATGTGGTAGCTGGAGCCACTGTTCTAGTATATGATGAGAATAATAATATACTATTCCAAGGTGTTTCCGATTCTTCCGGAAAAGTTACCGGAACATTAACTGTTCCAACTTCCGTGGGAAATGTCACAATCGATATTTCGATCGGAGGAGAATCCATTACTCAATATATCAGTTTGGAATCCGTTCTTGGGATCAACAGAACGATCCGATATGAGATCAATCTTCCTGCATCTCAAGTAGCAGACACAGACGGAGACGGAATACCAGACGATACGGATATTTATCCGAATGATGCTACCCGTTCCACAGAAGTTGCTTACCCTGCAGAGGGAGTATTCACTGTTGCTTATGAGGATTCCTATCCTTCCGCAGGCGACGCGGACTTAAACGACTATGTGATCCAATTCAAAAATGAAGAAGATCTAAATTCTTCCGGAAAGATCGTAAGATTAAGAGGAACTTACCAACACGTTGCAAAAGGTGCAGGTTATAGACACCAACTCTTTATCAAGTTACCTGTTGATGTAGGAGCTTCTATCACTTATAAACTGACCCAAGCGGATGGAAAAGTAGAAGTTGCAACAAACACTGTAAGTGTTAGCGCCGCGAACTTAAAATCAGGTTATCAGATCTTTGATGATTCCAACAAGACCATTAGAGGCCAGAACGTTCACCCAGGTGATGTGTTCAAAGCCGGATTTATCGCGACTGTTGAGATCGTATTCAATGCTCCTGTAGAAAGAGCTAAATTAGGATCCTTCCCTTACGACCTGTATGCGTATGTGATCAATACAAAACAAGAGATCCATTTTCCAGGATCGTATAAGAACAATAACGGAACTGACAAATATCTGGATAGCACAGGATTTCCTTGGGCGATCTTAGTTCCAGGTGCATGGAAATATCCGTATGAGAGATACGATATCAGAAAGGACTCCGAATCAGGGTATTCAGAGTTCAATCTTTGGGTGTCTTCCGGTGGAAAAGAATACAAGACTTGGTACTATGATGTAACGAACGAATCCAAAGTATTCCCTGTCCCAAGTGATAGTACCCTACTCGGCTATCTGTTTCTTTCTGTGAAAAAATTTGCGATCTTCTATGCATTGGGATTAGTCATCGCAGGCGGAATTGCCGTTTATTTCCTAAGGAAAAAACAAAGTTTAGTCGTATAGAAACTAAGAACCCCCGCTTACAAAAGTTGCGGATTGAAAGGCGTCGCTTAAAATTGTCGAGCGGCGCCTTTTTTATTAAAGCGAATGGAAAACTGGATCTTTATAGGCAAACCAATCTCTGCAATCCTTGCCGCATGGTTTTATTGGGACTTTTACCGTAGGACCTACTACTCCGGACAGGGGAGCACATTCACAACATTTGCATTTTTTTATGGGATGATCGCAACTGGGATCGCTCTTGCTTGGGAAGTCGGAGTATTCGATCTATTCGAAAATTATTCCGCATTCTCTAAAGCAATGCTCGTAGGGGCCATTCCGGAAGAGACTTCCAAAGCAATCCTTATATTTCTATTTTTAAAACAGGTAAAAAATTCCTCCAACCTTGCGGATGGATTATATTTCGGTCTGACCTTAGGAGCATCCTTCGGTTGTATTGAGAATGTATTCTATTCTTTTAAACTGGACTTTTGGCAGGGTTTACTTAGAGCGGGGACTTCCTTGCCGTTACATACTTTTTCTGGAGGTATATTAGGATTTTTTATTTTAAAATTCCTGCAAACAAGAAAGGGAAATCTATCCGGCCTTGATCTTATTTCTACATTTTCCTTTTTAGTGACTCTTCACGGGTTTTATAACTTATTACTCATACGAGGAGGATTAGAAACAGTTTATATTCCCTTAATCCTAGGCCTTTCGTTTTTGACCTTAGAATTACTCGTAGTCCAAGCAGAAGTAACTCTACCATTCGAGTTATTGCAGGCAGAAAATCTGTATGTGGATGATTATTCCATGATCCGCAAATTTTCCAGATATGATTCTTGGTTAAGAGCTGCTCAATCCAAAGAGAATATAAAAGAAATTCCTTTATTAAGAGATCTTTCTACGATTAGATCATTTATCTCAGTAATCCTATTCGGAGTTCCTATCTTTTGTCTGAACTTTTATCTATTCGTTCCGGAATGGATCCCATACTATCTGGCAAATATTAGCTCTTTAGAATTTATCACGTTATTCATGGAATATCCTGCTTGGTTAGGATTTTTATTCCTGCTTAGAGGTATGATCAACCCTTCTTTCTTCAGAGAAAGAATTTTGAAAATCCCATTATTTCTTTCCGTAAACTTGGGACCACAAGGAGATGAGGAACCGAGCCTAGCCTATTCTCTATCCAGAAAAGGTTTTTATTCTCCTGTGATCAGAGAGCCGGAACTAAATAAAGAAACCACTGTTTCCTTCTATATAGCCGGAAGAAATTTCGAGAAGATACCTGTAGTTCCGGTTTGGAAAAACTTCAGACCGGAAGATCCAAATCATGAAAGTGGCGCATTGTATAGATTCCCTAAAATCCCTTGGAGACTTTTAGCCTGGAGATGGTTTATCAGGATAAAACAACAATACAGAAATACATTAGATGCGTTTTCCGGTACGAAAACTTAAAACTGCAGAAAGAACAGAAAGATCATCTGAATAATCCCGAAATACATGATGTATGTTCTGATCCTTCCATTCGGAATGAAGTTTTGGATCTTCTGTAATACCAATAAATTCCAAACCTAAGTTTCGTGCGGTTTTGGAATCCCAAATCCCGTCTCCAAAACAAATCGTCTTGGAAAAACTTTTAGAATACTTTTTACTGGATTCTTCCACTGCGGACTGAACGATGGATTCCCTTTCATAAAAAGAAGAAGCCGTTGCAAGAGGTACATCCAGAGGAAGACCGCAGTCTTTTAATTTTAAGAATGCAGGTTCATAAAAAGATCCAGTTGCGTATGCAAAAGGAATCATTGCAGACCTCAGTTTCTCTAAAAAGATTTTTGCCCCTGAAATTTCCGAAATTCCTTTTTGAAATTTCTCTTTTATATTTTGGGCCAACTCTTCTTCGAATTTTTTAGAGACCTTTTCATCCCAATCTGATTTAAAAGATGTATAAATCTCTTTGAATATATTCGAATCTGTATGATGTTTATATTCTTTTATTTCGGAACCTAAACCAGGCAGTCCGAAAGAAATCAAAACTTCATGGAAAGCTTTTCTGTGCAAAGAAACAGTATCCGTTAAGGTTCCATCTATATCAAATACGACTAAAACAGACATTTAAGTTTTAACGGATACGATTGAGCCCGTCAAAATCATCTGTTCCGATATAGAACTCGGAAGGCCCAGCTTGGTACCAAGAAATCCTCATCACCTTTGCGGTTAATGTTTTCGCTCCTGCAGGAACTCCTAAGCCTACTTGGTTTACTGTAGCAGTCAAAGGAGTGCTTCTGGATTGTAATTCCACACCATTCTGATCGGAGAATATCCAACGGATATACACTGGCTTTCCAGATTTAGGAGCCTCATCCAAAGCAATACGTAGACTGATATTTCCTTTATCGCCCAAGATCCAAGAAGTTCCTGAACGGAAAGAATGATATCTTCCCCCAGCCTTCTCTTGGAATTTTGCCTTTGCGGAAAGTTGATAGGTTTTTCTTTCTTCGTATCTGAATTCAGGACCTTGCAATTGGGAAGATTGTCGAATAAACGCTTTCGCAGTCAGTCCCAAACCGAATAACAAACAAACAAGATTGAATGCCGGAACCATCCACCATTTAGGCAGGGTTCGAGTAGAAGGTCCGGATGCGCTTAAAAGCCATATTAAAAGAAAACCTAATATACCTGCGCCGCTTGTCCAAGGCTCATAGAATGTAACCGGAAAGAATAGAAGTGGCAGAAACCAATAAGAAGTCCTTGTAAAAGATTCCAAGCCTACCCAGGCAAAGAATAGAAGGAAGAATAAGATCCCACCCTCTGAAAGTAAGAATACCCAAGAAGTTAATGCAAAGTCTTGGGTCCCATTTGGAGAATAAGCTCCTCTAGGTCCTGATTCGATCCAATGCAGAGCAAATCCGCCGAATCCTTGTCCGAATACCGGGGCTTCTTTGAACCAGTTCCATGCCGATAATGTCTGGACCCAACCGTCCTTCCAGAAAATTTCCAACATTTTGGAAACCGTTTTGCCCTTAGTCCATGCGTTAGACGCATCTTCTCTGATCAATTGCCAAGGAGTAAACGCCCAATCCATTCCACCTATAAAATACACTCCTACCAAAACGGAGATAGTCCCAAGCACAACGAATGGAATAAAAGAATATTTCCAGATAGGATTTCTGAATCCTCTTTGGTAAGTAAGCCCTATGACTAAAGCGGTTTGGAAAATAATCAAAAGCCAATAACCGGAACTTTGGTATTTCCCCGCCAGTCCCAGTGCAATAAACACAGCAACACTTAATAAAACTCGAGAAGAGATTCGCCAATTCCGGCTATGGATCTGGTAGAAGAAAAATCCGAATAGGATCGGCATTCCTATTCCAAAAGAAGCAGCATCCGGGAAGAATGCGGAGACTCCGAATGTTTCTGCGTTTCCTGCGGTAAAAGGAAAATCAGTAGAAGGTGCGAGCCCCTGGATCGCACCTAAAATTAAATTTCCAGTAAAACCTGCAGTGATCCCTGTTCTCCAATGTTTTCCTGGTGGATCCGTATCATGAGAACTTGTTTCTTCCGCGAAGAAGTATAAGAATGCTGATAACCAAGAACCTATACTGTCCAAGCTCAATGCGAACGCATACTTAGAAGAGATCCCTGCAGAATATTCAGTATCTTGCAAGATCCAAGAAGTCAAAGGATCTGTTCCGAAATAGGCAAGCAGCCTATCCAGAAGTAAAAACGATGCCAAGATTACAAATGCAGTTCTAGGATTTTTAGTGAACTCAAGAGAGTTCTTATAAGGACGGTTTATATAAAAATATCTTAATACAGGGTCGTCGTCGTTTGCAGGATGCCCGTAAAAAGTGGAGATATATTGGCGTAAAAATATCCCGAAAATCGCTCCTGCAAATAGAGCGGATAAATATAAATACCCGCCTTCTCCATAGAGCAATAATCCAGGAGAAAGTAACGCGAATGCTGCGGTGAACATTCTACCGGACTTTCTATGATGAAGATTGGGAAGTAATCCAGCCAGGAATTGGATCCATACAATTCCAAGGTTCCCATCCGGATCCCTGACTACAAGTGTCCAACGCAGCAATAGGTAGGACAGGATCACTGTTAAGATCAGTGTAAGAAAGGTAGGAGTTTTAAGAGGCCTCAATCGGGCGAAAAGATTTGGCACGAATTGGAAATGCTCGCCGAAAACGAGTAGATTTCAATCCAAAAAAATAGGCTAAATGTGTCGGCGCGGAGAATTAATCGTCAAGAGAATCTGGATCAGACGGAATTTTATAGGTCCCGGTCAGCGTTGCCGAAAGTGGACCTTTTTTGCCGGAAGCCTTATGTTTGGAAACAGCCTCGGCATATTCTACAGTATAGCGAGTCCAAGGGATCGCCTTTAATCTGGCTAAAGGAATTTTTTTGCCGGTCCCCTCGCAAATGCCATAGGAACCGTCCTCGATTTTCTCGAGAGCCACGTCGATTTCTCGGATGGTCTCGATCTCTGACTCGGTTAAAACGGAACTCAACATCTCTTCATTGATTTCCGACGCGATATCTGCGATATCTCCCATTTCTTTCAGGCCGGAAGGTTTGCTATTATCTTCCCACTTCGCATACTTCTCCAATAGAGAGTTTTTTCTCTCTAAAAGAAGGTCCGATATTTCACTCAGGACCTTTTTATCGTATGCAGCTTTTTTAGTCACCATCTGATTTGGAATTATACCTTAGATTCCTTATGTTCGACGTGGGCACGGCAAAATTTACAGAATTTTTTCGTTACCAACTTCTCGGATTTCGCCTTTTTGTTCTTGGTCTGGAAGTAAGAATTTTTCTTACAAACCTGGCAAGAAAGCTTAATGATCTCTCTCATAACGGATGATACTCTTAGCTAAGATTGGTCTGAACTGGAATTTACCGAGTTTAGGCCAAAATAATGGCCGCTCAGTTTACACTATTCGGACTGATTATGCTATAAAAAAAAAGAACAGCCAAAAATCAAGGAAGATCGGCTGAAATCGGCGAATTTTCCCTTTCTTCCTGCGGAATGGACCTTCTCCAGATCCCGGCCAGAACACTTCCGATCAAAGAATGCACAAAACTGGAAATTGCAGCCGGAATCGCCACCAAAGGGTCGGAAAAATTGTTCCGGGACAGAACCGCACCCAATCCGCTGTTCTGCATCCCCACTTCGATGGAAACTGTGCGAGCGCATACAAAAGATTTGGTCCCAAAATAAGCCGCCCAATACCCAAAAAAATATCCGGAGATATGAAGTAAAAATACGGAAGAAATTAAATGAAATCCGGAACGGATCACTGCTTCTTTTCCGGAACCTATGATGGAGGCGACAATCAATGTGATCAGGATAACTGCGATCAAAGGAGAAACGATTTTCACCTTCTCCGCAAATTTAGGAGTATAACGATTTAATAAAATTCCTAGGATCACGGGAAGGATCACCACTTGGACCGTATCAAAAAATAGACCGGAAGCGTTTGCACCCACACTATTTCCCACTAAAAACAAGGTGAGAACCGGAGTCATGATCACTGATAGAACTGTTGAGATCGCAGTCATCGTAACTGATAACGCCAAGTCCCCTCTTGCCAAAAAGGAAACCACGTTAGAGGCGACTCCTCCCGGGCAACAGGAAACTACAATAATCCCGACAGCTAAAGGAGCAGGAAGTTGGAAGAAGTTCCCCAAGAACCAACCAGTCAAAGGCATTATCGTGTACTGACCGATCACACCGATTAGGATTGGCTTAGGAGCTTTGAATACTCTGGTAAAATCTTCTGTTCTTAGGCTGATACCCATTCCTAACATGGTCAGTCCTAAACTATAAGTGATCCAAGGTCCTTTAAATCCGTGGAGAACAGATGGAAAAAACCAACTGAATGTCACACCGCAGATGACCCAGAGTGGAAATAATAAGGCTGCCTTTTCGAAGAGAGAAGCCAAGTTCTTATCTCGAAACTAGATCCACTACTCTGTCCAATTGTTCCTTGGCCAGGTAAATATGAGGAGAGAACCGAACCCTTCCCAAACGAAGTGCACACATGACTCCATTTTTCTTAAGATTGGAAACTACGTTTTCCATGGAGAGTCCTTCTTTTTCTGCGACTACGATCCCTGTTTTAAAATCCGGAAAATGGTCAGAAGCAAGTTTCCAACCCGCATCCCTCAGTTTATCTGAAAGATAATCCGCTAGCTCATAGATCCTTTCCATAGAATTATGAAAACCTACTTTATGAAGCATTTCTAATGTGGATTGAAAATAGACCCAATCTATAAAATTCACTGTGGAAATTTCGTAACGATCCGTACCTTTTAGTTCTTCTCTATAAGGTAAATAGACCTCGTCGTTTACCACGGAGCCGGTGCCCTTGAAAGGAAAATTTAGGCCTTCTAATTTCTCTTTGGCAATGTATAAAACTCCAAGTCCTAAAGGCCCGAGTAACCATTTCCACGCGGGGAAAGCCATATAAGAAATTCCCATTTCTCTAGGTCTTACTGGAAGAAGTCCCACTCCTTGGGCTCCATCCAAAACGAACTCGATTCCTTTCTCTGCGAGCAAACTCCCGATTTCTTCTAATGGGAAAGGCATTCCGGTGCACCAATGTACTGCAGAGAGACTCACTACTTTTACGTCAGGAGTAATGGAGGATTTTAAGTTTTCTAAAAATCCATCCGGAGTTTCTGCCATTGGCACAAAAGAAATGGAAACTCCTTTTTCCTTCCAATGTTCCCAAGGATAAATATTAGAAGGATATTCGTTTTCCAGAAGAAGGATGCGGTCTCCGCTTTTTAGTTTCAGACCCAGGGAAATAAATCCAATCCCTTCGTTGGTATGGTGAATTAGAGAAAGTTCTTCTGCTTCTACGCCTAATAGTTCCGCAAGAATAGTGCGGATCGCTTTTTTAACGGTTGGGTATTTGCGCACTTCCGTGCTACCGCCTCGTGCAGCATAGCCTTGCAGATATTCATTGACTGCATGTAAGGTGTCCGTATTTGCGGGAGTGGTCCCACAATTGTTTAACCAGATCATTTCCCGGTTTACCGGGTACAAATGTTGTATTTTGGTCCAATCCGGACTAGGATTCGTTTTCATCTCGAGGCCAGATTGGATCTATCCGTCCGAGGGAAAACTTCTTTTTTAAGACCTTCTTCCAAAAGGTTTAAGCTTCTCCGAGCGGCCAAAGATAAAACCGGGAATCGGATGTTTCCCGGTTTTTTAGTTCTTACTTTTTCTTTTTGGCAGCTGACTTTTTCTTGGGAGCAGCTTTTTTAGGGGCAGGTTTTTTCTTAGCTACTACTTTTGCTTTTTTAGGGGCAGCCTTCTTCACTGCCTTTTTAGCCGCAGCTTTTTTGACAGGCTTAGAAGGTTTTAATCCTTTTGAGCTCTTACCATTAGGTTTGGAATTTCCTACTGCCTTTGCTACTTCTTCCGCTTGTTCGTCCCAAAAGTATGCGCCTCCCGCAGAGCGAGTCTGGTCGAATGTATTCAACTCAGCTTCCAACAAGGATTGGTAATTATGGCTATAATCCATTAGTTTAGAAAACAATAGTTTAATATTCGAATCTTCGAATTTAGTGGTAAGCTTTTCGTAGAATGCTACTGAATTCTCCGCTTCTCTGATCGCTAGTTCGAGAGCCTCGTGAGCATCTTTGGATCCGGAACCTGTAATTGTACGTTCCACCTTATTCATGATCTTTTGGATTGTGGTTTGGTGGAATTTATGGATGGCGGCCAATTGTTTTAAGTTCGGAAGTTCCGCACCTTCTGCCACTCGATAGATCTCTTGGATAAATTTGATATGTTCATCCACTTCCTCTGCGAGTTTTTCGAATAATTCCCTAGTTCTTCCCGGAGGGAGTTTTTCGTACGTATCCATGTAAAATTCGAAGTAGTCCTTCTCGTGCTGGATCGCAGCTGCAACAGCTTCCAAAAATGTAGTTTCTTTTAAAGGTTTAATACTCATTCTGCATACTCCGGTCGCGACAATTCTAGAGGATTTTCAAGTTGGTTCAATAATAATTTTTTCTATTTTATTCCTCTTCTTCTTGGGAAAGATAGATTAAAAATTGAGCTAAATAATAAGTCGACATGACCCAAACTCCATGGAACGGAAGTTTGTTCGGAGTGAATTGTCCTAGTGCGATGATAGAATCGGAAATGATAAAACTGATCGCTCCTAAAATTCCTAATAATCGATCTCTGGCAGAGACTTCGCGAGCTGCGGATCTCCAACCCATTACACAAATTGCGGAGACGTAAACCGCAACTGGAATGGTTAACGCGGGCGCGATCCCGGGAAGAAGCCAATAAAAATAAGAAGTACCAAAGATCACATAAGGAATTAGCCTTAAAAAATGTACTGGATTACCCCAAGAAAAGCTAACGGAATATGCTACCTGAGCGATTAAGAAACTGCCCAAACCGAAAACAAAATATTTGTCCGGGAAAGCCAGGATCGTATCTCCTCCAAGCGAAAATACCAAACCGATCCCGAGCCAAATTCCGGCACGAGTTGTCCATTTTCCTTCTCCTACACTTAACGCGATTAAATATAAAATGGGAACAATTTTGGAAATCAAACGAAGCAGAAATATGTCGGAACCTAAAAATAGAACTCCCAAATGAACAAGGGCCAAAATCGGGAATATAATATAAATCATTCAGAGCTCCTAATCTCAAAACACCCGGCGATTTGGGATTGTCTTCCAGATCAAACCGAGGAACCTGTCTTTCAAAGGCCCAAATAGGGCCTCGGAAGCTGCGATGATCTCGTTTAGCCAAAAAGATTCTACACTTTTTCTTATTTTTTCTGTCGTAGTAGGCCTTTTGATTTATTTGGACCTATTCGTTCTGAATAAAAGAGCCCATAAGCTCTCTCTCAGAGAGTCCGGGTACTGGACCTTATTCTGGGTCACTCTTGCTTTCAGTTTTTCTCTTTTAGTTTATATTTTTCACGAAGATCCGACGAACCCAGGACTTGCAAAACAAAAGACTCTGGAATTTTTAGCGGGATACCTTCTGGAATATTCACTTTCCGTGGATAATCTTTTTGTGTTTATTATGATCTTTGCGAAATTCAGGATACAGGCTCAATACCAACCCATGATCTTAAAATGGGGAATTATAGGCGCATTGATCTTCAGAGCTGCAATGATCTTCTCGGGTGCGGAACTAGTTTCTAGATTCGAATGGATCTTATATCTATTCGGATTCTTACTCCTCTACTCCGCTTGGAAAATGTTCTTCCACGATGAAGAAGAAGATTTCGATCCGGAAGATATGACTCTTCTGAAGTACGCTCGTAAAGTTCTTCCTATGTCCAAAACATTCCATCCGGAAAAGTTTTTGGTAAAAGAACATGGAAAAACTCTTTTTACTTCTACTTTCTTAATACTGCTCGTCGTCGAATTCAGCGATATTCTTTTCGCAATAGATTCTATCCCCGCGATCTTCTCTATTACCCAAGATAGTTTTATCATCTATACTTCTAACGTATTCGCGATCTTGGGACTCAGATCCTTATTCTTCCTTTTAGGAGGAGTGATGGAACTTTTCGTGTATTTGAAAAAAGGTGTTTCTCTACTTCTCGCGTTTGTGGGAGTAAAACTTCTTCTTCCTGCGTTTTCAGGATACGTTTTCGGAAGAGTGATCCATGTATCCATTGAGATCTCTTTAGTAGTGATCATAGGAACTCTTGCACTCTCCATATTTGCTTCCATTCCTCATTATCTTAAAACGAAAAAAGGAGCCTGACGGTAAATCGAATGGCATCAGAAAAACTTTTCTCCGAATTTCCACCGGTTTCTACTGAAGAATGGACCAAGCTGATCCAGAAGGATCTTAAAGGTGCAGACTTCGAAAAAAAACTGGTTTGGGAAACCCAAGAAGGATTTAAGATCCAACCGTTTTATAGAAAAGAAAATCTAAAAGGAAAGGAATGGCTCCTCTCCAATCTTCCGGGAAAATTTCCATATCTTAGATCTACTCGTAAACTCACAAATGATTGGAGCATCAGACAAGATATAGATGCGACTGATATCAAAACCGCGAAAGAATTAGCGGTAGAAGCAATCTCCAATGGAGTTTCCGCTCTGGGTCTCGTGCTTGCAGATGTCGGCTCCGGTAGAAAAGGAATACAGATTAAAAATGAGAAGGACCTTGCTTTCTTATTGGAAGATCTACCTCTTAGCGAGATCACTCTTCATTTTGTTGCAGAAGAAAAATCTCCCGAACTTTATTCCTGGCTTCCTAAAAACAAAACTCTTGTGGGCGGACTAGGCTACGATCCTTATAGAATTCTCGCAAGGCAAGGTCATTCAGGTGGACATGGCCCTGAAACTTTAAAACCGATCTTAACAGAACTTGCAGGTAAATGGAAAAATTTCCGCGCACTTACAATTCATTCTTCTACATTTAGAGATAGCGGTTCTACGATTGTTCAGGAACTTGCTTATACTCTCGCGCTTGGTTCCGAATATTTGTATCGTTTGGGAGAATTGGGAGTTTCTCCGGAGCTAGTAAACTCTCAGACGATTTTCCAATTTACGATCGGTCCGGACTATTTCTTGGAGATCGCTAAGTTCAGAGCGGCAAGAACTCTTTGGGCGGAAATATTCTCTTCTTATTCTTCCGATAAGGGAGAAGCTTCTCTTCCGTTTATAGAAGCGGAAACCGCAAGATATAATTACGGGATCTATGATCTTCATAATAATATTTTAAGAGGAACCACTGAGGCAATCTCTGCTGCGATTGGCGGGGCAGAGATCATCAATGTTCTTCCATTCGATCATCTATTGCAGCCTGCGGATTCTTTCTCTCTTAGGATCGCGAGAAATGTGCAGTTACTTTTAAAACATGAATCTTATTTAGATAAGGTGGCTGATCCTTCTTCCGGTTCGTATTATATTGAAACGATCACCGACCAGATCATTGAACAGGCTTGGAAATTGTTTACTGAAGTGGAGAAGGACGGCGGATTCTTAGAATGTCTGAAATCCGGTAAGATCCAAAGTTCTATTTTAGAATCTAGAAAGAAGAAGGAAGAAAATTACTCCACTCGTAAAGAGATTTTCCTTGGAACGAATCAATATCCAAATTCTAAAGATAAGATCCAAAACAAAGATCTAAATAAAAACATCCGGTCTTCTGCGATCTCTTCCTCTCCTAACGAACTTAAAGTGACTGCTCTTCCAGAGTTTTTTGCAGGAGACGCAATCGAAGAGATCCGTATGAAAACGGAAAGCTACGAAGCAAAAAATAAAACTTCCGTAAAAGTTCTCCTTCTTCCTTTGGGCGACTTAAAAATGAAGAAAGCAAGAGCAATCTTCTCTTTAAACTTTTTAGGATGTGCAGGATTCCAGGTAGTAGATCCGGGAAGTTACGAAACCTCTGACGAGGCGATCGCAAATATACAAAAAGAAAATCCTCAGATGATCGTCTTCTGCAGTTCCGACGAAGAAGTCGCATCTTATGTGAAGGATATTCTTCCTAAATTAAAATCCAAACCGGTTGTTTATGTGGCCGGTTATCCAAAAGAAATTCTTTCCGAACTGGAATCTGCAGGTGTGAACGGATTTCTCCATGTTCGATCCAATCTATTAGAAACACTTTCCGATCTTCAAAAAAGGATGGGAATCCAATGAAAAGACCTACATTCTCCCCTAACAGAACTCCGGTCACTGGAGATACTAAATTCGAATCCTGGTCCAAAGAAGCTTTGGATGAATTAGGACTTTCTAAATTAGAAGAAACGATTTGGAATACTCCTGAAAAAGTCCCGGTCAAACCGGTATACGTTCCAAACGACGCAGAGTCCTTGGAACATTTGGATTATGCAGCAGGAATTCCTCCTTTTTTAAGAGGACCCTACTCTACAATGTATGTCCAACAACCTTGGACCATCCGTCAGTATGCAGGCTTCTCGACTGCGGAAGAATCTAACGCATTCTATCGTAGGAATTTAGCGGCGGGACAAAAAGGTCTTTCTGTTGCATTCGACTTAGCGACCCATCGAGGATACGACTCAGATCACGAAAGAGTTCTGGGAGACGTAGGAAAGGCAGGAGTTGCGATCGATTCGGTTCTGGATATGAAGATACTCTTCGACCAGATTCCTTTAGATCAGATGTCCGTGTCTATGACAATGAACGGCGCAGTCATTCCTACATTAGCTTTTTATATTGTAGCTGCAGAAGAACAAGGAGTAAAACCGGAACAACTTTCAGGTACCATCCAGAATGATATTTTAAAAGAGTTCATGGTACGTAATACGTATATCTATCCTCCTGAACCTTCCATGAGGATTATTGCGGATATTTTTAAATATACTACCGACTTCATGCCTAAGTTCAATTCCATCTCCATCTCCGGCTATCATATGCAGGAAGCTGGAGCCACTGCGGATATAGAACTTGCTTATACTTTGGCGGACGGGTTGGAATACCTACGCACCGGTATCAAGGCCGGGATGGATGTGGATAGTTTTGCACCTCGTCTTTCCTTCTTCTGGGCGATCGGTATGAACCATTTTATGGAAATCGCAAAGATGAGAGCAGGAAGACTTCTCTGGGCAAAACTTGTTAAAACATTTAATCCTAAGAACAATAAATCCTTAGCTCTTAGAACTCATTGCCAAACTTCCGGTTGGAGTTTAACGGAACAGGATCCTTTTAATAACGTAGGAAGAACTTGTATAGAAGCGCTTGCGGCTGCTTTAGGTCACACTCAGTCTTTACATACAAATGCGTTAGACGAAGCGATTGCACTTCCTACCGATTTCTCCGCAAGGATTGCAAGAAATACTCAGATCTATTTGCAGGAAGAAACCAATATCCACAGAGTTGTGGATCCTTGGGGCGGTTCCTTCTACGTAGAATCTTTGACTGCACAACTCGCTGAAAGAGCTTGGGAACTCATCCAAGAAGTGGAACAACTGGGTGGTATTGCAAAAGCAATAGAGACTGGAATTCCCAAAATGAGGATAGAAGAAGCCGCTGCGCGTAAACAAGCAAGGATCGATTCCGGTAGAGATGTAATCGTAGGTATCAATCGTTATCGTCCTAGCAAAGAAAATCCTTTGGAGATCTTGGACATCGATAATACTGCGGTGAGAGAATCTCAGATCCGCAAACTAAATGAACTCAAGAAGAATCGAGACAATGCAGCAGTTACCGCAGCCTTAGATGCAATCACAGAATGTGCTAAAACAGGCAACGGAAACCTGCTTGCACTTGCAGTTGATGCGGCTAGAAAAAGAGCAACCCTTGGCGAGATCTCTTTAGCTATGGAGAAAATATTCGGCAGATACAAATCCGTCACTCATATGATCAAAGGAGTGTACTCGGAGGAAATCATGGATGACCCGGATTTCAAAAAGGCAAAAGAACTCTCCGCAAAATTTGCAAAGTTGGAAGGAAGACAGCCTAGGATCATGGTCGCCAAGATGGGACAGGACGGGCATGATAGAGGTGCAAAAGTAATATCCACAAGCTTTGCAGACATGGGATTTGACGTTGATATAGGTCCTCTATTCCAAACTCCGGCAGAAGCTGCAAAACAAGCCATCGAAAACGACGTGCATGTTCTCGGAGTTTCAAGCCTCGCTGCCGGTCATAAGACCTTAGTTCCTCAGGTAATCCAAGAACTTAAGAAACTTGGAAGAGAAGACATTCTAGTAATCGCAGGTGGAGTGATCCCTCAGCAAGATTATGATTTCTTGTATAAAGCGGGAGTGAACGGGATTTTTGGACCGGGCACCAAGATCTCTAAAGCAGGTGCAGAGATCTTGGAACTTCTGATCAAGAGTGTAGAAGGATAACTCTTCATGCCTCAGACCGAGGGAGAAAAAGAAACCCATATCCGAGGCTCTATTAAAAAGAAGAGACTTCCGGACGCGGAAACTTTCTCCCAAGGGATCCTTTCCGGAGATATAGTTCTATTAAGTAGGGCAATCACTCTTATAGAGAGCACGTTACCTTCTCACCAGGAACTTGCCGAATCTATATTAGAAAAATGTTTACCTCATTCAGGTAAAAGTATCCGAGTAGGTATCACAGGTATTCCGGGAGTCGGCAAAAGTACTTTTATAGAGGCTTTCGGAAATCATCTTCTAAACCAAGGTAGAAAGATTGCAGTTCTTACGATCGACCCAACCTCGCAATTATCCAGAGGATCCATACTCGGAGATAAGACCAGAATGGAAACTCTCTCTCGCAGCGATAAGGCGTTCATCCGCCCTTCTCCTTCGGGCGATTCCTTAGGCGGAGTTGCACGCAAAACTAGAGAGACAATCTTTCTATGCGAGGCAGCCGGATTTGATACAGTACTTGTGGAAACCGTTGGTGTTGGACAATCCGAAACGGCAGTCAACTCGATGGTGGATATCTTCCTTCTTCTATTAATAGCCGGAGCGGGAGACGAATTACAAGGGATCAAACGTGGGATCATGGAAATGGCGGACCTGATCGCGATCACCAAGGCGGACGGCGAAAATCTTGCCAGAGCAAATCGTGCAAAAGCGGAGACAATTTCCGCAGTTCATTTTCTTCCTTCTCATGAATCAGGGATCAAAACAGAAGTTAGAACATGCTCAGCAGTTACCGGAGAAGGTATCTCAGAGATCTGGACTGAAATTTTAAACTTCATACAAGCAATCAAAGACAAAGGTTACTTGGATAAAAAAAGAAAAGAACAGGCCAAACATTGGTTACATGAATCAGTTCAATCCATGTTATTAGATGATTTCTTTTCTAAGTTAGGAGATGATTTCCAGAAGGCAGAAGAACTTGTAACCCAAGGATTGGCAGGTTCTTACCAAACCGCTCGTAGACTTGTAAAACATTATAAACACGAAGACTAACAAACTTAAATATTCAACGAGACCAAAGAATCATGGTTTTGTAATATATTTTCTTTCCTAAACGACGTTTGTCCCGACCACATCTTAGTGATTCCGGTTCCGGATGGAATTTTTTTTCTTGGAAAATATGTCTTTTGGGAGATTGATGGTGGATACTAAAGATTGAACCTCAATCGCGAAACGTCTCTGCTCTAACAAGAAATTGACTTAGACCAGAGTCGGTATTGGAAAAGGAAAAAACATGAAACCTCGTATTTCTGGACTAGTTTTATCTATTCTGTTAGCGACTTCTATCATCTCTTGCGCAACTTCTAGTGCGGGACTTGCAACGAGTACTGTTCCGGTCGCGGATAAAAAGTATAAAGTGATCTCTCCTGTAGAAGGAACTAAATACTGGTTCACCTTTGATATTGCAATTATCGGAATTCCTTTGGGCGAACCTCCAATCGATCAACTGTTAGAGGAATTGAAGAAAGAAAAAGAGGCGGATGCTCTCATCAATGTGCGCTATTGGACTGACAAATCCATCTTTGTATTCTTAACAATGAACCGTCTTCATATCTCTGCAGAAGCGATCAAATTCGAAGAAGAGATCTTCGATCCGAAAAAGAAAGGCCGTTAATTCCAACACAACATGATCCTTCTCCGATCTATCAGTCTGCTTTGTTTTTTATTTTTTACGATATACTCATGCTCGGGAACTTTCAGCCGAACAGATGTGGGAGGCAGAGTAACGAGTACTCAACTTATCGATTCTGCTACGATCATTCGTTCCAAAGATTATATGGAACTAGGAGTTTCGAGCGGAGAAAGTTCCGTTTTCTTTTTGTTTGGACTGATCCCTGTCACCAATCCATTAAATATGGATTATGCACTTAGTGAAGCAGTTCAAAAGATCCCGGGAGGGAAAAGTTTGATCAAGGTTAAATACTGGCAGGAGACTCACCTATTCTTTCCAGTCGGTACAGTAAGTGTTTTGAAAGTCAAAGGCACAGTGATCGGCTCTCCTACTGTAACTCCAAACGAGGCGGGTAAAAAATGAAAACCCGTGTATTTGCATTCAGCTTCTTTTGTATTTTATTAGTAGATTGTGTTCGGGAAGATACCGTTCCTCAGGGAGATGCAAATAGCCAGATCTATGCCGCAGCAGAATATCTTTCTAAAAAATGTGGAGATCCTATCCCGCCACATTTTCCGGTCGCGATTGGAGATGTGCAGAGAAGGAACTTAGATCTTTGTAGCATTGCGATCACCAAAGCGGAATGTCCTTTTAACTCTTATCCTGTAGTTTGTCTTTGGATCTATTATGATAAACCTGCAGGAGAGATCCCTTGGTATTTGAATTTTAAAGATGTATTTGTGGATCCTAAATTGCCATGACGTTAAAAAAAGTTCTGATCAAAATCGCTTTTCTCGCGGCAATCGCTCCATTGGATGTGTTTGCAGAAGTAACCTTTAAAGCCAGGCTATTCTCCAGACAAAAAAACCAAGGAGAAGCTAAGACTCAGGTTTTACTTTTCGAAACTAAAAAAATCTATAGGACAGACGCAGAAGGTTACTTTGACGCTGTAGTACCTTCTCCAGGGATTTATACTTTCCGTATCTTAAAAGTAGAAGATATGCAAGATATCAAAGGTAACGTGGACGCTTCCGGCCAAACGGTTATTCTTTATACGGATGCTGGTTCAGATTCTTCCGTAGCTTCTCCAAAGGCAAAGGTTCCTAAGGGCACAATCACAGTTGCTGCAGAAAGAGATAAACCTATTCTTTCTAGGACTACGATCAAATACGAAGAGATTAAAAGGATGCCGGGAACCTTCGGGGAACCGTTACGCGCATTGGAAACAATTCCGGGTGTGGTCCCTTCTGCGGCATTCGGTGGTGGTGCAAACAACTATGTGATCCGGGGTTCCGATCCGAACTCGAATTTATATTTAGTGGATGATCTTCCTATTTTGTATCCGTTCCACTTCGATGGATTGAGTGCAGTAGTAAACGCAAACCTGATCAAATCAATCGACGTGTATACCGGTGTGTTCCCCGCAAACTTCAATAACGCGCTGGGTGGGGTCATTCATATCGACACAGTGGACAAGGTGGACAAGTCCCAGAAGAACCTGATCATCTCGGCTTGGTCCAGTAGTATCAGTTATATGAGCCCTACTTTCGGCGGAAAAGGTTATCTGATCGCTTCCGCTCGCGTGGGTTACTTGGACAGATTCGTGCAAGGTTTGACATCTGCTTTAGGCGCTGACTTCCCGGAAGGTTTAAGACTTCCTAGATTCGTAGACTCTCAAGTAAAGTTCGTTCATAATTTCAACGAGCATCATCAGGTTTCTTTCCACTCCTTCTATTCAAAAGATGATTTTGCGGCAAATCTTCCGGCAAAATACCAGAACGACCCTGCGAATGATTCAACTGCTGCATTTGCAGGAGCAAGTATTTCTTCAGGACAAGGATTTAGGACTCAAGCGTTACGGTACACTTGGAAACCGATCGATACATTCTCCAATCGTGTAACACTGATCAGTTACGATCCATTCACAGACTTTAACGTTGCATTCGGTTCTATCCAAGGAAAGAATAGAGCGAGCGGTGCATATAACGGCGTGCGTCAGGATGCTTTTTGGGATCCGAATAAATATTTTAGCGCTGAGTTCGGATCAGAATACAGATTATTAAATTATTATTCTACCGGTTCGAGTATTATCCAAACAGATCCGAACAACTTAAGTCCGAATCCATATGATACTCAAAGCCCTGACTTCACTACTATTCCTACGAATATCACTGCAAAGGGAGCCTACTATAACGGTTATCTTACTACCAAGATCCGTTTAGGAAATTTGCATATAGAACCTGGAGCACGTTACGACTATATTCCATACGTAAACAATAGTGCATTCGGCCCGAGAGCGCAGGCATCATATAAGTTCGAAGGTATCGGAAAAGGAACCACCATCTTTGCGGGTGGAGGTAATTTCTTCCGCTTTCCTCTGGATACTAGGTTTAACAAAGACAGCGGGAACCCTCACCTGGATTTTGAAAAAGTATTCAAATACGGTGGAGGGATAGAACAATTATTAGAAGGTGATTACCAGATCAAAGGAGAAATATTCAAACAAGAATATACCGATCTGATCGTGGACGATCCTTATATCACCGATCCTATTGGCACAAATCCCGACCCGTATTCCAGGATCGCGCAACCTTTTATCGTAAACAAAAGACTGAACTACTCCAATAGCGGAACAGGTTGGTCCAGAGGTTATGAATTAGTACTTCGTAAGAATTCCCGTCCTGGAACCAGAAACTGGTTTGGTTGGATAACCTACACTTGGTCCCAAACATTCAGAAATAATAATATATTCACTCCTGATCCGGGCTCCGCGCCTCTGAATGCCCAGGAGACCCAAATCGCCGCCGAGTTTTATAAGAATTCTAAAGAGACATTATACGACTACGATAGGACCCATGTGATCAATATGGTCTTCGGTTGGAGATGGAGCCAAGAGTGGCAGTTCGGTGCAAGATGGTCCTATCTCACCAGCAGGCCGTTTACACCTATCGTGGGGGATGACGGGGGAAGATTTAGTAACCCTGCAAACGGCCAAACCTATTGGGTACCTCAATACGCCAATAATCCGGCCCTTGGAGAATATATCAATAGTCGTAGATTAAAGCCTTATCATCGACTTGACATCCGTTTCGATAGATTTTTCAATTATGAATGGGGGTATATAAATACCTTCCTGGAGATAGTAAACGTATACCTAAGAGAGAACGTGGGCGGAGAAGATTTCGATAATACGAAACCTTATTCCAAAACGAACCCAAGTCCTAGCCCGACATTCGGAACAATTCCGTTGCCGGGTGGTGTGATCATTCCATTCTTCAATATAGGTATCGAGGTGAAGTTCTAATGTACGTCCGTAGTTTGGGAAAATTATCTACACACTGGTTCGGATTATTCTCCGCTCTAGTTATATTCTCATATTGTTCCCAATATTCTCCGGAAGCTTCTAACGAAAGTACATTGGTATTACAATCTCTTTTAAATTATTCCTCAAATCCATCTGCAGCTTGTAAGTCTTCCATGCAAGAAGCGGAAGATTGTTTAAAAACTTCCTCCGACTTGAGCGGAAGCGGAGAAGTCGAAATTTCCGGATTATTCTCCGGAGGAACTGTCAATAGTTACGAAACTTATTGCAGCCAATTATTGGCCCAAGAGCAGATGTCCGGCTTAAATTCCAAAACCCAAGAATGTATTTTTAATTGTAACGAGGCCTATTGGTCGAGGGTCGGATCTGAAAACGATTGTAGCGGAGAAGGTTCCGAATTTATTTCTAACTCCGGAGTGGAAACTCTAGGCTGCGTTAGAAATTGCAAAGAACTTTATTCATCAGAACCAGAACTTTAAGCCCGAAATTTCGGAACAAAAACAGAATGACTGGGATCGTATCAGACAAAAAAACAGAAATTAAGAAGGAACTATAAAATGAGTTTTGAAAATGCTATTGGGTACATGGAAACGGCGATCTTCGTGATCATGGCGATCGCGAGTGTTCTTGCAGTGGCCGTTGTAGTAGAAAGAGCGATCATATTCATTAAAAATACGAAAGATTCCTCCTTCGTATTGCCTGAAATCATCCAAACCGCAAGAAAGGGAGATCTTTCCGGAGCTCCCAAATTTTCAGAAAATTATCCAGAGAATGTTTACGCAAGATTCGCGGACTTCTCCTCCGAACATTCGAAAGGTGGAAAAGAAAGCCTAGGCGAATTAATGGAAGGAAAGATGATCGGAGAAAGAGTCGGCTTCGAGACAAGACTTTCTATCCTAAACACACTCGGGAACAATGCTCCATTTATCGGACTATTAGGAACAGTATTCGGAGTAATCAGCGCATTCTATAAATTAGGAACTTTGGGGAATGCGGCCGGAGAAGTGGTTATGAGAACCATTTCACAAGCTCTACTCGCAACTGCTGTCGGTCTTGCTGTCGCAATTCCTGTGGTAATGGCGAATAACTATTTCACCAGAAAATTGAAAATCATCCAATCCAATCTGGAAATTCTTTCCAAAGAATTTTTAGCAAGCCTGTCTCGGAAAGGTTAAACCGAGGATTTCTAGAAAGGAGAATTTATGGCAGGTCAAAGTTCTTCCGGCGACGGAGAAGAAATCGGCAGTATTAATATTACTCCGATGGTGGACGTTATCTTAGTTCTTTTGGTGATCTTTATGGTTACCGCGAACTTCTTAAAAAAAGAATCCATCAATATCAATCTTCCTAAAGCGGATGCAGTGGATGCGAATCTAGCTAAAACCGTTCAGGTGGCGTTATCTAAAGACGGAAAAATTTTCTTAGAAGGGAATGAAACAGATTTCCCAAGACTCGAAGCTCAATTACAACGAGAAGCCAAAATCCGTCCTAATATGAGGATCACGTTATCCGCTGATTCTTCCCTTCCTTATGGAAAAATAGCTGAGACTATGGGAAAGATCAAAAAGGCTGGCGTGCACCAAATCGCATTATCCGTTAAGAGGTGATCCGGAGAAATGAACCCTACTCTGGAAAAAGTAAAGACTGACGTAATCCAAAAACTCAAAGAACTTTCTCTTTGGGAGATTTGTGTTTACGGATCGCTTGCTTTTCACCTATTCCTGTTCTTAACTTACTACTATATCACTCACAAAGAAAAGGAATTCGTAGATTCCGAACAATTGGAGATGAATGTAGAAGTAGATATCCAAGATATTCCTCCTGAATTGATCGGAGGAGAAACTTCTCCAACTCATAAAGATCCAAACGAATGGGTAGAAGGTTCGAATGAAGAAGGAAAAGATCCAGACCCAAATGAGATCAAAGAGAATGAGATTAGCGGAGAAGGTACCGACAAAGACGGATTCTTATTCGCTTTTTATGGAGACAAGGCCCCTACCCCAATCATCGATTTTTCTTTAAGAGATTATTTTCCTGAGAATGCTCGCGCACAAGGTATCTCCGATGCAATGATCTACTTGGAAGTACAAGTAGACGAGAAGGGAAATCTGATCAATGCAAAGGTGATCAAGTCTTCTATTCGTGGATACGGTTTCGAAGAAGCGGCAGTCAAAGTAATTCGATTGGCTCGTTGGAGTCCCGGTTATGCCAAAGGAAGACCGACTCGTATGAATCATAGAGTGCCTGTCCATTTCGAACTGGACGATAATTGATCCTGACGTTTTAAACAGCCTAAATATTTCCATATTTTACACACCGGAAATATTTTTCTGAATAAGATTCCTTCTATATTCAAGACTAAATTTTAAGAATATAGCTGCGGTTTTATCCTTAGTTTTCGTCCATTGTAACTATAGATGGAATCCGGGGCTTGGAAATTTTTTTTGACCGGCGTAATCACCAGTCTGATTATCGTGTTCTTCTTTTCTCATTCCAATCCGAGAATGATCCAAGCGGAGAAGGATGTTCCTGAAGAAACCTTAATTCTCGCAGAAAAACAAGAGAATGTTTCCTTAAAATCCGTATTCTCAGGCAAACAAAGCTTCTTATACTTTGGATTTTTAGATTCTTCCAAAAACAATTTGGATGAAGTGAAAAAGTTCCTGGATTGGTTTGATAAATCGGCACCAGGAGATTCTCAATTTGTATTCATCAGTTTAACTCCGGAAAAAGACACATACAAAGATCTAAAAGATAAATTCGGCAAACTGAGTGAAAAGATAGTTTTACTTAAACCTGCAAGCTCAAGTGCGGCATTGGAACTTGCTAGAGCGTTCGGGATCCAAGCATATATCCACCCGGAAAGTGGAAATATGAAATACAAGACAGCACTAATTTGGGTAGATGATTCTCCAAGGATCAAAGGGATCTTTCCTGAAATTCCGGAAAAACCGGATTCAATAGATCTGCCTTCCCTCCTCGTCCGAGCAAAATAAGTTCCCTAAAACCCTTTTAAAATACAACTTATAGTAAATTATTTTCCAAAAATTGGAATATTATAGATTCCATTTAGAAAGGAAAATTCTTGAAAAAGGTCCCGGATTAGAAGTAAAGTGGAAAGCCGCGTTAACAAATTGTTTCCGGAGTTATTCCAAATGCAAAAACGTTTCGTATCGATCCTATTCGTACTGATCCTATTATTCTTCTCACCAATTTCCGCATTAACACCGCCACCCAGTCTGGAATCTCAGGTGAATTCCTCTAACTTTATCGCTTTGGCAAAACTTTCCAATGTGAAAGAAAGTAAGATCTCTTCTAACTCGATCTCCGTAACAGCGAGTGTGGAAATACTAAAATCATTAAAGGGCGGGAAGGAACTCCCACAAAAGTTTGATATCGCCTTTTTAATATTCCCTGAACTATTCGGAAAATGGCTTAAGGCAGCTCCTCAAGAAGGAGAATATATACTTTTTTTAATTAAGAAAAAAGTAAAGGACAGCAAAGGTGTTGAATCGGAAGTGATCGGCCTATACGAGCCTCATCCTTACGCATTCAGAGAATACAACAAACAACTAGAAGAAAATATTTTATCTCTAATCAAGAACTAAAGGACGAATAGATGAAACTGAATTTACGTTTATTATCCGCTTTATTACTTTTACTCTCCGCTGGCAGCCTATTCTCCCAAACAACTCCCGGCCTGGGGATGAAACAAGAACCGGCTGAACTTTTGGCTTCTTTGAAAGAAGCAAACCCAAATCGGATCTCGCATAGGGGACTTTCTTCTTCTGTGGATCTGTCCCAGTACATGCCTCCTGTGGGAGATCAAGGACAACAGAGTTCTTGTGTAGCCTGGTCTACCGCTTATGCTACCAAGTCTTTTCAGGAATATATGGAAAGAAAAGACAGAGGTTGGAAATTAAGCGACTCTTCCGGAAGTCCAAACTATTCCAATATCTTCTCGCCTGCATTCATCTATAACCAGATCAATGGAGGAAGGGACAATGGTTCTTTAATCTCTGATGCAATGCGTATAGTCGTAGAAAAAGGAGCGGCTCCTTGGTCTTCTATGCCTTATAATGAAAGAGATTATCTGGCTCGCCCTCCCCAAGATGCTTTTAATACTGCTTCTTCTTATAAAGCAAAAGAGTTTTTAAGGATCAGGCAAACGGATCCAAACGAACTAAAAAATCAACTTGCTCTCGGAAGACCAGTCGTTGCCGGAATTATAGTTTACGAAAACTTTATGAACTTAAAAGGAAAAGAAGTTTATAAAGAAGGAGTCGGAAAAACCTACGGAGGACACGCAATTGCAATCGTAGGTTACGACGATTCCAAAGGTGCATTCAAGTTTATCAACTCTTGGTCTACTCAATGGGGAGATAATGGTTACGGTTATATTGATTACAGATGGTTCACCAAGGTTTGCCAATCCGCTTTCGTTCTTGTGGACGATGTTGCTCCTACAACTACCACGAATACAACCACTACTACACCTGCTACAGATGTAAAACCGGTTCCTCCTGAAAAAGTAAAACCAACCCCTCCGAAAGAAATTGCTGCTACCCAAGGTTCTTATTCTGATAAGGTTATTCTAACTTGGGCATCCGTTCCAGTCGCGATCGGATACGAGATCCACAGAAAGGGTCCGGGAGATTCTTCTTTTTCTAAGGTTGGGCTTTCTCAGACGAATGGATTTACAGACGACGGCATCCAAAAGGATATCGCTTACTCTTATAAAGTTGCGACTCTAACTGACACTGATTCTTCCGATCTATCCGATGGAGAGGCAATCGGTTATGCAAAAACGGAAGAAGCAAAGGCTCCTCCTAAAGTTGTGGGAGTCAAAGCAAGCCAAGGTCAATATCCGAACAAAATTGATCTAGCTTGGGAGCCAATTAGCGGCGTTTCCGATTACTACGTTTATAAGTGGAACTCCAACCAGAAAAAATATCTCTCTGTTGGAAGAGTTAAGAATGCGAACTACACTGATAACGCTGCTGCTAAGAACGGAGTAACCGAGTTCTATGTAATCGCTGCCATTAGCAACGGTAAAACGGGAGACGCTTCCGACGCAGCTTCCGGATTTACGATGAAGTCAGAGGCGAAACCTCCGAAACCTTTTGGGCTTACCGCTACAAAAGGATTATATAATAGTAAAATAGAAGTGCAATGGCAGAAAGTTTCAGGCGCATCTAAATATCTGGTCTATCGTTATGATGTGAGCGGATTATTCGGAGGAGGCGCTTGGTCCAAGGTTGGAGAAGAAGCAAAGGAGGCATTCATTGACGAAAAGCTGAATGGCCAGTATGCATTCTATGCTGTTGCAGCGGTGAATAAGGACGGACAATCCGGGCCATTCTCCGATTACGCTTACGGATACATAGATCCAAACAAACATAGAGCTGCAAAACTTCCAACCCCTACGAATCTCAAAGGTGCGCTCGATCCGAAAACGGGGAAAATTTCCTTAAAATGGGACTCTGTAAAAGGAGCCAACGAATACTATGTGTATCGTAAAAAAAGAGGAGCTTCTTCTTGGGATTTTGTTTCAGGAACCAATGAAAAGACTACGAACTTTACTGCAGATATTCCTGAAAAAGAGATTTTGTATCTATATTCGGTAACTTCTAAAACAGATTTGGGAGGAGAAAGTGATAAGGGCACTCCAGTCTCCGCGGTTCTTTCCCAAGCAAAACCTGCAAAGGTAATGCGTTCCTTCGGTGGAGATTCTAGTTTAGAAAAATTTAAAGGACCTTGGACTGCTATGTCTTGGGACGGTTCCAAGGGCGTGAACCAAGTTCTCCTCGAAATCGAAAGCCAGGATAATGTGAACTACGTCGTGAAGTTCAATAAGCAGAAAATTTTCGAAGGAAGATACGTGGAGAATAGCCCGATCATCGACAAAGAAGGTAAGTTCCGAATTGAGATCGAGAACGCTGGAGATGCTCTACAGGTAACTTTGAAAGACAATGGGATTATCAACCAGAAGGCGACTTTGAACTTCTTGAAAGAGTAAAGAAGATTGTGATGCGTGTAGGAACTCCTACACGCCGACTTTAAAACAGATCTACTTCTTTAGCTAGAACGAAAATATTGCCGACTTCTTTCAGTCTTTGAGTCAGTTCGGGAGAACTTAACACCTTAGTGACCGCAGTTTCCGGAAGTTTTTGCATTTCTTTAAAACGTTCCTGATAATCTTGGATCCAGATCTTTCTACAGAATAGATTGGCTTGGAAATAATACACTTGGTGGGTAATTAAAAAGTTCAAGGAATCAATATCTTCCAATGCTTCCGCAGTGATGATCGCTTCCCTGTTATCTGAAAGTCTTCTGCAATAATCTATAAATGCAAGGTTATCCAAAAATTTAGTTAAGTCTTGGTCTGCTTTGAATTTGAAACTGATAGGATCCAATTTAAATTCTTTGATCATCTCTCCTAGATCCAAAACGACTTGGTGACTTTGGCTCTTTACTCCGAAGTCATCCGCAGCAAAACTGATCCCGAAATTCCAGAATCTTCTACAAACGGATTTGAGAGTCGCCTCTCCTTCTTCATAAGGTTTTTCGATCAATTCCATACGAACGTTTTGAGGATTCAGGTTTTGTTTCAGAAGTAATTCATGAAAACGTGTGACCTTCTCGTCCGTATCGAATGTATCTATTAGAGTCTGAGGAGAAATATTAAATTTCAGAAGTCCAGGCGAACCATTGCAAGACATGATCAACTTCTCTAGGATCAGAAGTTCTATTCTATTCAGATCTTGGTCATGAGGAATGTCTCGGATTAGATCGGCGTAGCCTGCGTATGCCTCCCCACCTACGAAAACTTCCCCACCTTTCATGGAGAATGTATGGTCCCTATGATTGTAATGAATGATCGGTTGGATGACCGCATCTGCACGTTCGCTCGCGAAGTAATCGTTTACACGATTCAGATAAGTCCAACTCCAACGAACTAGATTGTCCTTCAGGTTTTTTAAAGAAGAAGTTTCCAGCTCTCTGAAGATCTCTTCTACATAGGAAATAAAATTACACTGAGTCCTTCCAATTCCGAAATCGAAATTAAAAGTTCCGGTACGAATTACTTGATCGTGAAATCTTCCCATCGCAGCATCAAAATTAGCAAGACTGATTGGTCCTGTACTATCTAGAGGAGCCACGCCGATCAGAAGATTCTTTTTATCACCGTAGGCATAATAACGAAATAATTCACGATGAGAAGGTTCTATGTCCGAGATCCTTTGAGGGATCAATTGTATGAATTCTACTAGAGAAACTGTGGAAATATTTTGAAATCTAAGGAGGAAGATTGGCTTTCCTCGATTTTCATTGATGAATACTGTCTTAAACTGTTCCAGATCCCCCATATCGAAGGATCTTAATTTTAAGTTATAAGCATCGGTCATTTCGTTTGCGACATTAATCGGCATAGGGTGGACTTACTACTCGCAAGCCCGTGGACTGGATTTTAAACGACTGTTGTTTTATGTAAAGCGGAAACGTAAACTATCGTTCGAGATTCGGTCCACACCTAATTCGGACAATTTTCTTTGTCCTGGTCCGGGATTTACTAATATAACATCTCCTTCTAGAATTACTTTCTTATCAAACAAAATATCTCCTTCTACTTTCAAGGAGGTGCAGCGCACTAAAGAAGGAATAGCTTTTATGCGATCGGAAAAATCTCTTACTTTTTTATAATAAGTTTCATCTAAGGAAACAACTAACTCTCCGAGACCTGCCTTCTTTCTTTCTTCCGACATAGTCACAGAGAAATCTGGATTCAGAGAATACGCGTCAGAACGTCGGACTAGATAATCTTCACATTTTTTTACCGGAGCAAAACGATCTCTTGGAATGATGAGACCTTTTGTGTTGGAGAAGTTTTGGATGGCCGATCCCATTGCAGTCTCTAACTGTAGGACTTCCCTCCCTTCTACCTTTTTCGGGTTCACGATCAAAGATAGTTTGAATGAGCCCGCGAGTAATTTTTCTTTTAAGACATCCAATCTTATCCAAAGATTATTAGTGGAGAATGTTCTAAATTTACCCAAACCTTCAAACTCATGCATATGATCAGAAGGCACCTGAGCAGTTTCTAATAACTGTAAGTTTTTCTTTTCTCCGCCGACTACCCTTCTGAAAATCGCTCCACCTTTTTTGTCAGCGAGAGTTTTAGGAGTCATCTCCATGCAGAAGTCCAGATTTTCTTTCAGAATATATTCTAATATTCCTGGATGAACCGTCGCACCTAAATTATCTCCGTTAGAAACGAACGCTACCTTATATCCATTTTCTAAAAGTCGATCGAGGAGTCCTGTTTCCAATAGAGTAAACCAGATATCTCCGTGGCCCGGGGGACACCATTCTTCCGAATTACCTTTGGAGATTTCCAAAGGTTTCAACTCAGGAACGACTAACCTCGGCACTTTATGTTGTAAGAAACTTGTAGGATAATTTTGAGAGAATTTGATCTTCTTAAGTTCTTCCTGGCTTTCTTCCTGGGTGCTGAAACTATCCATCAGGATCAAAGGAACTTCCAAATTATATTTTTGTCGGATGTATTCGATTTGCCTGCAAACCACTTCTAAGAAGCTCATTCCATCCTTGATCTCTATTAAGGATTTTGGTCCGGAAAGCCCCATGCTGGTCCCAAGACCTCCGTTCAATTTGATCACGACTAATTCTTTTAAGAATTTAGGATCACCTGAATATTCTGATTCGATTTTTTCTAAGGAGATCTCGTCTTTATTCGGGTCCAGGTCCCCAACTTCTTCCCATTTTACGATCCCCGTTTCACCGTTGCGGACTTCTTGGATCTTGGAAATAAAATCGGATACGAACTCTTGAGAGAGTCCTTCGCTCAACATTTTTTCTCTGACTAATTTTTCAGATTCAGCAATCATCGAATCCATCTGATAATTCCTTTCGCATCGTACATTTCATCGAACTCGCCCAATTCAATCGCATATTTTTCGTCTTTGGAAGAAGGGTCATAGATCAGTTTTAGTTTTACTTCTCTTCCGCTATCGTCTTTTTTTACAGGCTTCTCATTCTGCTCCACATATAGGGGAAGGAATACGGAATAAGAATAGATATACACCGATTTTTTGGAGTTTTTCCTATAATACAAAACGCCTTTTTCTGCAAGATCTCTTTTTAGGATTTTTGTATAAGGTACCGGAAAAGTTTTATTCCAAGTGGCAAGAAGTGTCTTGTCCATCTCGGAATGTTTAGGCACCTCCGAATACAAATTCGTTACGGAAAAAAGAAAAATGCCCAATACCAAGAAACGAAAGATAGCCTTCATTATTTAACGGATTCCTTATATTTGGAATAGGTCTCGTTATCCGAATCAAATACTATATCCGCAGTAGCGCAGACCACCCCGCCCAATGAAACAATCCTGATATTTAATAAAAATTCCTGGTCTTGGAAAACAAGTTGGCCTAAGGCCAGATATTCCGCTCCGGATAGCTTCCCGATGGAGACGATCTGATCATTCAACACAAGCCCGCTTGCTTGAAAATCCTGTTCTCCTATGACACGATTCAATCTATCTCTTTCCAATAATTGAAAGGTTTTAGGATCGAATAATTCTTTTCCGAGACGATCAGTGACTATTCTTCCTAATTGAGAATTACTTCCGTCTTCGTTAACTATATTTAAAATCGCAAGTCTTGCTGGAAGTTTTCCGCCTTGTGCTTTGAGAGAAGACAAAAATTGATATCTAAGCTCGGAGGCAATACTTGCCACTCCTGCATTCGGGTCCTTTGCCTTCTTCTTAACATCTCCGGAAGAAATGCATGAACACAATAATATTATAACCGTCAATAGGAAGATCCGTATTTTCATTTTACAGCCTATATTAAAAATATTTAACTAATGTTACTTGGTTTCCGGTGCTATTAAATTTCACCAGATCGAATGTTGCTAAAGTAAGTGTAAGCCCTCGGCCATGAGTGATCCCTTCCGCATTCAGCTTTTCCATGCTGCTTTTTTGAAGCCTAGCATGATTGAATCCTTTTCCTTCGTCTGTGATCCTTATGCCGATCCTATCTCTCGAAAGTGAATATTCTACTTTTACTTTTTTGGATTTATAATAAGGGTCCTTTTGTCTTTCCTGCACAAATCTGAAATAGCTTCCTTCTGACATTGCCCTAGTTTTTTCTTCAAAGCTAATATTAAGATTCCCATGCTCTATCGCGTTGATGATCATTTCTCGAAGGCAATTTCTCATCGCGGTGATCGTGCTCGGATCAACAAATCTGTATAAGTTTGCAGTCATTCTTTGGCTAAGAAGTTCCGCATTCTGTAGATAATTATTCGCAGAGTAGACAGTCTTCTCATCGTCTACGTATCTGGACATCAAGTCTTGGTCAGGTTCGTAAGCTCTTCCTAAAATTTCTCTCTGGCCTTCATATTCCAAGATCTGGAATTGCACCTGCAACTCTTTAGGTTCCCTTAAATATTTTTGTAGGAATTCCCCAATGAATCGGACTGGTTTCCCTTCGGAAGCAAGTTCTTCTAATTTTTCTAATACGTATAATTTTTTATACGCGTCTTGTAGTTCTCCAGCTTTGTAAATCAGCTCCATAAAGTTTTTGCCGATCACTTCATTCGGTTTGAACCCTATATGTTTGGATACGGATCTATTTGCTGCGAGAATGTTCCAGTTTTGGTCCAAGGAGAATAAAAAGTCTTCTTCTACTTCGAATAAACTTCTGTACTTTGCTTCCGATTCTTCTGCGTAGTTTCGGATATTTCCCAGTTCTTCTACTTTTGTCCTAAGCTGATCCGATAGTCTCTTGATCCTATCCGCGAGTCCCAAGGATAGAAGACTCACTTCCATCACGGAGCCAACCTGTATTCCCCAAAGTGTGAAAAAATTATTCGGAAGTATCCCGAATGATTTTAATCCGAATAGAAAGCTGAAGAATAGAAAAGAAGACCAAGCGAATAAGAAGTATTTCGCTTCCCTTCTTCCAGCGAGCAAACATTGTATTCCGTTGGAGATCAAAAATCCTAAAGTAAAGAACATTAGGACAAGGCTACTCATGATAGCTGTTCTATATTCCCAAATGAATAATGTAGAGATCATTCCGCCAAAACTAAGCGCAAAAAGTAAATAATACAATTTGGAAGTTTTAGGGGTGTATTCAGGTGCATTCAGAAAGGATCTGCTAAATGCGCCCGCAGCTAAAAGAACTGTAAAGATCGAAAGCGGTAGGCTATAATTTGCCCATAAAACGGAACTTCTCCACAAATACTGGAAGGAAAGTCCGTTCAATGTGAACTGAAAAAGTATATAAGTCAATATATAAATAACGTAATATAGATAACTCTTATCCTTGGTGGAAAACAATAGAAATAGATTGTAAACCACCATGATCAGCATAGAACCGTAATACAACCCGAGTGCAAGTTGCTCTGTGGAAGTATGTTCTATGAATTCGTTTTTGGAAAATGCGAGAAACGGTAATAAAATAGAGCTGGAGCTAGCAATCCTAAAATAGATCTCCCTTTGGGAACCTGGCTCATCCGAAAATGGATATGCAAAATTTCTATGTTCGATTGGACGCGTGCCGAATTCTCTTAGATCACCTGAATGATTGATTGCGGAATCGGATGTTCTTCCAACATATAGATCCACAAAATCCAAAAGAGCATAATCTATCTCTAAGATCCAATCTACAATATTATTAGTTTGATTTTCGGTGCGAAGACGTACCCAGATCGCAGATTTAGAATATCCTAAACTGTTTTGGAAGATCTTTTCGGATCCACCTTGATCAAAAATTTTTAATATTTCTTTAAAAGATTTTTTTCCGGTCTGGTCTTGGTAAACGGAAAGATAAGGAAGAAGAGAAGTGCCATCCATCTTCTCTTCCAAGAAGAAGCGGTCCTTTTTTTCATAGACCGGACCTTCTGCCCAAATTGAAAAAGAGAAGAAAATCAGCAAAAGGAAACTAGAGAAGATAATAGATCGAGTCTTGATTTCCTTTCGCATGGGCTACAAATCGTATGTAAATTTTAGAAAAAAGCGCCTACAAATTTTATGATTTTATCAAAAATCTGTTTAGACACGATGAAGGTTCCGATACTGCTTCCGATCTGAGGGAGCATAAATACTAAGAAGATACGAGTTACTTTATTCTTCCAATATCCGCTGAAAGTTTCAGTATCTTCTCCTAATCTT
Organism: Leptospira hartskeerlii; assembly: GCF_002811475.1. Classification (NCBI taxonomy): domain Bacteria; kingdom Pseudomonadati; phylum Spirochaetota; class Leptospiria; order Leptospirales; family Leptospiraceae; genus Leptospira; species Leptospira hartskeerlii. Next base: position 111,582 of record NZ_NPDL01000006.1, read on the forward strand.
TCAAAATCTTCCACCAAAGGTTTTCTAAACCAGGATTCGGATAACGCTGCTACCCAACCAGGCTTGATGATTGGATTGAAGTTCCCGATGGGAGCTGCGATAAATGCAAGAAGAATGGAAACTGGATGTGCAAGAGCGATGATCGCGCCGATTGCAGCAAGTGTTCCTTTGACCAAAATCCATCTGATCAAAAATTCTTGGCCTTCTTCTTTTCCTCCGAACCAATATAAAGCGGTGAATGAGGAAATAATAATTGCAGGAAATAATAAAGGACGAACTCGGTCCCAGAAACCTTTAACAGGTTGGATATCCAGATGATCGATGTCTTTGTCTTCTACGATATGTTTTACGATACCTTCCAAATGCCCAGCGCCGACTACTGCGAAAATTTTCTTACCGACCGCGGCTTGTTGTCTGATCCTTTGTGCTAGGTATGCATCCCTTTCATCTATGATCACATTTTTGACCGACTGGTATCTGGAAGGAAGCTGAGAAAATAGATCCTTGAGAACATCGTCAGATTTCATCTCTTCTATTTTTTCAGGAGAGACTTCTTCCTTAACGATGAGTGAACTTACCAAGGTGGAGAATAACATCATTCTGCTCCAGAATCCTACGTTCCACCATGCTCTTTTGAGTGTGATGGAAATTTCTCGGTCTACTGGAACGATCTTAGCGTGGATCTTATTTCCTTCTTCGATCGCTTTTCTCATTTCGTCACCGGGACGAATATTTCCGTAACCTAATTTTTTCTGGAAAGAAGAAAGGATCAGACTGGAAAGAAGGAGCCACATCTTTCTTTCCTTGAACACTTTGAAAATATCTAATTTTTTCCAATGATCCGTATCCTGAACGGATCTCATTCTGGAAGCGCAGAGTTCCACACAGACCGTGTCCGGTTTTTCTTCTTGGATAATTCTGGAAACTTCATCTATACTTTTTTGGCTGATATGAGCCGTTCCCAAAATTGTGATCTGGGAACCGTTTAATTCCAAGGTACGGATCGGTTCTGAAGAGGCGATTGTTTGCAAGAGGGTCGATTTCCTTTCTTTACATACAGTTTCCTTTACGCTGGATGATATGAAACTCTATTTTTCCAAAAAGAGTGGGAATTCCCACGGGAATTTTAGAAGGTTAAATCGTCACATAATTCGATTCCGGCCCGGTCAATTTTCCGGGAAAAAAGATTTGAAGGAACTTGGATGATCCTAAAATACTACCCGGTTATTACTGACAGAAAGTATGCTCAATAAAGACGTAAAAATCATAAACGTCGGGATCGCGGATATCCAAGGAGGCCAGTCGCCTTCCATGATCCGCACCACATTAGGTTCCTGTATCGGGGTCGTTTTTTATTCTCCGGATAAGAAGGTAGGAGCTATGGCCCATATCATGCTGGCCAAAGACCCTTCCGGAAAAGATTCCTCCAAAAACCCTCATAAATACGCAGAGACTGCTCTTCCTGAATTGGTAAAAAGAATGACGGAGTTAGGCTGTAATAAGGGAGAATATTTCGCTCGTCTATTCGGAGGAGCTTCCATGTTCAAGGGAATGAACTCAAGTTTCCTGCAGAACATTGGCGACTTGAACGTAAGTGTTGCAAAAGAATTTTTAGATAAAGAAAAAATAACGTTACTCGTAGAGGACGTCGGGGGCCATGAAGGCAGAACGATTAGTCTCTATTTGGATGATGGCAGGATCCTTTTAAAGAAAGGCGGATTCGAGAAGTACCTTTATAAGGTCAGGTAACGGAATGAAAGAAAAGATAGATCAACTTTTTGAAAACGAAGCCCAGCTTCCTAAAATCTCCTCCGTAGTAAGTAAAGTAATGGAGATGGTAGGAAAACCGGATGTTGTAATCGCAGACCTAGCAAAGGAAATTTCCAAGGATCCGGGACTTACTGCTGCGGTGATAAAACTTTCTAACTCTGCATATTTTCGTCCCGCTAAACCTGTAAAAACAGTGCAAGAGTCCTTGATGACTCTTGGGATCAAAACAGTAAAAGATATTATTCTACTAAACGAGACCAAAGGTATTCTTAAAAAAGAACTGAAAGGTTATCAGGTAGATGGAGAATCAAACTGGATGCATTCCTTGATCGTGGCGGAACTCGCTAAAAGGATTGCAGTCCAGAAAAAACTTAAAGTGGATAAGGACGTAGTATTTACTGCCGGGCTTCTTCATAATATTGGAAAAGTGATCCTCGCCGATTTTTTCCCTACAGTACTTATGCAATTCAGAGCCGAATTACAAACCTACGAAGGACCTTATACGGACCTGGAAGCAAAGTATTTCGGATATACGCACCAGGAAGCAGGAGCAAAACTTTTAGCTAAATGGAATTTCCCCGAAGAATTAATAGAAGTAGCCAGATATTATACTGAACCTGAAAAGGCCACCCAGTTTCCTGAACTAGTTTCCATCATACATATCGCGAATTGTATCGTGCTCTTAGGTGGAATGGGAATTGACATAGGCGGTTTGAAAATTCCACTCTCTTCTAAAGCCTTACAAAACGTAGGTGTGACAGAGGGAGATCTGCAAATGTACTACACACTTTTACCGGAGATGGTGAAGCATATCGAAGAGTTGATCTCGGTTTGAAAAACATCGCCTTGATCGGCCCAAGAGGTGTCGGAAAATCTAAAATCTCCCGTAAACTTTCCAAACTCACAGGCAAACCGGTAATCTCCACTGACATGATAGCTGTCTACCTGACAGGTGGAGTGTCTATTCCAGACTTCGTAAAATCACATTCAGGAAATTGGAAACCATTCCGTGACCTAGAATTCCAAATCCTAAAACAAATCTCAGGCTCTAAAAATCTGATCTTAGATTGCGGTGGTGGGATCTTATTCGACCAAGACGAATCAGGTAAGGAGATTGTAAGTGAAAGAAAGGTGGATATCTTGAAAGAAACCGCATTTGTGATCTCTCTCTCCAGAAAATCCGAATACTTGGTAGAGAAAATCCAAAATGATCCTACTCGCCCTCCTTTGAGTAGCGTCCTTTCTTATAAAACAATTCTAGAATCCAGACTACCTCAGTATCGGGCTCATTCAGATATCCAGATTGCCTTAGATGACCGCAGTACGGAAGAAGTTTGCGAGGAAATCCTACGCAGATCCGGCTGGGCCTAATACAAATAGGGCGTTCTGCCCTTTCCTTAAACGTCGAACTTTATAAGATATTACAAAAATCATAAGGGCCTGTCCCCAAAAGAGCCCAGGCTCTTGAAGCCCGGAGCTGGGTATTGACCGATAACCTAGGTTTTGAACCGGACTATAAATATCTTTACGACTTTCTAATGGAATTAGAATCTTCGTTATAACCGGTTGAGAAAAAATCATTCTTGAAAGTCCAAATCAGATATTGGAACTCCAACAGATCAGACTTTTAAGACATCCGGATACACAAAATATAAAAATGATACAGTTAGCACTAGAGGTCCGAGATGATAGCAACGGAGGTCCCGAAGAAGAACAAGTCTTCCTTCGAGAAACTAGTAAAGGTAATTCGGCAAAGAAATTATAAAAAGGCTACCGAATACACTTACTTAAGATATAATTTGGACTTTCTTTTGTTCGCGGACAAACCCGCGGAAAAAGTAGTTACAAAGGATATCGAAAAGTACATAGAATATTTAAGGAAGAAGAAGGTTTCCTCTTCCACGATCCAGATCAACATCAGTTCTTTAAAAATGTTTTTTGAAGAAGTTCTGGATATGAACGTATTCGAAGACTTCAGAAGACCTGCCAGGGAGTACAAAACTCCTAAGGTTCTTAACCAAAAAGAGATTTCGCTTCTTTTGGAGACAGCATCCGAGTCTCCTAGATCCCATCTTCTCTGCGCGTTAGCCTATTATGCAGGCCTACGAGTAGGTGAGATCATTCGTTTGAAATGGGGACAATTCGATCTTTCTAAAAAAACGATCAAAGTAGACTCCCCTATTCCTACTCAAAACAGAACCGTTTTGATGGATGGAGAATTACAAAAGATCTTGAAGAAGTTTGAGAAGGAAGTCGGAACCGAAAAATCCTCATATTTGTTCCCAGGCAAATACCAGGGCACTCATTTGACTTCCAGGAACGTAGAACGTTTGGTTGGAGATCTGGCAAAGTATGCGGGAATCAAGGCCCAAGTAACATTGTTTACTCTCAGACATAGTAGAGCGATCCATCAATTGGCAGAAGGTAAAAGTCTTGAAGATATTCGGGAATTTTTAGGCCATAAAAGTCTTGCGACCACGGAAAGTTATCTTCCGATCCGCAAGAATCTAAGGCCTCAGGTCAGACAAAAACATATCCAAGACGCTTTAAAAGAAATTAAGAAGAAGTACAAGTACTAAAGATTTATCCGGCGGAAACGCCGGAACTTCTTCTTTTTTGAATATTCTTTTTTCTTGATAGAAGTTCCTGTATTTTTGCATGGACTTCTGAAGTCAGTTCCAATCTAGTAAAGATCAAAGAAGCCAGAACAAATAAACTTCCTACCACCGGCCCAAATATAATCGTCAATCTCCAACCAAGCTCCGAATCCTGTGTTTGTGCTCCTGCTTGGTATCCGATTGCTTCTAATAGAAATCCTAAAAATGCAAAACCAATGGCTCTGATTATCTTGGTTGCCATCTTCCAAAACCCGAAATAGGCCCCTTCTCTCTTTTCTCCTGTCAAAAGTTCATCATAATCAACTACGTCTGCTACCAATGAATCAAAAAGAAGAATGGATCCTGCAAATATCCCGCCTAAAAACGCTGCAACCAAAGGTGCTTCATAAGATCCTTGGGGTAAGATCGGATATAAGATGATAGTCATAACTCCAAGTAAGAAGCTTCCCCAAAATGCAGGACGTTTTTTACCGAATCTTTTTGCTAAGTAGACCCAAAGCGGAATAGAGATCGTAAGGAAAAATACAAAAGGAAGAAGGATACGTATTACCACTTGAGAATCTTCTAATAATAATCTTTCTTTATAATACAAAAGCCCAAGAGAAGAATTCAGAGTCCTTGCAGCAGTTGCCACTATAAACGCTAAAAGTAGAGGTAGAAAATAACGGTTTTTTAATATAAAACGAGCAGATTGTAAAAAAGATAAAACATTGTCTCCGAAAGAATTCGGCTTTGTTTCGGATCGTTGGTAAGGAAAATCTCTACCTTTCGTAAAAATATAAGAAGAATAAGATACGAAACAGAGTAGAACCCAGATACTCCCAGAAGAAAGACTCCTGGATGCAAATCCATCTTTTCCTAATGAAACCCAAATCGCTGGAAGAAGTAAGCCGGACAAAAGACCCAGATTCGCAAAGAATAATCTCCAGCCGAAAATTTTGTTCCTTTCCCCCGGCGTATAACCTATCTCTCCTCCTAAACTAATATGAGGAACTGCGATCATTGTCATAAATGTATTTGTGAAAAAGTAAGCGACTACCAAATACAAAAACTTAGAGATTTGGGTTTCTAACTCGGGAGGAGTGAAAAGAAAATATACACCTAATCCAAGTAAAAATCCTCCGATTAAAATATAAGGCCTTCTTCTTCCGTTTGCGAAACTTGTACGATCGGAGATATATCCCATAATAGGATCACTGATCGCATCCCATAAGATCGCGATCAACATTGCTAAACCGAATAGAGAAGGTTTTAATCCAACTGTAGAAACATAAAAATCCAGAAGGTAGATCTGGGCCATGGTTTCCACAGCAGTGATCCCCACTTCTGCGGAAGCATAACCTGCCATGGTACTATTAGAAAGAGTTTGTACTTTCATCCAATGAGTAGATTCTTTTCGAATTCTTCTATCTTAATTGATAAAAGTTTTCCAAATACCGATCAGTTTGCCTGAACGGATCAGATGGATCTCTCCCATCTCTGCCATTACCTTCTCACTTTGTGTAGGTCTAAAAAATACATGATCATCAGGCTCTAAAGAAGTTGCTTTAGAGCCGTTTAAAATACTTTGATTGGTGCTTGTTCCGAATAAAGAATTGTCTTCGAGTCCTTTCGGAGATTCCTTTTTAGCGGAGAAAGCTCCACCGTAAATAAAGTATGTTATTTCTTGGTTCGGATTCCAGACAGGAAATAGAAAGGATAAGGACTCTAAAAATGGGATCTTGGTCCCAACTAATTTTTTCAAGACCGGAGTTGCTATAAACACTGCGGGGCTATGTTCTTCCAAACTTTCTACATCGAAATCTGTGGGTTTTACCAATGCAGAACCCAAGGACACATCATTCACTATCCCAGGATTTTTTTGATAGAAGCTATAAGTTTTACTTCCACCGCCGTTAAATACCAATTGTTTTTGGAATAAATTCGGGAACTTCTCCTTTCCTAGTTTTATGAAATTAGAATATTTATCTAATGAATTTTGGAGAGATTTTTCCATGGCGGAGATCTTATCACCGAAAATCACAGGAACGGAGGCGACATGAGGTTCGTATCCCATATATCCGGAAAGTTCTAGATTTTTAGGATTCGTTTGTAGGAGTTCCAACACAGACAAAGAATCTTCCGGTTTAGAAAATCCTCCTCTATGTAATCCTATATCGATCTCTAAACTTAGTTTTAATTTTAGTTCCTTCTTCTTTGCAAATTCTAAGTATTGAGCGACTCGATCGGAAGTATCTACCAACCATTGTACATTTTGAAAATTCTCTTTTTTAGTCTTAGAGTATATGTTTTCCAAAGCTGCGATCGGCATCGGTTTTCCCAGAAGAATATCAAATTTTTGGAATTCCGGATCGTTCAATAACATGATGATATCCCCGGAATGGAATACCATTAATCTTTTAGAGCCTGTTGCGTTTACGATATATCTGAGTAAATCTATAGAAGGCAGAGATTTTACCACCACTCTATATGATAAAGGGGCCCTAATTTTTTCTTTCAGAAGTTTTAGGTTAGAATCCAAACGATCCAAGTCGAGTAACACGATCGGTTTTCCTGGACCATTTTGTTTGAGTTCTATATTTAGATCTTTAAAATAAGGAGTGTAACCGGCCCCGTTATCTTTTGGTTTTATAAAAACGATCAGTAAAAGTGCGACTGCAAAAATCCAAAGTAATCCGTGATTAGACCCTTTTCTATACATTGAAGATTCTCCTTCGAAAAACCAGATCGGACTTTAAGTAGTTAGACTATTCCGGCAAACGGAATTTAGGAAGAGATAGATTAAATCTGACTGCGATCATTCGAACAAATATCACAAGCAAAGCGGAAACTGCAGTGTTTAAACTTCCGTTCACTTCGTATCGATCTAGTATAATGTATAAGATCGCGCCTGCCAAACATGCGGTGGCGTAAATTTCTTTTCGGAAGATCATCGGAACTTCATTAATGAGAGTGTCTCGGATCACTCCTCCAAAAACTGCGGATACCATTCCTAAGATTGCTGCAGCAAACGGATTTACTCCACTAAGTAAAGAGATCCTAGTTCCGATCACAGTATAGATCCCGATCCCGACTGTATCGAAAAAGAAAATCCCTGTTTTCATTCGGATCAAGAATCTAGGAAATACGAACGTAATTGCAAAACCTGCAAATATAGCCCAAAGAACATTAGAGTCGGAAACCCAAGAGACTGGATAATTACCCAGTGTAATATCTCTTAAAGTTCCCCCACCAATCGCAGTGATAAATCCCGTAAAGAATACACTGAATGCATCAGCATGATACGTCTTTTTTTCCGCAGCGGCCAAGGCTCCCGACACTGCAAACACAGTGACCCCGGCCAAATTGAAAAAATAAGAAAGGTCCACTTTAATTCTTTTTGTAAGTCTTCTGCTTTTTTTTACCTTTACCCATGAGAGAAGGACTGAGTAACGCATTCAATCCTGGCAGAAAACTTCCTACCTTGGCTAAAAATCCTCTGGAGCCTGGGATCAAAACTTCCATAGGTTTGTTTGGAATCACTTTATTAAAGATAATATCAGTTACTTCTTCCGTTTTTAGATATCTGTTTCCTGAGAATGTCATGGAAGCTTCTTCATAATCTTTTTGCAGATCAAGCATAGGAGTTTGGATCGCATCAGGACATACAACACTCACGAATACCTTTTTAGGTCTTAATTCTTGCGCCACTGCCAAGGAAAACCCTCTGACTGCAAACTTAGAAGTAGAATAGAGAGAAATCCCGGGGATAGGAGCAACGCCCGCCAAAGATGCAATATTTATAATATGGCCTCCGCCTTGTGCTATCATTCGGATAGAAGCTTCTCTAGTTCCGTACATCAAACCTTTGGCGTTAATATCTATATGCTTGTCTATATCCTTAGGACTTACATTTTCAATATAACCTGGAAGAAGGTAACCTGCAACATTCATTAGAATGTCTAGTTTGCCCCATTTTTTATAAGCAAGATCCATGACCTTCTTCCATTCAACAGGAGAAGTTACATCTAATTTTGAAGTTAAAACTCTGTTCTTATCAAACTTTTGTTTAGTAACGTAATCTTTTAAAGCTTTTTCGTTCAGATTGGTGAGAAGTATATTATGGCCTAAAGAATAAGCTTTTTCAACCAGATTTTTTCCTAAACCGCCGCTTGCACCGGTGATGAGTATATTCATGTATATTTCCTAATGGGTAATTATATTACCGAATTCTAATTGTCCGAATGAGAAAGTTGGACTTGTTCCGGGGAAAAGCCAGAACCCGCTCATCTCGGAAGAAGGCATAACGTTATAAAATTCAGGATTTCGCAAAGAAGGCCCGGCAATCTCTTTTTCCAAAACCATGGAGATGTACTGATCCAGACCGATCTCCAAAGTATTTCCGTTCAAGATCACTTCCATTCCTGTGTTTTTAGCATATTTACGAACACCAGGGATACGGGATTTGAGTGGATTATAATTATCCGCGCTCACTCCATTCTCGCTAGTTACAAAAATTCCTTCCGGAGTATTTGCGACCAAGCTATGGTTTCCATACGTATGTCCGGGAGTCTTGATCAAAGCGACTCCCCCGCCTAGTTCAGTATCCGAATCTAAAAGAACAACGCGATCCATGGAAATTCCGCCTGATCCATTCGGGCAATACCAATCGGATTGAGGAGGAAGAAGTCCTTGGATAGAATCCCATTCTTCCTTCATGACCAAAAGTTTTGCATTCGGAAAATATCCGGGCTGACCATTCGCTCCTAACCATTTACGCAGATCCTGAGTATGCAAATGATCGAAAGAAATATAATCCACCTTCTCCGGAGGAAGTCCCACTTTTTTAAGACATTCTTCCACCGTATTCAAGGTAGGAGCCATGATCTTTCTTCCAATGTTTTGGAAAGGACCGAAACTTTGGGAAAGTCTTTTGAAAAACGGAGTCTCCGCATTTGCATCCACGTCGGAAGGAGAGAATAATAAGGTTTTAATTCCTTCGGAAGTTTTGTATTGGATGATAAACAATCGATTGATGATATGAAGGAATGGTGTGGGAAGACTAAATGCATTCAATAACGCATACTTAGTGGGATAAGGCACTCGGACCAAATCAAAGGATTTGTAATATACTATTTGTGGTCCCGATAAAAATTTCTCTCTGAATCTTCGCGCTCTTTTGCGAACATCTTCCAAACGATCCACTGGAGCCGGAAGACTACGGGAACCTAAAAAATCTTTGATCGGTTTTAGGCTAGTATCTTTTTTAGAAGATGTTTTTTTGAGCGATTTAGAAACGTTTACCTTTGCCATAAGTTTATCCCTTCACATTTATTTTTGTTTTCCCATTCTCAGGAATTGAAAATGGGATTAGTTGATAAAAACTTAAAACGGTTTGTACAAAGCCAAATATGCGGAGAATGTTCCAAGCACTGGAAGGCCGAACCAAAGTATTTTTGCAAACTCAGGCTTTTTATAATAAGCAGTCAATAGTCCGCCAAAGATCAGCCAGATCGCAAGTTTAACGATCACCCAACCAGGAAAGCTAGTCAGAAGTCCAATCCTTGCTAACATTCCAAAACCGCCCAGAAGTATGAGGACCATACCTATTCCATGAGCGGAAGCGATCAGTTTTTTAGGAGCGTTCTCTTTTGTACCTCCTCCTAATACGTGAAGCGCAAGACCACCGTATGCGGAGAATAAGAATAAAATACCAAGGATATGAATAAGTTTGTACACCGGATAAGAAATCATAAGGTGCCTATTCTCAAGATCCTCTGATCTTATGGAAGCGAAAAACGATCTTCTACTTTTCCAAAAGATGTTGTACTCCGACCCAATTTCCAACTGGTGGAGCTTCTATATATTCCTGACAACGTTTTCTGTACAAAATCGCCACTATATCTTCCGGATAAACTTTTAGGGCCTGTTCAAAATTCTGGAGAGCTTCCTTAAAATTTCCTACTTTATAAAGAATGATCCCTCTAGAGATCAAAGCCAGAGTAGCATCCTTTAATTTACGGATATGTGGATCATCTGACTCATAAATTTCATAAATGATAATAGGTTGGCTTTTTCCTTTGACCACGACTGAGTCCACTTCTCTAATCGCAAGTTCGTCGGCAATTGTAAGACTAGACAAAGTATTTTGAGTGATTAGTATATCCGCCTTATACAAATTCGTGAGACTTTCCAAACGAGATGCAACGTTAACTGTGTCACCTATCACGGTTGTGTCCAGTCTATGAGAAGATCCTACAGTCCCGAGCATTAGATTTCCGGTATTAATTCCAATACCGATACGAACACCTTTCACATGTCCGTGAGCACTTTTAACTTCTTCTTCGAGTTCCCGGACCCTTCTTCTCATATCAATGGCAGCAAGAACCGCCCGATCCGCTGCAGACTTACCTTCCCAATCATTCTCGGAATGGATCACTCTTTCTGCGGAGAATAATGCAAGAATCGCATCTCCCATAAACTTATCCACGAAACCTTCGTACTTTTGGATGAGAGGTTCCATCTTAGCAAGATATCCGTTGATAAATCTAAAATTTTCTTCAGGAGTCATCTTCTCGGAAATCGTAGTAAAAGAACGAATGTCTGTGAATAGAACGCTCATCTCTCTTAGCGCAGAATCGCCTAAGTTTACATCCACCGCTGAATCTTTTCCGAGCACGCTTAAGAATTGCATCGGAACGAACCGGAAGAATGCATTCTTCTGTCTTGCTAATTCTAATTTCTGATGACTAAGCTCTATGTTCAATTCTTCAGATTGTTTGTATAGATCTATGAATCGATTCGCAAGAATGGTGGTTAAGGAAATCACGAATAGAAGATATGCAAACTGTGTGAATCTAATCCCAGATTGGAAGAACATTGAATCCAAAACATCGTAGCCTGAAATGAATACGATGATGAACATACTGATCGCCATGAGAGAAGCGTCTTTTTTACGAAGATAGACCGCCTTTCCCATAAAGTACAATAGATAAATAAGAGAAGGCAAAATGGAGATCTGCCATGCTCTCAAACTGATCATCAAATATTGGAATGGAGCAAAAAAAGAGAAGAAGAAGATAGAAAAACTCCATCCTGTAATTCCTAGTATCGCTTTGTTCGGTAAGGTAGATCCGTAAAAATAATCATGGAGAAAAAGTAAGAATAAAGGTGCAAGTAACGATACGGAACCATATTCAATTCTTGTAATCCAAGTGCTGTCTTGTATAAAATCAAAAATGATTGTGGATCTACTCAAAGAGTAAACCGCCATCGAGATCGAAAAAACTCCGAAGTATAAATTATATTTGTCCGTTCTTCTTTTCGAAAAAATGAGAAGATGATACAATCCGAAAAATATATAGATCGTATTTAAACTTAAATTGATTAAGATCCCGATCTTCTTGGAAAAATCATATTCAATACCTAAAGTATAATCCCCATCCAAATAAAATCCAAGATCCACATTCGTAGGCGTGAATATCGGAGAAAGAGTCGGGTATTCTTCTTCAGAAAGATGAACTGCAGGTGCATCTCCTAACATATGGAATACAAGTTTGTTTTCTCCTGCTTGTAGAAGGCTGGAATCAACCTGCACTTCCATATCTCGCAGAGTTTTTCGGATCTCCATTTTTCCATTTGGATCCAAATGGATCTCTTTTTGGAGAAGATGACCGTTTAGATAAATTTCCCAGTTCTCTCCTATAAAATTTAAATAAAGACGGATCGGATTCAAAAACACTTGTGCCTTAGGATCAAAGCTTAGATTAAACTTTGTTTGGATGGTGAACTCTTGGATCTTATCGGATACTGAAGTTTTATAGAGTTGGTTCAGAACGATCGGGAATTTTTCTATTTTTAAATACCCAGGCTCTCTAGACTCGAAGCCGGATTTGAATTCAGGTTTAAACCCTTGTACGGATTCCCATTCCAATCTTTTTAGGTCCAGGTCCTTCCAACCAGGGATGGGCTCTTCTTCTTGAGAGCCCAGAGAGTAAAAAGAGAATAAGAAAAAAGAAATGAAGATTAGAGATCTGAAAGGTAAAGCCGGAAATTTTTGTTTTTGCACCATGCGTTATTCGACAGTAGTAATTGGATGAGAAAAACTGCGAGATTTCAAGTTTTTTAAGGGATTTTTTCCTTTTCCCAAAAATGTTTTTGGTAGAAACTATCCGGAAGGGAAAATAGGAGGAAAACTTTATGTCCGACTCATGGGAAGGCAAAAAATTACCGGAAGTAAGTTTATCTAGCTCGGCAGGAAGCACCGTAAATCTACCAAAAGATTCCTCAGGTTCCTGGACCTTATTGTATTTTTATCCGAAAGACGATACCCCAGGTTGTACAAAACAAGCCTGCTCCTATCGGGACAATTTGGAAAAATTCACCAAAGCAGGAGCAAAAGTCTATGGGATCAGCTCCGACTCTCTGGACAGTCATAAGCAATTTATTGACAAATTCAATTTGAGCTTCCCTCTTCTATCCGATCCGAAACAAAGTTTGAGCGGGCCTCTAGGAGTTTATGGAGACCAAGAATGGCAAGGCAGAGTGTTCAAGGGACTTTCCAGAGATAGCTTTTTGGTAGGACCAGATGGAACTATCCGCAAAGTATGGAGAAAAGTGGATCCCACTAAAACGGTCGCTGAGACATTAGAGGAGATCTTAAAAGAGGCCGGTGCCTAAGGCGTGATCGTAAAATATACTCTAGATACATACCAACCGCATAGACATTTATTAAAGGTGGAAATGGAAGTCCACCCAGACAAACAGGAAACATTTCTTTGTATCCCGAATTGGTCCCCGGGTTCTTATAAGATCCGAGATTATTCCAAATCCATTCATCAAGTCCAATTTACTCAATCCAAACCCGGTTGGAGCCTAGAGCAAACTGATCTCGATACTTGGAAAGTTTCTTCTAAGGGAGAAACATTCAAAATTTCTTATTTAGTGTATGGGTTCGAACATACCGTAAGGACCAATTATTTCACGAGCGATTTTATTTTAGTACATCCCCCCGCTACATTCTTATATCCAAAAGATCGATTGGATCTGGAACCTGAATTAACTTGGAAAAATCTTTCTCCTTTTAAATTTTGTTATACAGGATTAAAGAAGAAGGAAGGTTCTAAACAAACTTGGAAAGCAAAGGACTTTGATGAATTTTTTGATTGTCCGATTCTTCTTACCAACGAAAAACATATCTCTTTTAATACAGAAGGATGTGAATTCGATCTAGTCATTCTAGGAGATATTGCAACAAAAGATAAGAAGAAGATTTCCAAAGATCTGGCCACCATCGTAGAAACACAGATCAAACTAATGGATGGAACGGAGAATAAGCATTATTTATTCGTTTTGGACATGAGTGATAATCTATACGGAGGATTGGAACATCTCAATTGTAGTATCAACCAATTCGATCCGAATGGATGGTCGAATCCCGATAATTACAGAACTCTTTTAGAACTTCTATCTCATGAATATTTCCATCATTGGAACGTAAAAAGAATTCGTCCGATCGCACTTGGACCTTTCGATTACCAAAAACCGAACTTAACGAAAGAATTATGGATCGCAGAAGGGATCACTAGCTTTTTCGATGCGTATTTTCTACTTCTTTGCGGATCTTATTCTCCCCAACAATATTTGAATAAACTTTGGAAGGATATTCAGGAACTGGAAGAATCTTTAGGTGAATCCTGGATGAGTTTGGAAGATTCCAGTTTTACCGCTTGGACTAAATATTACAATCGTCCATTCGATCCAAATTTTTCGAACACAGGGATCTCATATTATACGAAAGGTGCCATTCTATCTTTAAGTATGCATCTTTATATCCTAAAAGAAACCAAGGGCAAAAAATCCTTGGTGGATATCATGATTGCCTTGAACAAGCAGTATCATCAGGAGAAAAAAAGAGGTTTCACTAAAGCTGAATTTTTTCAAACAGGAAAGAAGATCACTGGCCTGGATCTAAAACTTGAATTCGACACTTATATCACAGAACCAAAACGTGTACCTATTGAAAAGTATCTGCATTTGATCGGAGTGGAGAGAACTGCATCCAAACCTAAAATTGAATTAGGATTTAGAGTAAAAGAAGAAAGAGGAAGAATGATCGTAAGTAAGATCCTTCTCTCCAAATCCGTTAAAGAAACGGATATCAATTTAGGTGATGAATGGATCGCTCTGGGCGATAAAAGAATTCTTCCAGGTAACTTTAAAGAATTATTAAATCAGTACGAGCCTGGCAAAAAAGCGGACCTTCTTCTTTCCAGAAGAGGGAAAATTTTAAAAAGAAAGATCAAATTTGATTCTTCTCCTTCGGCGAATGAACTGTGGATTGATGAAAAAGTGGAAGATGATACAAAAAAATTGAGAGAAGTATTTTTGAATCTGGGAAAAGAACCCGTGATATCGGAACCTTCTTCTAAAAAAACTAAATCGAAGTAATTCCTCCGTCCACAGTCCAGTTCGCACCGTTGATATAACCTGACTCGGAAGAAATTAAAAAAGTCACTACTCTTGCGATCTCTTCCGGGGAAGCAATCTTCTTAACAGGCGTCATCTCTATTATCTTTTTGCGATGATCATCTACCTGGTCTTCTTGGATTCCCATTTTGGTTTCCATATAACCCGGACTCACCGCATTAGACGTTATGCCCTTCTCCCCCCATTCTGCAGCGACAGATTTCATAAAACCTATGATCCCATGTTTGGAAGAAGAATAAGCCACAGACAGTGCGCTCCCTTGCACCGATAAAGAAGAAGCGATATAAACAAATCTTCCGAATTCTTGCGCACTAAAAACTGGAAGTAAAAATTTTGTAATTTGAAAAGCGGAGCGAAGATTGATGGAAAAGATTTTATCCCATTCTTCTAAAGAAACTTCGGTGATTTTATGATAAGGACCTCCGTAACCCGCGCAATGTATAAATCCGCGAATAGAAGAAGTCTCAGACTTCAAATTCTTGCAGGCATTCTCCAGTTCATCTGAAGAAGTCAGATCTACTTTTTGGAATGTTTCATTTGGATGAAGTTTGTCCGGAGAAACCAGATCCCAATTTAAGATCTTATATCCAGAATTTCCTAATTCGGAAACAAGAGCGCGGCCAAGGCCCCCACTTCCTCCAGTGATTAAAATTGTAAACATTTCTGAATCGACGTACAAGTGGGGAACGATTTCTCTGTTTGGTATGGAACATTCCTTCGAGAGGGTCAACAATATTCTGGAGGCCCTCCCCTATATAACAAAATACTCCGGGAAAACTGTGGTCATCAAATATGGCGGAGCCGCAATGGCGAAGGCAGACTTAAAGGAATCTTTTGCAAAAGATATCGTTCTTCTAAAATATGTAGGCATCCATCCGGTAATTGTTCACGGAGGCGGACCTGAAATTAACAGACTCTTAGATAGTTTGAATATTCCGACTGAGTTCGTTCACGGGCATCGGGTCACAAATGAAGAGACCATGGATGTTGTAGAGATGGTTCTCACCGGCAAAGTTAACAAACAGATCGTTTCCATGATCAATAAAGAAGGTGGGAATGCAGTAGGACTTTCCGGAAAAGACGGAAATCTAGCGGTCGCTTCCAAAACAAAGATCGAAGTAGATGTAGAAGGTAAAAAATCCGAACTA
Organism: Leptospira hartskeerlii; assembly: GCF_002811475.1. Lineage (NCBI taxonomy): Bacteria > Pseudomonadati > Spirochaetota > Leptospiria > Leptospirales > Leptospiraceae > Leptospira > Leptospira hartskeerlii. The sequence continues at coordinate 127,585 of NZ_NPDL01000006.1, forward strand.
GTAGATGTGGGTCTTGTAGGCAAGATCGACAAAATAGATCCTACAGTTATTCTTTCTCTCCAAGAAAAAGGTTTTATCCCAGTCATTTCTCCAGTTGCCGAATCTGAATCTGGTGAATCTTTGAATATAAACGCGGATACTTTTGCGGGAGAATTAGCGGGAGCTCTCAAAGCAGAAAAGCTGATCCTTCTTACGGACACGAGCGGGATCCTGATCGACGGAAAACTTGTAACAGGTTTGAACAGAGCCTTAGTAAAAGATTATATTCGCAAAGGAGATATCACCGGAGGAATGATCCCTAAAGTAGAATGTTGTCTTTCCGCGATCGACCAAGGAGTGAGAAGGACTCATATTATTGACGGAAGAGTCCCCCATTCTATTCTGATCGAAATCTTTACTGATCAAGGGATCGGTTCCTTGATCGAATAAGAGGAAAGTTTCGAATCTCCTTGACAGGAGTTGGATTTGGGCTGGAATAAGCCCTCCCGATTTGAAAATCTCTCAAAAAAAGAAGTACTCCCGGACCAAATGAGTTTCAAACAGCTCTCCTTAGCTCTTATTTCAGACATTACTGCCAGGATCAACTCTACAGACGATCTGGAAGAACTTTTGGGAATTATCATAGATACCACAAAAGATGTACTCAATACGGAAGGATGTTCCCTTCTACTCTATGATCCGGAAGAAGATTGTCTAGTATTCCAAGTTGCAAAAGGTGATAAGGGAGAATCCCTCACTGAATTAAAAGTCCCTAGAGGAAAAGGGATCGCTGGAATGGTTCTAGAAAGTCTAGAACCTGTCATCGTAAACGACGCGGCAAACGATCCTAGAATTTATAGAAACATAGACGACGCAGTTGGATTCACCACAAAAAACCTGATCTGCGTTCCAATGAAGGCACAAGGAGAGATCCAAGGAGTTCTGGAAGCGGTTAACTCATTGGAAAGGCCTGAATTCACAAATAAAGATATTAAAATATTAGAATATCTTTCCGATCTTGCGGCTATCGCGATCAGGAACAGAAGATTGATCCGCGATCTAAAAGATCGTGCCAGAGAATTGGACTGTCTCTATCAGATTAGCCAGGCGATTTCTAATATTGGCGAGCTGGATCAGTTCTTAAATCTGACAGTAAACTCCATCTCAGACGTTTTAGGTGCGGAAAGAGTTTCTTTAATCTTCCAAAACCCTAGAACAAAAGCATTCGAACTTTCTAAATCTATCGGTTTCAGTTTGGAAGAAGAATCCCATTTAGTGGACGAATCTCGCGGGATCTTAAACGAAATTTTATCCCAGGGAAAAGCAATCTTAGTACAGGGACAAACGGATATTAATCCCGACCTTCTTACTCCGAATCGCTATAAGACTAGATCCTTCGTTTCCGTTCCGATCCGTCAGGATGGAACGATCATAGGCGTTTTGAATGCAGCGGATAAAATGAGCGGAGACAGTTTTTCCCACCAAGATCTTTCCATCTTAAGTACGATCTCCAACCAAATTGCAGAAGCATATAATAGCCTTTTGGCAAAGAACCAAAAGGAGAAGTTAACCTCCATCAGAAGAGATATGCAGATCGCTTCTCAGATCCAGATCAACTCTCTGCCTAATATTCCTAAGAAGATGCATCTTCTGGAAATCGAGACTTCTTACACCGCATCCAAAGAGATTGGTGGGGATTTCTACGATCTAATCTATCATAATCCGGACGAAGTGAGTATCCTAATCGCAGACGTTTCCGGAAAAGGGATCGCAGCCGCGTTGTTTATGGAATTTTCCAAAACGATTATCGCAGGGGAAGTGGCGCGTAACTCTTCTACAAGTATCAGTCTCATGGGTGCAAATCGGATCATACAAGAGAAGTCCGGTTATTTTATGTTCGTTACTGTGATGCTCACTCGTATCAATATGCTCAAAAAAAGAATACGTTATTCTAGCGCAGGTCATAACGAGCAGTTATTATATAAAGCTAAGGAGAAGAAGGTACTACTTCTCTCCGGAAAAGGAATGCCTTTAGGGATCAAAGAGTCAGAGATAGAAGAACATGAAGTGGAATACCAACCTGGGGATCTTCTGGTTCTATACACTGACGGAGTAAGCGAGACCACAAACGAAACCGGAGAAATGTATTCTCTGGAAAATCTCGCAAAACTCATAGAAAGAAATGGGGATATGCCTGTAGAAAATCTAAAAGAACTGATCCTAGATACTACTGACGCATTCAGAGGAGAAGCGGATCCTCATGACGATTACACTTTAGTAATGGTCCGACTCAATTAGAATTATATAATCTTCCTCAGAAAAACTCTTATATTATTCGACTACCATACGAGCCGGCTGTCCCGTAGATGCCAATAATGTTCTCCACAAAGTACTCTTAGTAGGTTGCAGCACTTTTCTTTCCTGAATAGCGATATCAATAGGAAGATGAGTGAACACATTATTCCACATTCCGATCACTAGATCCGTCTTGCCTGCCATCGCAGCGTGCACCGCATTCTGAGCCAGAAATCCGCAGAAAATAGAATCCTCAGGGTTTGCAGGAATAGAACGAATGATATAGCTTGGATCAATATATTTCACATTCACTTCAATCTTCTCCGATTTGAAGAAGTCCTGGATGGAATTTTTTAGATAAACGCCTATATCGCCTAACTTTAGATTTCCGGAAGCATCCCTTTCTTCCGTTTTACCGAAAAACTTTTGCCCTGCTCCTTCTGCGACAATGATGACCGCGTGTTTTCTGGTTAAGATCCTATTTCTCAAAACATCTAAAAAAGAACCTTTTCCATGCAGATCGAAATCCACTTCAGGGATCAGACAATAATTTACATTTTGAGAAGCGAGAGCGGCGTTCACCGCGATAAACCCGGAATGCCTCCCCATTAACTTGACTACACCGATACCGTTCGGCGCGCCTTTTGCTTCCACATGTGCGCATTCTACCGCTTCCATCGCTTTGGAGAAGGCTGTGGAAAATCCGAAAGTTTTTTGCACATAATTGATATCGTTATCTATCGTTTTAGGAACTCCAATGACGGAGATCTCTTCTCCCCTTCTGTCTATCTCCTTAACGATCTCTTTGGCTCCTCTTAAGGTGCCATCTCCTCCTATGCAAAACAACATTTTGACACCATACAAAGAAAGCCTATCCACCATGTCGGAAGCACTTTGGTTCCCTCTGGAAGAAGCGAGAATTGTACCTCCGTCCCTTCCGATATGCGCCACGTTTTCCGGATTCAACTCAATCGGCTTATGATCAAATTTTTTGACAAGGCCTTGGTAACCGTAAGGAAAACCAAGGATACGTTTGACCCCGTATCTATAATTTAATTCCATTACGATACCTCGGATCACGTCATTGATCCCTGGACAAAGTCCCCCGCAGGTCACGATCCCGGCAGTAACTTCTTTTGGGTCGAAGTAGACCTTCTTTCTGGGACCGGCTTGTTCGAAAAATTCAGCTCCTTCTCCGATATATTCCTTCCAGCTCTCTTCTGTTTCGAATACTGTCTTGAAAACCACCTTGGATTCGTCTCCGGTGTAATATTCGTAAGCGGCCGGACTTTCAATTTTGCAGGGTCCGAAATTTCTGATCTTTGTGTTCATTTTTACCGATTCCAAGTAAATTATAGAAGGTCTTATTTTTTGGTAAATATGGCGGAATTTTCATTGGCAAAGCAGAATATTCCGTCATATATCAATAAATATAGGATGAGAACCGAGAAGATGACATATGATTCCAAATCTCTTCCTAAACGTAAGCGCTCGTTCTTTAGAAAGACCTTCCCTTCCCTCTTACAGGTGATTTTTCCTTTTGTTGCAAGCCTGTCCGTAATCTACGGAGAGAACAGTTCTACTTTTTTCTGGGATTCTTTCGACAACTTTTCTAAAAACAAGGCCCTATTTTCTCAAAAGGAAACTTCCGGTCGGACGGAGGAAAAGGAAGAGCATAAAGTCCAATTTTTTTCTTCTCTTACATTCAAATATCCTTATGAAATGAAAGTGTTTCGAGAATATATTCCGGTCGAATCAGCATCTTTCGACTCCATTCCAGGATTGCCTAGTAAAATACCAAGCCAACCAAGAATACTTTTACAGAAGAGAGAATTTTTCGCTCTTTATCCATCGCTCGGGAGAGAAGAAGTTTTTGTAATGGCGATGAGTATGGGCCAAAACAAGGAAATTAAATCCGAGGCCTATGTAGGAGCGAATACTGAACGGAGAGCATTTGATCCTCTGACTGACGTGAGAGCCACTTCTTCCGTTATGCCAGGATTAGGCTCTAACCTTTCTAGAGGCTTGGACAACCAAGCAGGGAATTTACTCTTTGGATATTTACTCGGAAGAGCCGGGATCCAAATGGACTTAGGCTGGAGAATGGCCGGGAATAACGTAGGTTTGGCGATCCCAGAATCCGCAAAATCTTCTATCGGGATCAGTTATTCATTGATCTCAAATTCTAGCAGCTTGAACAAGATGGATTTCTTTTTACAGGTTTCCGGGATCAAAAGATTTAACGATAAAAGTCTTTTACAAATTGATACTCCCCAAGCTTTCAGAGGATGGCAGCAAGGTTACGAGTATTACGTGAATCCAGGATTTTCTATTGCCACAAAAAATTTGAGTTTCGAAGGTTTAGTACGTTTGCCACTTCATCAACCATTCCCAAATACGGACGGGCTCTTAACTCCTGAGATCCAAGGGATGCTCGGAGTAAAATACAAATTTTCGGACAGTTCTCCTAATCTGCAAAAATAAAGATCAAATTTTCTTAATATAATCTCGCCGGTCCTTAGTAAATCTTTCCAAGTCAGGAGAAATGCCTATGAAAAAAATCAAGTTCCTAATTTTACTCTGCGCCGCCACTACCGTTTTCGGCGACGAAGTAGTTTATACTAAAACAGGAAAGAAGGTAGTCCTCAAAGAAAATTTCACCTGGCAATATGCGCCTGAACCAAAAGTAGATCCTTCTAAAAAATCAAACTCAGTCAGATCCATTTTGAAAGCAGAAGACCAAACAAGTCTGATCAAAAGTAAATCAGGAGTATATTCTGTTTTTTATAATTCAACGCTATGGACAAGCGTAACCGAAAATCACGAGTTCGCAGAATTCCATTTTGTTAACCAGGCAAGAACAGGGAACGCAATGGTGATCTATGAAGGTTTGGAAATACCGTTAGAATCATTTCCTGAATTAGTTTTATTGAATGTGGTCAAAACAGATCCGGATGCGAGGATTGTAAACATTGAAGATTGCTCCGTGAATGGAGTCCCAGGAAAGATCGTCACTTATACTGCCCAAATCAAAGGCCTTAGATTTATTTTTTACTCCTTTCTAGCTAGCGGTAATTTCGGTTCCATTCAGTTTTCCACTTTTACCTTAGAAAGCCAGTTCGAGAAAGAGAAGGCGAACTTTGAGAAGGTGATTTCTGGATTTGTTTTGAATCGAGGTTTGTAGTAACTTCGATGGGTATTACGACCCAAACAGGCAGCTTGGGTCGTGGAATTTGAATTTCGTCGAAGATACTACAAAATCTGCATTTTCTGAAAAGAAAGTTGCAGATCCAGCTTGTTGATTTGCTCTTTCTTTCTGCCAAATCTCAATAAAGTAGTAGTTTCGCCGGATGTAGTATCTATGACCTCAATCCTAGTTTCCATTACAGGGCAGGCAACTTCCTCACAACTGATCTCACTCAGTTTCAAACGAAGATCTTCCCTTCCCAGTTTCTCCCTTATCTTAGAAGCCAACCAGGGATGAAATGGAAACTCTGTTCCAGGTTCCGATTCATCCTGGTATTCAGAATGAACCGGATTTGTAGTAACTTCGACAAATCGTTTCATTAAAGATTAGACTCTGGAAACCGCCTCCTGGGGGTCGTAAGCCAAATTCGGAGAAAGCCATTTTTCCACTTCAGAAACGGTCATTCCTTTCCTTTTTGCATAATCCTGGATCTGGTCCTTATTGATCTTCGCAACAGCAAAATATTTAGCAGCAGGATGAGCGAAGTATAAGCCACTCACTGAACTTGCAGGCATCATTGCAAAATGTTCAGTGAGAGTGATACCTGTATTCTTTTCCACTTCCAATAGATCGAATAAAGTTCTCTTTTCAGTATGGTCCGGGCTTGCAGGATAACCGGCCGCAGGACGAATTCCCTGGTAACGTTCCCGGATTAATTCTTCGGTAGAAAGATTTTCGTCCGCTACATAGCCCCAAATTTCTTTTCGAATTTTCAGGTGCATATATTCCGCGAAAGCTTCTGCAAAACGATCGCCTAAAGCTTTTGCCATGATGGAATTATAATCGTCCAGGCGAGAATCGAATATAGAAGCAAAAGCTTCTACTCCATGACCCGCAGTAACTGCAAAACCACCGATATAATCCGCGACTCCGCTTTCTTTAGGAGCGACATAGTCCGCCAAACAGTAATTAGGTTCGTCTTTTTCTTCTTTGCTGATCTGCTGGCGAAGAGTATGGAAAACGGTCTTAATATTTGTTCTGGTTTCGTCTTCATAAACTTCGATATCGTCTCCTACACTATTTGCAGGAAAGACCCCGATTACTCCTCGGGTTGTATATCTTTTATTGGAAACGATATCTTCCAATAATTTCTGAGCATCTTTGAATAATTCTTTGGCTTGTTTACCGTAAGTTTCACTTTCAAGAATGGAAGGATAACGTCCCTTCAACTCCCAAGCTTGGAAGAATGGCGACCAATCTATATAAGGAACTAATTCCTCTAAAGAGATCTCGTTATCAAAAACGCGAACTCCTACGAAATTCGGCTTCTTCACCTTTGTCACGTTCCAATCGGTAGCGTATTTATTCTCTCTGGCATCTTCGATCGAAACAAGTTTTCGATCGCTTCTAGTATTAAAATAAATTTCTCTTTGTATCTTTTGTTCTTCTTTGATTTGCTTTATATAATCCGGCTTTAAAGAAGGATTCAAAAGTTTCCCTACAACGTTTACAACTCTCGAAGCGTCCAAAACATGGACCACAGGCTGATCATACTTCTCGGAAATTTTTACGGAAGTATGAGCTGAACTTGTAGTAGCTCCTCCAATCAATAGGGGAATATCAAAACCTGTCCTTTTCATTTCAGAAGCAACGTGAACCATCTCATCGAGAGAAGGAGTGATGAGTCCGGACAAACCGATGATGTCAACATTCTCCTTTTTTGCTTCTTCCAGAATTTTCTCACAAGGGACCATCACTCCGAGGTCAATCACTTCGTAATTATTACATGCGAGCACAACAGCTACGATATTCTTGCCTATATCATGAACATCTCCCTTCACTGTGGCGATCAGGAATTTTTGTTTTCTGGAAGCCTGTGCCTGCTTACGATTTTCTTCTTCCATAAAAGGCAGAAGGTACGCTACGGATTTTTTCATAACCCTTGCGCTTTTTACTACCTGAGGAAGGAACATTTTTCCTGATCCGAAAAGATCTCCCACAACTCTCATTCCATCCATTAAAGGACCTTCGATCACTTGCAACGGTTGATCGTATTTGAGTCTTGCTTCTTCCGTATCCTGGTCTATATATTCTACAATTCCTTTTACTAAAGAATATTCTAATCTTTGCTCGACTGTTCCGTCTCTCCAGGCTTCTTCTTTTTTCTCTGCCTTCTCACCTGACTTAAAGGATTCGGCAAATTCAATTAATCTTTCAGTCGCGTCGGATCTTCTATTTAAAAGTACGTCCTCTACTCTTTCTAAAAGATCCTTAGGAATTTCTTCATAAACTGCGAGCATCCCTGCATTTACGATCGCCATATCCATTCCGGCTTTGATCGCATAGTATAAGAATGCTGAGTGCATAGCTTCTCGCACTGGATTATTTCCGCGGAAAGAGAAAGAAATATTACTTAAACCACCGCTGATCTTCGCCCCTGGGCAAACGGCTTTGATCTCTTTGATCGCTTCTATAAAATCGACCGCATAATTATTATGTTCTTCTATTCCTGTTCCTACGGTTAGAATATTCGGATCAAAAATGATATCAAACGGAGAGAAGTCTGCTTTCTCCACCAATAGATCATAAGCCCTTTTGCAAATCCGGACTTTGTCGTCTTTAGTAGCAGCTTGGCCTTGTTCATCGAAAGCCATTACGATAACAGAAGCACCATACATCTTAACGGTTTTTGCCTGCTGTAAGAATTTCTCTTCTCCTTCTTTTAAGGAAATGGAGTTTACAATCGGTTTCCCTTGGATACATTTTAACCCAGTTTCCAAAACAGACCATTTGGAACTGTCTACCATGAAAGGGACCTTTGCGATATCAGGCTCCACTGCGATCAAGTTTAAAAATTCTTTCATGGAGGCTTCTCCATCTAAAAGAGCTTCGTCAAAATTTATATCTATGACGTTAGCACCGGCTTCGACTTGCTGCAAAGCGACGGATACTGCCTCTTCAAAGTTTCCTTCTAAGATCAGCTTTTTAAATTTAGGAGAACCTGTTACGTTAGTTCTTTCCCCTATTAAGACGAAACCGGTTGCTTCATCTATATTCAAAGGTTCTAATCCGGATAATCTGGTCTTCCCTTCTATCTCTGGAATGATCCTCGGCTTTTTACCTTGGACGGCTTTGGCACCTTCTTTAATATGAGCAGGAGTAGTCCCACAACATCCTCCTGCAATATTCAACCAACCTTGGTTGGAAAAATCATCCAAGAAACTTCCGAATTCTTCCGGAGTTTGGTCATATCCTCCGAACGCGTTAGGCAAGCCTGCATTCGGATAACAGCTAATATAACAACCCGAGATCCTGGACAATTCTTCTATATAGGGTCTCATCTCTCCCGCACCTAAGGCACAGTTAATCCCAACAGAAAGAGGATTTGCATGATAGATTGAATTGTAGAATGCCTCGATTGTCTGTCCTGACAAAGTTCTTCCGGAAGCGTCGGTAATCGTTACCGAAAGAGAGACAGGAATTCTTACATTCAAATCTTTGAATACGTTCTCAATAGCAACGATGATCGCCTTAAGATTTAAAGTATCGATATTCGTTTCGGAAAGAAGAATATCGACTCCTTCTTCAACTAACGCTCTGACCTGCTCGTAGAATGTTTCTACTAATTCGTCGAAGGTTACTGCACGGAATGCTGGATTATTCACATCCGGAGAAAGAGAAGCCGTTCTTGTCGTAGGTCCGATTGATCCAGCGAGGAATAATGGCTGATCGGGATGAGTTTTGGAGAACTTCTCCATTGCAGCACGAGCGACCTTCACCGCTTTTCTGTTCAGCTCATCTACATAAGCTTCCGCATTATAATCTGCTTGGGAAATCCTGTTCGAGCTGAACGTATTCGTTTCTAAAATGTTCGCTCCTGCTTCCAAAAATTTATAATGTATTTCTTCGATCACTTCCGGCTTAGTGATCACCAGGAGATCGTTATTTCCCTTTAATGCGGAAGGATGGTCTTTAAGTCTTTCGTCTCGGAAATCGTCTTCTCCCAGACCATACCTTTGGATCATTGTCCCCATTGCTCCGTCAAGAACCAGTATCCTTTCTTCTAACAATTTTAAGAGTTCTTGTGCTTTGGGATTTGTATATGTGGGAAATTTATGTTTCATAATTCTTTAATATTGCAGTGCTTATCTAAAAGAGGTTTTTTAAGATCGTTGATCATCGGCAATGTTTTCGATTCTCTTGCGTTCAAAGCGATCCAATCTTTCCATATCACCGGCACCTCATCCTCCGGGAAGATGGCATTCACCGGACATTCTCTCAAACAATCATTACAATTGATGCAAATGTCCGGATCTATGACTAAGTAATCCTTTCCTTCTCGGAAAGCTTCTACAGGACAGGCAGCAGCGCAGTAAGTAATTTTGCACCCTACACAGGGTTCGGTTACTATGTATGCCACGGCCTCTCCTTTATCGATTAATAGCGGTAGTGTTCCGGTTTATACGGACCTTCTACCGGCACTCCGATATACTCAGCTTGCTTAGCGTTTAATGTAGTTAGGCGAACTCCTAATTGCTCCAAATGTAACGCTGCAACTTTCTCATCTAGTTTTTTAGGCAATCTATAGACGCCGATCTCGTATTTATTGTTCCAAAGTTCGATCTGAGCCAATACTTGGTTTGTGAAGGAACAAGACATTACGAAAGAAGGGTGACCAGTCGCACAACCTAAGTTTACCAAACGACCTTCTGCAAGAACGATAATGGATCTACCGTTCGCGAAAGTGTATTTGTCCACCTGAGGTTTGATCTCCTTCTTCACTACGCCTTTCTCAGCGTTCAATCTGGACATTTGGATCTCAGTGTCGAAGTGTCCGATATTACAGAGAATCGCGCCGTCTTTCATTGCTTTCATATGTTCAAGGGAAATAATATCGTCGTTTCCGGTCGCAGTTACTACGATATCCACGAATTCGATCGCGTCTTCCACCCTTAGAACTTGGTATCCTTCCATTACTGCCTGAAGAGCACAGATAGGATCGATTTCTGTAACGATCACTCTAGCACCGAAATTGCGTAAAGAAGCAGCAGAACCTTTTCCAACATCTCCATAACCGCAAACAAGAGCTACTTTCCCGGCAAGCATAACGTCGGTTGCACGTTTAATACCGTCAGCTAAAGATTCTCTACAGCCATATAAGTTGTCGAATTTAGACTTGGTAACGGAATCGTTCACGTTGATCGCAGGAAGTTTCAATTCGCCTTTTTTCAGGAGTTTTTCGAGACCTTTTACTCCTGTAGTAGTTTCTTCAGAAACTCCTTTAATTTCAGCGAGAAGTTGAGGATATTTCTCATGAATATACATGGTGAGATCACCACCGTCGTCCAGGATCATGTTCGGACCTTTTCCACCGTCGAAAAAGATAGTCTGTTCTACACACCACCAGTATTCTTCTTCCGTTTCGCCTTTCCAAGCAAACACAGGAACTCCGGTTTTTGCAATTGCAGCTGCTGCATGGTCTTGAGTGGAGAAGATATTACAAGAAGACCAACGAACTTCTGCTCCAAGCTCAGTCAAAGTTTCGATTAGGACCGCAGTTTGGATGGTCATGTGAAGGGAACCTGCGATACGCGCACCTTTGAGAGGTTGTTTCCCCTTATATTCTTTGCGTAAGGACATCAGACCTGGCATTTCTTTCTCTGCCAAAATGATTTCTTCGCGACCCCAGTCAGCGAGTGAAATGTCTTTAACCTTATATTTTAAACCTTTTTCTTGTATTGTAGCGGACATTAAAGTCCTCCTCTTTTCTTAGCTTTAATTATTAATACTTTGAAGTATTTCTGAGATTCCACTTCTTCGATGGATTCAAGGCTGAAGCCGGTGTGGCTGAGCCAATCTGTGAGAAGTTCCGACTCGAATCCGAGCCATAAGTCGGCGAAATTATCGCGCATGAATTCTTGGTTGTGTTTTTTTAGGTCTACTATGATGAAAACGCCATCGTCCTTTAAAACTTTATGTATTTCTTTCATAGCCTGAGGTGGGCTGGAAAGGTGATGTAAAACCATCGAAGCTACGACAGAATCCGCAGACTGGATCAAATTCTCCGGCAGAGTTTCAATCTCGGATGTGAGCAAATGAACTTGGGAATTATTTAAAAAAGAACTTCTCGCCTCTTTGATCATCTTTTCAGAAGAATCGATACCGATGACTTCTTGGCTTTTCATCAATAAGTAAGGAATCAAACCACCAGGACCACATCCAAGGTCTAAGATCCTACAAGAATGTTCTGGAAGCAATTCCAGTATCTTATTCCGATATAAAACCGGATCCAGAACATCGCTTTGTATGCTTTCCCAATCCTGGGCAACATCATCGAAATATTTAGATCTTTTCAGATCTCTTTGTCTGAGAATATCTTTAGTCTTAGTAAGATCCTGCTCCGAATAAGGAAGGCTCTTTTCAAAATCGAGAAGAAGCGTATGAAATCTTGCAGAAAAATCCTGCGAATCGCCATTAGAAACCTTAGGGCTGTAATATACCCAAGAACCTTCGCGTTGAGATGTCAAAAATCCGGCATCTGCCAGGATCTTTAAATGTCTCGAGATCCTGGATTGACCCATGTCCAGAACTTCCGTTATCTCCTGAACATTTAAGGGCGTAATGGAGAGTATCCGAAGAACTCGAATACGGGTTTCATCGGATAATGCCTTTATCGCGAGTAGAATATCGCGATCTTGTAAGCCTCCTCTTGCCGGAGAAGATGCGATGAGAATTGAATCTGAATAAGTTTCGACAGATTCTCTTTCTAAAGACGTATCCTTAAGCGACATTTCCAAGACCTTCTTACGAGATATCAAGATATCTTGATTTCATCAAGCAAAAATCGCAACTTTTTCTAAGATAATTATGTCTTATATATTATCGAAGGTGATTCCGAAACTAACTCCAACCCGGAGATCCCTTCTTAAGAGTAAATTTCCGAGGCCATCCTACTAAAATGATCCAAACCTCTCGCGTGTCCAAATTCAAGACACGACGAATGTCTATAATCCTTGAAGTCGGTGGTTTTCGATTTCGCCAAAAGTGAGAAAGAATTCTTTCATCCACTGCAAGTGATTCCCAATGGATCATTAACACTATTATATAATTCATTGAAACGCCGTGCGCAAGGGCTACATTTCGCAGCTCTTGGTAATTTTCTTCTTTCGGACGATAACTGTGGCGGACTAAATTTTGGCCTTTTGACTGAAAGGAAGTTCTAAGTGGATTTCTTCCCATGTATTTTCGTGACTGAAGCAACAAGCTATACTTTTCTTGCAAACGCCTCAAATATCTTGGAAAATTCCGTTTGCAATCAACGGGAACTTTTCTCCAAAGTCTTTCCGGAATCAATGCCGTAGAAGGATATGGATTCTTAACAATCTTTACCTTTCGTTTAAGTTTCTCATTTTGGAAAACAGTAGAGTTCATACTCTTCTCGTTTCCCAAGTTAGAGTTAGTGCTTGAGAATTTTTTAATTTGTCAAAGTTACTACAGCAGAATAAATTACAAATCCTGCTTTGTCTGATTCAATAACTCTTGGTTTTGAAGTTTTTGGTCTCGAAGAATCTTATAATTCTCCTCCATTATCTTCTTAAACCCATCCAAGATCTTCATTTTCTCGCGCATGAATTCTTCCAAGGGCTGCTTCAGAAGACCTTGAGGAGATACTACAGCTTCTTCATCTCGTTTTAATGGAAAATTTTTTCCATTTTCTGTAGTAACTCCGACTTCTCCTTCTTTCACAAAAATTCCATTCGGTACGTCAGAATCTTCATGATCAGGATTTTCTTTACGTTGAGTTTCATTTTCTTCACAGACCACAAACTGCGTTCCCCGAACACCCGCATTGTAAGAAGGTGTAGTTATCGTAAAATCTTCTTTCTTAGATCCTTTATCAACTCGAGCGAACACTTTGCCAGAAACAAGTTCTAATTTTGATTTATTTGCCTTTTTGTCGGAACTCAGTTCGGCAATCTTGACTTTCGTAAAAGCCGCAATGCGAACGACAACGGATGGACCAATCTGAAGATCTACTTTTCCTTCTTTTGTTTCGAGTTCGTCCTGCTTTTTTAAGATCGAATTCTTCTTGAGGCTTACCTTTTTCCCATCTTGGGTTCCAGAAACATCTCCTACAACGAATAGCACGATCGCAATTTCTTCTTCTGCAGATAAAGAAGAAGGTAAAGCAACGAAAGTAGAGAAAATAAGGAATGTAGATACAAGTGCTCGATATTTCATGCGAGAATTTCCTATAACACCAATTTATCTGATAAAGCTGTAGTAGGATCTACTAGATCCATTAGAATAGCAACAATTTGAAACTTACTTTTTAGAGGAATTTTGCAGATTAAACCGAGAATAATAAGCTTTCAAGGAGAAATGTTCGTTCTCATACGAAGAATCTACCGATTCGAACGTCAATTCTGTCTCCTGAGAAGTTATTACTGGAAATCCATAGTATTTATTTTTATGCGAAATCTCTTTCTTTTGCTTCTTCCGATCTAAAATAAAATCAAGATGACTTTGTAATCTGTTTTGTAGTATCGTCGACGAAACATTCACTGCACTAAGCAGCTTTTTCCTGGCAATTTCAAGAATTCCCGGATCTACATCATATCCAATACTATTTCTGGAAGAAAGAAGAGCCGCTAACGATGTAGTTCCTGTTCCCAGGAACGGGTCCAAGACTGCATCCCCCTTTATGGAAAACATGTTCACCAATCGATAGGCGAAATCTAGAGGAAATGCAGCAGTCCGTTCTCGTGAAGCTCCGACATCCTTGAAAATCTGTCTTTCTCCTTTTAGGTCCCACACATCCGAAAACCAAACATTCCTTTCTTCCCAGAAAAAGGCGCTATTTCGTCGGATCTCCGTCTCAGATTTAGAATACTTTCTCAATCCCCCTTTTCGAAGGACCAGAATATACTCATGCTCGTAGGTAACATAAGCACCTACTGGATACATGCCAGATCCCATAAACTTAGTCGGAGAATTAGTCTGCTTTCGCCAAAGAATGTCGGGTAGAGAAGTAAAGCCGAAGTTACGACAAGCCTGTAAAATCCTTGAATGATTCGAAAATAAACTGAACTCCCCGCCAATACTCCGAGTGGCGTCTCCAATGTTTACAAGCAGGATCCCACCTTCTTTCAAAACTCGGAAGCATTCACCCCAGACCCTATCCAATTGCAAATGCATTGCCTCGAAGGCATCGTTGCCTAAGTTTTTGGCAAGAGCGTTCTTGGTATTTTTGTCCCAACTTTTGAAAAGATCATCCCACATTTCTACCATGGGATAAGGAGGAGAAGTTAATACGAGGTTGACACTTTCATCCGAAAGCTTATCCATTTTTCTCGAATCGGAATTATATAATATATGTGAAGTTTCCGGAACGAGTATATCCTTCATACACGTTCTGCATGTTTCAATAACGTCCTAAATTGGCTATTCAAATTTAGAAAGCGAAGATAAGGAGAGGAAAAGTCGAAGATACGACAAAATCCCCAGTATTAATTCTTTTTGCCGTGGATCTTTTTATCGATCAACTCATTCAGAAGATCTGCAAGATCCTGAAACTCATCCCCACTTCGGATCCGGATCTTGTCTACGTCTTTGCCTTCCAATAGCAACTTTAGATTCTTCTTAATATTATAGATCGGCCCGGCCATTTTGTGGGAATAGACCAAGACAAAGATCGCAGAAAGTAGAAGATACAACATGGAGAATAGTAGAATTCCTTTAAATTGGATCGTAAAAAGATCCAGACCATGATCGTAATCCGGGAGAGCGAGCTCCTTCTCTACAAACTTGTCCTTCTCTTCTCCGTTAACAATCTCAAATCCCTTTTGGTAGACTTTAACAGTGTCTTGGCGAAGTCTGAAAACCACTCCTTTGTCGTACTTAGTAGAATGGATCCAGAATAAAAATCCGAGAGTAAGCAGTAACCCGAAGATAAACAATAAAGAAAAATTTAAGAAGAACCTTAATTGAAAGTCCTTATCGATCAGATAATTGGCAAGATGTCTTTTATAACGAGGAATCTTTGCGGAGGGGTTTGCTGTTTCTTCAGACATGGGAATTAGCCTTCTTTGGTAGAATTTCTTTAAAATTCTCCACATGTCAAAAATAATTCGTTTTTAACGAAGTTGAATCACCTCCATAACCGAATCTCTTTGGATTTTTATTTCCTTCTCAAGGGTTTGCAAATACATAAAATTTTCGTCCATGTCGACGATCACACCTTCTAACGTCTCACCATTGGAAAGTACGACCCTCTCTAATCTTTGATATTCGTTAAATAGATCGTCTTTATTGGAGAAAGATTTTTCGGAATTTCTAGGAATCTCGTCCACAAGAAGTTCTGAAAATTTAAAACCTAAGTCCTTTTGCTCGGTAGAAGATAGAAAAGTTCTCTGGAATCCTTTTGCCTCTAAACGGATTTTTTGGCCTGGTTCCAAAACTTGTTCTCCACGGTTAGGATCAATGCTACTCTTTGCTGCAACTCTTCCTTCTAAAACGGAAACGATAGTCCCCTCTTTAAGACTTTCTCTGACTTCGAATTTTGTTCCTCTGACTTCTACTAAGCCTATTTCAGTTATGATCTTAAATTCGTCTTTTTTAAGATTCTTATGCAGATGGACTAAGATACTTCCATTACGAAGTCGGAAAGATTGTTTTCCTTCTTTCATGATCTCGAGCTCTGTAGATTCTTCCAAAATCATACCTTCTCCCTTAGCAATGTTTAGGAAAAGTCTGGAGCCAGGTTCAGTCTTTAAGATCTGGCCAGAACCTACGGATTCGCCTTCATTTAAAGCCAAAAGTTTTTCGGAATCTGATGAAAATAGGTATCCTTTCCCGATAATTTTAGTCACGGATATTCCGAGGTCGTTCTTTACAGGGGGAATTTTAGGATTTTGTAAAATTAGAAAGCCGAATGCTCCGATCAAGATCGCAGCTGCAGAAGCAATAGTGTATAATAACGGTTTTTTAAAGCTAATAACTTTAGAAGCTTGGGCCTTTTCGTAAATTTCCTCGAAAGAAATATTTGAAGGAGGAGAAACCCAAGATTTGGAAAGCATATCGGACAATTTATCGATAGAAGAACTGAATTCGTTCTTCTCACCTTCGATTGCCTTCCTAATTTTATGTTCGAAATTTTCGTCCATTCTTCCCTTTAACAGCCTTCTCTGTATTATTCCATCGGCAGAATTTGTTTGTTTTTTGCGATCTCTACGAGTTTTCCGGTCGCCTTCACGACCAATCTGGATGCAGTCGCAATCGAGATCCCCATTATATCCGCAATATCAGCCAACGTGTATTTTTCTATATTCTTTAATACTAAAGCGTATCTTTCTCCTTCTTCTAAGTCGTCCAAACAATCCATCAATCTGGATTCCAAGTCGGAAAGTTCCGTTTTTCTTTCGAAACTTTGTCCTTCTTCTCTGTAAGTTCCCATGTCGTCTGTTCCGGATTCTTTCACCGTGGAGAACTTCTTGGCATAGTTGATCGATCGATTTCTCGCGATTGTATATAACAGCTTTAGGGCTTGTTCTTTGTTTAAGTCGGAATTGGAATACTTCTTAAAAAAATTAAGAAAGGTATCCTGCATTAGGTCAGAGGCGGTTTCTGGATTTCCGGTATACTTATACAAGAAATCAAAAATTCTCCCGTTGGATTCCCGATACAGGGTTTCCATAAAATCTTTTCGGGATGCCATTACACAAAGATTCCAACTTGAAACGCTAATTCAAGTAATTTCCGGCGGCTGTTCTAAACTATACCCTTTTCTCCTCTTCGCGAACGGGCTTTGATAGAGATAACATATCGGGTCCGACTTTTTTACATAGAGGAGAAAAATTTGTAGGAAGGTTTACATTTTTTCTACTCTTCAATTTTAGAAAAGGAGAAGAAGGTGCCTTCTAAAAATAGATCTACCCGAGTTCAGGGAGAATCCGTTCGGCAGTAGGATTGAAATCGAGTTTTGTAGTAACTTCGACGAAAGAAGAGAGGAATCTCCCCGGCCAGTCGAAGTTACTACATTTAGTGGAATACACTACTCAAATATGAGACATAATTCTGAATTCTCAAATCCTCCAGATCCTTCTCAATTGTACCGATAGAATTTGTATCAACAACTTAAACCCAATGAAAATGAGTCGAACCCTTCCAGTCCTAGCCTTTTTTGTAGTAACTTCGACACTTTTATACTCCCCAGTTCTCCATCCATCTCCAGAAGCTTCCTTCCCCAACGAAACTCCTGAATCAAAACCTCTCTTAAGAGTACTTCCAGCTTTCAGGAAAGAAGAATGCGACTGGGCAATTCGTTGGGACGTATGCCTTAAATGTGTTTCGAGTAGATACAGATACGCACAAAGGATACATTTTTATCCTTCTGGATTGTATAGAGAACATGGATGTTATTCTGAGGAGAAAGGTTTCTTTTTGATAAAAGAAGATTAGGCAGTAAATAAAGAGCCGGAAGGACCCGGCCCTTTATTATTAGAAATTACTTCTTACAAGTAGCTAAGGCTGCCAGTGTTTTAGAAGATTTTAAACAAGTAAGATCGTATTTGCCAGTCATACACTCTTTGAGTAGATGAGCGGAAATTTGACCTTGCATAGCTTTCAGTTTTTCTGCCTGCTCAGGAGTTTGACCAACAGCAAGGTTAGAAATCAATTCATTTACAACTGGATCACATTCTGCTTGGCTCACTTTCGCTCCGCCGCAAGAAATAAGACCTGCAAAAATTAGAATTGTAAGGATCGAAAAAAACGTGTTTTTCATGCAAAGACCTCTGCGAATTTTTAACTCTATGTCGCCAATATTAGCCTCGAGTTGAACCTCTAACTAGATAAGATCGAAAAATTCCAAAACCTTGGACAATTCCGACAGTTTAACGACGAAGGCCATTCTAATGACTCCCATTCTATAGAAAAGTTATTTTTTAGTCGGGAAAATCGTTATGCCGTAATAGGAAACTGACTTTTCTCCTTTGAAGGTAAGGACTCTTTTTTTGGAGTCGAATTTCCAGCTTCCCGCGTTTACCAGTACTTCGAAACCTTTTCCGTAATGAATTTCAGGAAGAAAAATCTCTGCTACTGGAATTTCATCTCCTTCTTTTTGAAAGGAATATTTGAACATTGATTTTTCCATATCAAAACTGATCGCTTCCGGATTTCCTTTAGTTCGGATCGGATAAGGCCTGGAGAATGCTCTAACGGCCCTTCCCCCATCTTCATCTATACTTTTAGGAGTATCCAAAGAATAGAGTGAAAGATCTTCTTCATTCCATCTATCACCTAAACTGTGAGTATTATCAGGAGTATAATTCCAAAGAGTATAATGTACGAAATTTTTCTCGATAGAAGTTATGATACGATGTAAAGAAGCCTCTAAGTGAGAATAATTTTTTGTTCTAAACGCCAAACGTCCGTTCATATCCATCGGGATCCCAGTTTCTCCGATTACCGTAGGACAGTTATTCATCTTCTTAATAGAAACTTCTTTGATCATTCTGATCGTGTCTTCGTAAGCCTTCTCCACATTCTTCTTTCCGAATATTGGGACCTGCTTGAAAATATGGACTCCAAACCAAGGAATAAAACGTTTGAACATCAAAACGGAAACATCGTACCAGTGAGTCGCGTTGATTACAGCTCCTTCTCCTTTTTTTGGTTTTTCGTTCCAGTCCAATTCTAAACTTCCTGGATCTGATTCGATGAAGATGGAGAATTTTTTCTGAACAGATTGTATTCTTGTTTTGAATCTTTTGATAAAAGGAAGCATGAACTCAGGGTAGAATTCTATCTTTCTTCCTCTATATTTATTAAAATAATCGGGACGAAGTAACATTGGAGCTCCATTCGGGTCGTAATCCCAAACTCCATGTTGTCTCCAGATACAATGTTTTCCTTCCTGCCATAAAGGAATAGACTTAGTATTTAACTTAGTTTTTCCTAAATTGAATCCGGTAAACCCGAGCATATACGCATTATTTGCTCTTACAGTTCTTCCTTCGGACAAAAACATTTCTTGGAAAGGAGAAGTAGTCAGAATTTTTCCAAAACCAAGTCCGGAAAATTCTCCTATATTTTTTTTACCGATCCATCCAGGAGAAGGTTCATTCAAAGAATCGAATCCTAAAACGTTTTTGTATTTAGCGACCTTCTTCGCTATTTTACACATCGCTTCTATATAATGATCTTGTAAGAAAGTTTCTACATTCTTTCCGCGAATGGAAAGTTTAGGCGCGAATGTTTTTCCTCCGAAGAATAGAGTAAACATTGTCGCACAGGCATACTTCTGATAGTTCAAAGGCCAGGACATTCTTTTGTAATTCCTACCTTGAAAGTGATGAACGATCGCAGTATCGGAATCTTTAATATTCTCAATATTCATTCCGACTTCTTCCAAAGTCCAACCTGGCGCGCC
Source organism: Leptospira hartskeerlii (assembly GCF_002811475.1). Taxonomy (NCBI): domain Bacteria; kingdom Pseudomonadati; phylum Spirochaetota; class Leptospiria; order Leptospirales; family Leptospiraceae; genus Leptospira; species Leptospira hartskeerlii. The sequence continues at coordinate 147,477 of NZ_NPDL01000006.1, forward strand.
ATCTCCTCCTGTGAATCTGGACCAAACATCTTGGTGAGGATCTATAAAAACGTAGAATCCTTTTTTGTCGGCAAGTGCCACCATTCTTTCAATATAATCTAAATATGCTTGGTCGTATTTGCCTGGACCTAAATGTTCCACTGCCTCCCAAGTAACAAGAAAGCGAAGAAAGTTAAATCCCCACTTCCTCAATCGATCTAAATGTTCAGAAGCTTCCTTCTCTTCTAAAGGTCTTCCTACGAAGGAAACTTTTCTGTGATCATGAAATGTTAAGGATTGATCGAAATGTGTGGTTCCATCCGGTTTGAATGGAAGTTTGGAACTTCCTGAAAGATTTACTCCTCTTAATTGGAGAATATATCCTTCCGAATCTATAAAATTTCCGTCTTCTACCTTGATTTCCAGCATTGGATCTTAATCTTCCCCGAATTGGATTTTAGCATCTTCGTATCCGCGGCTGATCAGATAGTCCGCTTGTACTTGAGAAAAATTTAATATACTTCCGAAACCGAGAGAGGTTCTCGGTCCGATCACTCTGATCTTATAATCCGTTTTTTCAGGTTCGGAGAAAGATAATAATGATTTAGTGAACCCCTTCTTCTTATTATCCTTTTGTTTTTTTTGGTATTGTAGATTTGCCATGATTGTTTGGAAAGATCCGATCAAAGAAAGTTCGAATACCCTTTCGAGTCCGTCTCTTCTATTCCTTGGAAGTCCCATATTCACTCCTCCCACAGGAGACAACAATACTACTACTATCTCTTTTGCGCCTCTTTCTACCGCAGGGAGGATCGGAACGTTTGCCATCACTCCCCCATCCCAATGAGGTTTTCCATCCACATACTGCCAAGGGAAGATCAGAGGTATGGCGGAAGAAGCCATCACATGTTCTATATCTATATCCTTATTCCCAAAAAAGACCAACTCTGCAGTCAGTATATTAACCGCGGTAATGATGATCTCCATCGGATTTTTTCGCATATTACGAAAATCTAATTGAGAATAGAGTAGATACTTTAAAGGAGTTGTGTCTGCAAGCGGAGAAAATCTACGAAAGATCAGATCCAGAAAATCATTCCAGATGGAATATTTCATTACCTTCTGGATTTCGATGGATTTCCAAAGATCTACGATCTTTGCTGCATCCATTCCGCAACCCAAGGCGGAAGCTGTGATCGCACCCACGGAAGTTCCGCAGACTACATCCGGTTTAAATCCGATTTCTTCTAAATATTTTAGGACCCCGGCATGATATGCGCCTCGAGCGCCTCCACCGGATAATACTAAAGCCCGCTTCATTCCAAATAAGGTCCTGCCGGAGTCAGTCTTAGGTTTCGCAGGTAAATTTCAAGGCGGAATATTGATTTGGAAGTTTGTAGTATCTTCGACAATTTCTACGCGAGTTCGTATTACCCAGATATAACTAGCTAATATTGGCTTAGAATTTGGAAGAATGGATGGGGTTCCTAAATCAGCGTCGAAGTTACTACAGATTTAGCATCAGGGAATTCCCCTCGCATAGTAACATCTAAAAAGGAAGAAATTAAAACCTTCTGAGTGTCTGCGTCTAGCTATGCTAAATGCCCGAAAGTGACCAATTCTCGGAACTCAGAAAGGCCAGTGGTCTGATGGTATTGCAATAGGTCCAAGAGGGCCTTTTTGCAGGGGCCTGGGCTATTGCTCAGCCACCTCACAGGTCATTTTCTTGCTGCAACTGTCGCTACTCAACTAAACCACCTCCTTTAACGTGTGGCCAGACCATATTCTGTCGCATTAAAAAGTCAAGAAATGTCCGTATTTTTTTACGGATTTCAGAAACAAGTTTCCAAAGTGTAACTTAGGAAACTATTTTCACCTTTCTGGACAGATAGAGAGCGAGAAGATTGAAACCGATCGCAAAGTAACCTACTATATCAAATCTTTCGAAAGTTCCATTCGGTAATTGGATTAGGATCGCTCCTGCAAGAAGAGCTCCGATACCGGTGGCTACACTCTGTAAACTAGAATTCACAGACATAAAACTTCCCCTCACCTCAGGCCGAATGGCAGAAGTTAACATTGCCATAGAAGGAATAACCCGACCGGATACTAGGACCATAAAAACTGTCGTAACTCCGAGGGCCATGTACACAGGCAGATCCTTAGGTAAATGAGTGATAGCAAGAATAGGAAATAAGGCGAGAAGAACTAGGATCAGAAAAACCTTATGTTTCCCGAACTTATCCGACATGAATCCTACGATCCAAGAAGAAACAAAAGTGCAAATCCCTCCGATCTCGTAGATATGGCTGACCTGAGTCTTGGAAAAGCCCATATTCCTTTCCATAAAAACAGCTATCGAAGTTACGACAGTAAATCCACCCAAGATTACGCTCATAAAAAACGCTAGAGCCACCAAGTGATCTCTTTTCGAAAGCACGCTAATTAGCTGACTGAAATCCGCCACCTTCTGCTTTTCCATTTTAGAAGGAATGCTAGGTAAATAAAGAATGGCCAGAACCAGGACCGGAAGCCCGAGGATCACAATAAATGCAAAGGTATAATTCCAACCGGAACTCATCGCAATTCTGATACCTGTAGGAACTCCTAACACTGATGCAGCGGAGAATGCGCCCATTACTCCCCCCATCGCCTTCCCTCTCTTTTCTATCGGAAAAACGTCACCTATAATGGAAAGGACCACACCGCTGATCATTCCTCCGAAAATTCCCGCAGTGATCCTTGCAAAAAGAAGAAAAGAATATGTATCTGCAATCGCGCAGAGCGCAGTTCCTACTAAAAACCCCACATATAAAAAGATTGCAGCAGACTTACGATTGAAACGATCGATAAAGTTAGCTCCAATCAAAGCAGCAATCGCTGCGGCAAAAGAATAAGAAGAAAGTACCAAAGAGAACATTGCGGTATCGATCTGGAACTGCTTCAAAAAATAATCCTGAAGCGGAAACATGATCATAAAATCCATGATATTGGTGAACTGAATACTCGCGAGCAGCAAGATCAGAAACAATTCATGACGAACCATTTTTGTCCGAGGAAGTGAAGCTACGGATTCCATATACTTACCAGATTTTTTTAGGTAAGTTATAAAGAGATAAATTTTTAGAAGTTCCGTATTTTACTCATATAAATTTATTCATGTAAAGTTTGGAAACTAAATAGATTCAGACTATTCGTCTAGAACTAAGTTCAAGAAATTTCTAAGATTACAAATGCGGGTTTCAATGACGAATCGGCACCCAAGTTTATTTCCACACTAGGTAAATAATTTTCCGATTTTTGTTACTAGGATTTTTAACTTCCTTTCTTTGAAGCGTATAAACCTAAATCTTCATCCGTCTATCTGAATATCCGCTATGAAACTCAAAAGATATCTTTCGGAAGACTTTTCTTATTCGAAATCAGGAGAAATCCGTAAACTTCGAACCCTAGACAATGACAAATCCGTCAGAATTCTCAGCGTTTTTACCCTTCTAATCTCCTGCATTCTTTTGGCTCAAACCATACTTTCACCCGGCACTACAATGGGAGGCCAGCTTCAATTCTTGTACGGTCTTAGCTTCGGAAGTTCCGCGTTATTCTCAGGATTGATGTTGGCGATCCTTGCCTTAAAGGACTTAAAAGGAAAAAAACTCTCCTATTTCTCCACTCTTGGTTATGTCGGGATCCTTACTTTAGTAACTACATTTGCAACTTTGGTGGATCAGCATCATGCGGGGGACTATTCCGCATTCTGTTTCGGATTGCTTATGCTCCCACTTTTCATCCGGGCAAGCTTTCTTACTTACCTTACTATCGTCTCGATCAATCTGTTATTCTTTTCATTCGGTTATAGTTTTATGACCGAACGAGACCTTGATTTCTCCATCTTAACCCCCGTCATTGCATTCTCCATTGCGAGCATAGGTGCAGCTATCAATGTAGAAGGTACCAGATTAAAAAGTAACCTTTTGCAATTACAATTGGAAGAATCCAATAAAAGCCTAAAAGAACTATCCCATAAAGATTCCTTAACAGGGCTTTTCAATAGAAGACACTTAATGGAATCATTAAGTACTCTTTTAGCGGCATCTAAAAGATACGATTTTCCTTTGTCTGTCCTTCTACTCGATTTGGACCATTTCAAAAAGGCAAACGATTCATTCGGACACCAAGCAGGAGATAAATTACTCGCGACGATCGGAAGATCGTTGTCTGGGTTAGTGAGAGATTGTGACGTAGCAGCTCGTTACGGCGGAGAAGAATTCTGTGTCGTGCTCTCCAATACGAATATAGAAGGAGCTAAATTCGTAGCGGAAAGGATCCGAGCCAGAATAGAAACCGAAACCTTCGAAGAAATACCTTGGACAATTACAGTGAGTATAGGAGTCGCTTCAAGAGAAGGTGACGAGAGTCCCGAAGATTTCCTAAAAGCGGCAGATAAGAAATTATACGAATCAAAGGCCGCTGGAAGGAACAGAGTCTCCGCCTAATTCCGGTTCCGACTCGAATAAAGAAATTTTAATATATCTTCCTAAATATTGCCCTAAAAAGCTTACCCCTAAAGCCGGAATAGTGGGCGGCAACCATTGCGGCCCAAAAAATTTCAGGCCTAACCAAACGATCATCCCTGAAAACATTGCATAAACTGCTCCACTTGCATTCGCCTCTTTCCAAAATAATGCGGCGACCAAAGGAACAAAAAGAGAAACTAAACTAATGGAAGAAGAATCCGCGACCAACTGATAAATATTCGTTTCGCTCAATGCCATTCCGGTAGATACAATTGTTACGACTAGTACGGAAAAACGCATTACTCTCAGTAACAACTTTTCAGAAGGATTTTTCAATGTGGGACGAATCAAATTTTCCCCTAAAACCGAAGCAGGAGCCAAAATCGCTCCGGAAGCGGTACTTAAGATCGCAGAAAGTAATGCCCCAAAAAATAAGATCTGTATAAACAAAGTAGAATGTACTAATACTACGTGAGGAAGTATCATTTGATTGTCGCCGGCTGCAATCTCAGGATAAACTCTTCTAGCAAAATATCCCGCAAGCAAAGGTAAAAATGCAACGGTCAGATACATTCCACCGCCTAAAAACGAAGAGTATACTGCTACCTTTTCAGATTTTGAAGACATCACTCTTTGGAAAATATCTTGTTGAGGGATAGAACCCAACCCTATCGTCATCCACGCTGCAATATATGCGAGAATCGCTTCAGTTTCAATTGGAGGAAAGAAGGAAAAAAATCCGGGCTTTGCAGTCGCAATTACAGTTTGGAATCCACCAGCTTTACCTTGCAGATCCCAGACCAAAACTAAAAGTCCTACTATGATCAATATGGTTTGCAAGAAATCTGTAATCGAGATAGCCCACATACCTCCAATATAAGTATAGATCAAAACCACAACGGATGCCGAAAGTATCCCCACATACATATCGAATCCGAATAAAGAATGAATGACTATCCCCATTGCAACTAATTGAGCTGCGATCCAACCGAAGTATGAAGGAATCATAAATAATGCTGAAAGAAATTCTACCTTACGGCCAAAACGATTTTTGTATAAATCGCCGAAGGTAAGAATATTCATCCTATACAATGGCCTGGCAAAAAATATCCCGACTAAAAAAAGACAAAGCGCAGCACCGAAAGGATCTTCTATCACAGCTAAGATCCCTCCATCCACAAACTTAGAAGAAGCACCCATCAAAGTTTCCGAACCGAACCAAGTAGCAAATAGGGCCGAAGATGCAAGCACTAGAGGGAGCCTTCTTCCTGCTAATACATAGTCTTTAGAACTATTAACGAATCTAGAGGCAAATGCGCCGATCAGAATGGTAATAACAATATACAGAATAACGAAAAGACCTAACAATTCAGAATGTCCTGATAGAAAACTTCTTAATTGTGATCTTGAAATTCAGAGAATCAAAACGCAAGCGATAATAAGAAAGTAGATCAATCTATGTCCAAGATCAAAAGAGTGATATCGTCCTGGATCGAACTTTTAGAAATAAAATTTTGTAGATCGGAGATTATCCTTTCTGCTTGGATCTGAGGTTCAAACTGAGCATTTGAACGGATAGAATGCAAAAATCTTTCCTCTCCATATTCCAATTTGTCTTCATCAAACTGCTCGTATATCCCGTCTGAGAAAAGAAAGATCCTATCTCCGGATTCTATCTTATATTCCTCGGTTCTATAAGGATAATCTTTTACAAATCCTAAGATAGCTCCTGTCTTAGGCATCTCTTCTGTTTGATAGGAACGTAATAAAAATTGGGAGATATGACCGGCAGATGCAAAATAGACTTTTTTCTCGGATAGATCCACATCGCAGATCGCTCCAGTGAAGTAGAGTGTTTTATATTTATTTAAAATAGAATTATTCAATGCGAAAAGAATTTCTCCCGGTTTTTCCAGAGAAGATTTTAAACTTTCATATTCTCCTTTGATCGCCATCGTAACTAACGCTGCTTGCACTCCGTGGCCTGTCGCATCCGCCAAAAAGAACCTATATCGTCCGTTGTTTAATTTACATATATCATAGAAGTCCCCTCCTACTTCATCCATTGGCATGTAATTCACGGAATATCGCAAGCCCGGGATACTTTTAAGTTCAGGAAGAATACTTCTCTGGATCTTTTGAGAATACAACATATCCTTCCGAATGATAGAAAGAGATCTAGCTAATTCTTCCGTTCTTTCGTTTACTTTTCTTTCCAGTTCCGAATTCATTCGAGTGATATCCTCGTATAATTTCGCATTCTCTAACGAAATTGCGGCCTGGGCGGAAAGTATCTCTAAAATTTCCAATCTATGTTCGTCGAAGATCCCAGCAGTAAGTCGATTCTCTAAATAAAGAACACATAATGTTCTTCCTTGTTTTGTAATCGGCATGCAGAGCAATGACTTGGGCTTACTTCTTTTAACATAGGGATTTACGGAATAAAAAGAATCTCTTGCTGCGTCAGAGATCAAAACCTTCTGCCCGGAACGAAAACAAAAATACACAATTTCTAAGGGTAAAAGATGCCCTGCTTCATCTAGTGAGATCGGCTTGGGCAAAAATCCAGGCTCTTCTATATCGGAACCCGCCATCAAAAAAAGTTCTTTGTCTTGGGGAAGGATCAAAAATCCTCTAGTAGCCGCTGCATTCTCCATGATAGTTCGGATTAGCTGCCTTAATAATTCGCCTAACTCGATCACTCCTGAAATACTTTGAGAAGCCTTGAGCACAGTTCGTAAATCCAAACTGAAGGATGTGGAAAGCATAGAATCTGCCAGGATCTTCTCCGCGGAACGTTTCGGAGTTCCTTGAGGACGAAGCAATTCTCCGTATTCATCTCTGAGCAAGTTTACGATAGATTTGGCTCCCCAAGATCCGTAAAGCCGAACCGCATTTTGCATCAGGAACTTTCCGTAGGAGGTCCTACCGTGTTCTATACTCCATTCAGCAACATGTTGGTATACGACTGCTTTTCGAAAATCGTTCGGTTCGGACTCAACTTGTTGTATGGCCATATCAAAATATTTGGATGCATTTTCCTTTCTTCCTGCATAATCCTCATAAAGTCCTGCCAAAACAAAATAGAATAATTGGAAACTAGGCGGATAGATCCTTGACCAAAGTTTAAATAAATATAATGAATATCTAAAGAAGAACTTTTCGGTCAATTTCAACTTCTTCTTACGCAATTTCAAAAGTCCCAAGGACCTATAAAATCTATATTCCGAATATATGAACATGATCCTGGATTTTTCCAGATCCGAATGATAATTTTTAAAAATTCTCTCCGCTTCTAAATAATAGCCCGACAGATAGGAAAAAGAACCGAATAAGGTTGCGTACCAAGAATTAGCAGTCCCATTTCCCGCAGACTCGAGAACCTTAGACTCGAATTCCCGATCAGTATATAAATTATCCTTATATCGAATTGTTTCAGTGGATTTTCCTTCTAGACGATCTAGATAAGAATCGGAAGAATACAAAAGGATCATCAGAATATCGTAATTTAATTTGGAACCTCTTTCTAAGTTCTCTCTGATCTTCTCCCTATAGGAAATGGAATTTTCCGCAGAATATAATTGATTCGTATTTTGGGAAAAAAGTGCGAACGCAGCCCAGAGATAGTCCCCATACTGCATACATTTATGAAATGCCTCTTCCGTATAATCCACTATGGAACGGAAAGGATACATAAAATAATCCAGAAGAATTGTCCGGCCAAAAACAAATCGACCATAGAGTTCATCTGATTTAAACTTTTTTAATATCTTTTCGGCCAGTGTCCAATATCTCATAGACTGCTGAAAATTTCCGTTGATGGAAAGCAGAATGGAACCGAATCCTGCGTAACCGAAAAAGCTAAATGGAGCATTTCCTTCTTTCAAGGTAAGGTTGATCAGCTTTAAATAAATATAAGCCATCACCTTCATATCCATATGTTTTCCGTAATTAAGAAGATTAACTAAAATGTTTAAGGCTTCCGTTTTATATGGATCTTTGCTATCTTTTGCATGTACTAATTTTTCAGGAGATCTTCCTCTACTGTAGAATACCATCTTCAATACTTCGCCGAATACTGCTAAAAATCCTGGTTTCTCTTTAAAACCGATCCCAAGAGATTGTAATGCTTTGATCCCGATCTTAGATGCGGAATCCAAATCGTTAAAAACGTTCATCACTTCCAATTGCATTAGATAAACGTCCGCTTTTTCGGATGGGCTATGGAGTTTGGAAAGTAGGTCGGATATGATCTTCTCCGCTTCTTCTCTTCTGGATAAATAATATGCGGATTCCGCAAGAGACTTCAGAATATGAATAGCGTTCTTTCTATCTTTCTGCCAATAAGAGTCTTTTAGCTGAGAAGCAAGCAGACTAAAAAAAGAATAAGAAGATTCGTATGCTGCTCCGACTTTTGCAGAATTACCGGCAAGTATAGTATAATGAAAGAAGTCCTCATTCTCCTGTCCGTTCGTATACAATTCTCTGGAACGCAAAAGATGATTTGCAATATCTAAGATCTGTTCGGATCCGCCTGAATTTTTTTCCCTTTCTATCAGTAATTTAGCTAGAGTATTATGGATCCTTGCTTTCTCGCCAGAGTCTGTTGCATCCAAAATACTTTGGATCATTCTATCATGAGAAAAATGGAACTGTACATTCGAAAGAGAAGAATACATTCCGGATTCTTCTATCTTTTTTTGGGAAATATACTGCAAAGCGGGAAACAACATATTTCCCGCTTCTCTATAAAATACGATCCCTTCTCTGATTGCTTCTCTAATCCCTCTAGACAAGACCCCGGGTCTTGTTTTGAAAAAATCATACATATCTTTCAGATCGAATTTAGCCCCGATACAAGCCCCTACCCGCAAAACTTCCAAGGTTTCGTCAGGAAGTTTTCCTACCTTATCCAGAAATAGATCTAGAACGTTATCCGTAACTGCTCTTTGTAAAAGCCTATCCCAATCCACTCTATGGTAAGCAGTCTTTGGATCAAAACTAAGACATCCTTCATCATACAAGGATTTTAAGAACTGATGCAAAAATAGAGGATTCCCTCCCGTTTTTGAAACGAGAACTTCTGCGAGTCTGTTCGCGTCTTCAGCAGAAACATGAATACTGTCTGAAATATACTTAAAAACACTATGTTCGCTTAGAGGAGAAAGTCGTATCTCTCTCAGATCCAAACCTGGAGAGCCTTGTTTTACATTTACATTCGGGAAGAAGTCGGCATCTTCAGAACGACTGGTCAAAACAAAAAGTAATCCTTCCCAATCTTCGCTATTCAAAATAAATTCAAGTAATGCAAGAGAAGCGGAATCTGCCCATTGTAGATCATCCAATAGAATGATTGCCGGATTTTTTCGGTCAAAACAAAGAGTCAAAAACTTAAGAGCCACTGCAAATAGGATCTTTTCGTCCTTCTGCCTCTTACTGGTTTTTGCGGGTATTTCTATTCCTAATGTTTTTCCCAAATCAGGCAAAAACTGGGTCAGGATCTCTATATTATCCCCTAGAGTTTCCTTTATAAAATTTTTAAGTAGAACGATCTCTTCTTCTTTTTTCTGGAGTATCCTTCTTAAAAGATCATCCATGATCTGGCGGAATGCATAGTACGGGATTTCTTTTTTATCTTCTTCGAATTTTCCCCGTAAAAGAACGACAGAATAAATATCCAGATAAGTGATCGCATCTTCTACTAGAGCAGTTTTTCCAGTACCTGATTTTCCTCCGATGAATACTGCCGACCTTCTTCCGTTCGTTACATTTACTATCCCGGATTCGATCTCTTTTCTTTCTTTATCTCTATCATAGATACGAGGAGAATCTCTAAAACCTACTTTTCTTTCATAAACGCCGGGAACAAACTCCGACAATTTACGTTTGGACTTTAAAGAATCCTTAATGCTCTTTAGGTCGTGTATCAGATTTTCCAAAGAGAAGTATCTCTCTTCCGGCATCTTAGAGAGTAATTTATCCACCAAAGTTGAAATTGCGGTAGGAACATCTTCCCTTTTTTTCACTAAAGAAACAGGAGATCTTGCAATATGATAATGTACCATCTCCAAAGGATCTTCCGTTTCAAACGGAGGAGCTCCGGAGATCATCTTATAGAACAATGCTCCTAAAGAATATGCATCTGATCTGAAATCAACCGGACGATTCAGCCTTCCCGTATTTTCAGGAGAACAATAAGGTAAAATATCAAATGTATATCTAAGAGGCGCATAACTTCCTTTTTCGGAGAGAAGAAGAGAGGCTCCTCCCAACCAAGCTAATTTTGTTTCTCCAGTATCCGGATTATAAAAGAATGCACGCGGAGAAATTTGGTTATGAACAATGCCGAATGAATGTAACCTTGCTAAATTCTCCGTAATTGCTAAAGCTATGTCTAAGAAGGTCTCGAGAGAGATGGATCCTGCCAAACTTTGGTGTAGAAGTTTAGAAGGGATATTTTCGTAGATCAAACAGATCCCGTCCGAATTTTCGAACATATCCTCCGGTTTGAGAATACCTGGATCGCTAACTAATTTCCCCAATTCAAATTCATTTAGAAAATACACCGAAGAGGTTTCCTTGCCCTCCGGTCTCTGAACTCGAATGATCTTTGGTTCTCTGGTCCTACCGAATTTTCCTCTATATGTTTGAGAAAAACTGTCCTCGTACAACAATTCCCCCAATTCATAAGGAACTCTGTCTGTGGACAAATCCGGCGTAGTTTCCAATTTTATCTTTTTCGAAACCTAAGCGGCCCCGAAACCTCACCCGAACTAAATTTTAAAGTTCACACTTTAGAGGGCGAATACTTTTGGCGTGTAAAGATCCAAACATAGTAAATGTCGGCTATCGTTCCGAGCCCGCTCAATACCTGAACAAAGTACTTATCCGGAAAATATAGAAAGATGAAGATCGTAAAGAATCCGTTGCCTAAAAACTTTGCCCATGAAACCGGATAGGAGAACATGTTCGGATTTCCAGTTTTTAAGAAAAGGATCGGATACAATACCGAAATGATCAGACTTAAGATATAAGCCGAATTGGACCCGGTAAAAAGATCATAACCTCCCTTATAGAAAGTATAGATCAATAATCCCCAAGACACCACCAAAATGCCCAAAAGGAATTTATATCCCTTATCCGACATTGGCAAGGAAATTTGTTTTTTACCGAACCGGATTACCTGATAGAAAATCACTATGTCCAATACGAATCCGAGTTTATAGCCCCAGAGTAATATCGCACCCATCGGTTCTTTAATAAAGAAGCCCCATAATAATTCCCAAATAATGTTCCCGCAGGCGATAAAAACGGGCATCTCGACGAATTTTTTCTTAAACGGTTCTATTAGAAGAACTGCATACATATAGGCCCAGAAAACCACTCCTAAAAGTAAGCAAATATTCTCAAACAGAGTATAACGTCCGAAGTATTCCGGGTCCGTTGCTAATGTCTGCCAAAAACTCATCCTTTATAGTCTCCAATTCTCTCTTAATGAAGGCGGGATCCAAAATCTGGCTTTTTTTCCGCCGTAATAAAAATGATCCATAGAAAAAAGAAGTTTGGAAGCAAAATAAGCGACTAACTTTCCGAACCCTTCATCATCGTCTACATGAGAGTCGAAGTCCTTAAAGATCTTTTCCATAAAATAACCCAAAGGATTTTTTGGAGGCCATCCTAGGCCAAGCACTTCGCTTGTTTTTTGTCCCATGTATGTTTGCAAAAAAAATAATGGAAGGTTATCAAATAAATTTCCCGGAAGCATATATTCCATAAAGTCCAATAGAGATTTTGCAAGTACCTTGCCGGCGTCCGAAGGTTTTTGTTGGTCGTTAAATATCGACTCACCTAAAGAATGTGCGGCATCATATCCTTCCGGACAGAGCTCAGGTTTTACTCCTATAAAATGTCCCACCACCCTCCATAGATGAATGTATGAGTCTTTTTCCTCCTGGCTAAGTTTTAGAGAGGATTGACCAAGACCTTCTACCACCAAACTGGAAAAAGATTGTAGAGTACCTGCCATATCTTCTTGGTTGATCGGTTGTCCCCAAGCAGCAGGATCCCAGTCTTTTCCTTTTCCGAGAAAATAACGTATAGAAGCATGCATTAATCTTACTTTCTGGGCGGTGCGTATCCCTTTACCTTGAGGGCCCAGTCCATTCTCCTGTGCGACAGAGATAACAAACTGAGTGGTTTCCATCAGTCTTCGATTGACTCCGTCTATTACACCATTCTGTTCTATCAATCTTCCAGTTTTGTAAAGTACCTGTGCTCCGTCTCCGCAAGAGTACGCCATGGGAAGAGACTTAACGCAAAGCATCATCAAGATTTGAGGACCATAAGTGGAGAATAACTGCTCTCCTTTTGCAATCTTGTTCTTATCCGCCCAAGAAGGGAGATCTTCCGTTTCATAAAAATATTTTTCTAAATAATCAGGTAAACCGGAAGGGATAGGATCCGAGTTCTTAGAAAGGGCATCGAAAAAGAGCATTGTTTTCTCTCTGTCAAAAGCGGATTCAGTAAAATATTTCGTGACAATCTCGTCCGCCAATGGATCAGTTTCTTTTCGTAATGCGCGTAACTCGTTCGAATTCATTCTAAAACTAAAACCTCGTCTCCGGAATGCGCCAGTTTTATATTTTGAATTTTAAAAAGAAAGCACTTGTAAAAAAAACCGTAACGAATTCCTTTAAGCATGCTTTTTGGATCTAGAGCTCGCAAAAAATTCTCCCTGTTTTTCTTGGCTATAATTTCTTTCCTTGCTCCTAAGTTAGAAGCTGTCGGACTTTTTCAGCCTTCTCATAATGCAAGATATGGAGGTATGGGAGGAGTCAATTTAGCCATTGGAGGATCTCCTATGGATATAGGGACTAATCCAGCTAACTTAAGTCTCAAAAATCGAAAGGAGTTGGAGTTCGGAATTTCTTTACCGTACATCCGTACAGTATACAAAGACAAGTTTTCAGACCCAGACCCAAATCTTTCCTACGAAAATTCAGAATCCTATAACGTGCTCGCCCCACTTCCCTATTTTGCGATCCGAATTCCAATCAGCGAAAAATGGACTTACGGTGGAGGAATTTATATACCAGGCGGAGGAAACGGAGAAGTTTCCGGACTCACAAGGATCACACCTAACGGTCAAAGTTTGAACGACTGGTCAGGGATGAAACTTCCCACTCCAATCGGAGATTCTAGAAGAATCCAGGAAAGTTACTCTTCTACTTTTTATCTAGTCAAATCCACTCATGCACTCTCCTATAAAATCGGTGGACTTTCTATAGCGCTCGGAGTCGAAGGAATTTATTCCAGACAGATCGCTTACCAAAAGTTTTACGACATTACCGGAAATATTGAAGTTCCCGGCCAAGGTTTTGATTATAAAAGTAAAAATGCATACGCACTCGGAGGGATCTTCGGGACAACGTACCAGATCACAGATACATTCAAGATTGCTTATTCTTACCAAACTTCCGCGAAAGTCCCTTTGGATGGAAGTATGCAAGTTGGTTCTTATCCGAGCCGTACTGGAGTTTCTGCAACATTTGCAGTCCCTGAAAGACATGGTTTAGGTTTTTCTTATGGAACGGATACATTTAAGATCGGAGTAGATGCATTATATTATAATTATGCTTCTTATACTTCCACCTATAAACAAACATTGGCAGCACCTGTTTTCCCGACTGCATTCGGACAAACGAATGTGATACCTCAAAATTTAAGTTATCATGATTCTTGGGCTTTAGGAATAGGAGGCGAATGGATCGTAAGCGATTGGACTTACAGATTAGGCGCAAGGCATAACTCTGGAGTTTTAAGATCGGAAGGAACAAATGCACTCCAAGCTGGAATCATGGTGCAAGATCTGGTCTCTGGTGGATTAGGATATTCAACCGGAAAATGGAAATTCGATTTTACACTTTTATATTATCTTCCGGTAAGAGTCTATAACGGAGGTTCTGCAGATTGGAACTTTAATCATGCAGTATTCTCCAAAGACGATATCCGAGTAGCAGAATTTAAACATTCCTTAAGATCGGATATCCCTGCGATATTATTAGGAGCCAGCTATTCCTTTGATTAAATTCGTGCTTCCGTTTTACAATCATGGGAGAATGCGGTGGAAGTAGGAAGAGGATAAAAAGGGATCAAAGGTAGATCACGGATAATCTCGGATTGAAATGTCCATTCTTCAAGTGTCTGAACGGATTTTTCCCAAGCTTCCACCAATAAGGAAGAGTGAATTTTCTGATAACAATCGTTTAGAGCTTTTTGACGTAAATATAATGTAGCAATTTTTGCAGAATGTAGATTAAACATTACGTCGGTAAATTCGGATTCTTCCTCCCAAAATTTGTCGCCAAGACCCGAATTGATAAATGCGACCGCCTTTGCCCCAATCGGAACGGATAAAAACGCATCGGCAACTTCACCAAATAAAGGAGAAGCAACGGACAAAAAAGCGGTAAACATCCCTGTCTTTTCATTCGAGATAAATTGTTCTGAAATTTTCATACGCTATCCTAGTTATTCTATATCAGAGCAATATTTGTGTCCGAGTCCAAATACTTGCTCAAAAACAGACTCATATATTTTTATAGTATGTCATTTCAGGAAGACTGTCCAGACCCGAAAAGAGATCCGGCGATTTGACAAGTTTAACTACGGATATAAAAGGTTTAAATTTCTAAGATCTTGAATGAAATTTATTGAATATAATGTTTCTATTTTATTCGGGAATGTTCTGTTAATTTGACAGTATAGTCCGGGCTCTCATTGTTACTTAAGACATATGTAATCTAATTGCTTCAAGCCTTATCATTTGCTCTGGATATAATAGAACTTGCCAGAAGACAAAATGCAATTAAGTCAAAGCTAAACGCACCCACTTGTCCGAACTGCCATGCAGATCTTATACTATTCCAATGTTCCGGAATAGAATGAGTGACTGTCCATTCTTTGATTTGAGAAGCTGCCGGTGCCACGAAAAAAAACCAAACTCCTAAAGAGAAAATAAAGGAGAATGCACTCAAGATCGCATAACGAAATGATTTAGTTCCCTTGGAAAGATAAGCGATCGCAAAAATAAGAAGAATAGAACCTATCTGTACAATAGGACCGACAATCGCAAAATATTTATACAAACTAGTTTGTACTTGGAAATATAGCTCAGCTTCCCAATGCAATTTTGGAGCAGCCTCCATAACATGTGCAAATCTCATTCCAAGAGTTAATGCAGCTAGTATTAAAGCAAAAAATCGGATCTTAGATAACATAACAGATTCCTTTCGTTTCCTTTAGCTTCTACTCCCAACCGAAAAGGTTACCGAATTTCCTCAAAAAAAGGATCCAATTTCATTTGAATTTTTAAAAATAAAGCTTATCACAACTAACTAAGGATTGTTTTGGATAAATTCGGAAAGAAGTTCCGCAAGTAGCTCACCCTTCTCCTCCTGAAGGAAATGTCCTGCTCCTTGGATTACAGTATGTTTTTGTCCTTTTGCACCCGGGATGGTTCTTCTAAAGAATATATCCCCGCCTTTCGTGATAGGATCCGAATCGCTGAACATCGTAATAAAAGGTTTTTTGAAATTTTTATAAAACATCCAAGCCTGACGATTTCTTTCCGTCTCCGGATTATCAGGAGAAATAGGAACAAGAGTAGGAAATTTTCTGGCTCCTGCCTTATACGATTCATCCGGATAAGGAGAATCGTAGGCGCGGATAATTTCCGGACTTAATTTAGTAACACATCCGTTTTGGATAATCTTTCCAATAGGAAGTTTACTGACTTCTTGGGAGAAGCGAAGCCATTTCAAGAAGTCTTCCTTAGGAGGGATATCTCCTGTAGGTAAAAAAGTATTTGCAGCACATATTCTTGCAAAACGAGAATCCAATTCCGCTACCGCCCTTAAACCTAAGAGCCCTCCCCAGTCTTGACAAAAGAGTGTGATATTCTTTAATCCCAAACCTGTAATAAAATTTTTCAACCAGTCTACATGATTTTTATATGTATACGTTTTTAGATCCGTGGGCTTATCCGATTTTCCAAAACCGATCAGATCAGGCGCGAGCACTCTATAACCTTTTTCTGATAAAGGAGGGATCATCTTTCTGTAAAGATAAGACCAACTTGGCTCCCCGTGCAATAATAAGACTGTTTCTTTTGCATCCGTAGGACCTTCGTCCACATAATGCATTTTGAATTCTCCTACTGAAATATAATGAGGAGAAAAAGGATAATCCTTTAGATTAGAAAAACATTCTGAAGGAGTTTCTAAATAAGTTTGCATACCAAATCTACCAGAACGGATGTACTTTATATAAGGGCTCAGATCTTAGATTCTCTGAAAATCTTGTCAAACTTCTTCGCAAAAAAATAAACCAACTGGCGTTTTCTGATTTTAAAAAATCGAAAAATAAGATCTTGTGGGACCCCCTACAAAGAGAGATTTATGTTCGGAAAAAAGGCACAGAAAGTCACGATTTACACTTCTTTCGTTCTATTCGGTTTATTTTTATTAGTTTTAAGCCAAACAGCGTGTTTGAGTTCTTTCGGAGGAAATCCAAGCGGCACACGATTGGAAAGAATGAAAACTTCCAAGATGTTTCATGAGGGGAAGTTCGAAAATGATCCTTTCGTTCCGATGTTAAGTCCTGGAACTTATATTGCTGTTTTGAAAAGACAACTTTTCGGTTCGGAAACAAGAACTCCGCCTTCTCCGATACCTGTCCAAAAACCGGACCTAAAAACTTTTTCGGATCCAATAGCACCCGGACTAAGAGCTATCTGGTTCGGACATTCTTCCGTTTTGGTA
Source organism: Leptospira hartskeerlii (assembly GCF_002811475.1). Lineage (NCBI taxonomy): Bacteria > Pseudomonadati > Spirochaetota > Leptospiria > Leptospirales > Leptospiraceae > Leptospira > Leptospira hartskeerlii. The sequence continues at coordinate 164,791 of NZ_NPDL01000006.1, forward strand.
GAAATAGACGGGATACGTATCTTCACTGATCCTGTGTTCTCCCAAAGAGTTTCTCCATTTGAAAGTATAGGACCTGGCAGACTTTTTCCTCTGCCATTAGAACTATCAGAACTTCCTAATATAGATGCAGTTGTAATCTCTCATGATCATTACGATCATTTGGATATGGTCACCACTCAATTTTTAGCGAAGAAAGGTACAAAATATTTCGTTCCCCTCGGCATTGGCGCCCATTTAGAATCCTGGGGAATTCCGGAAAATCAGATCATAGAATTAGATTGGTGGCAAAAAGGGAATATTAAGAATATTGAAATTATCTGCACACCGGCAGTTCATTACTCCGGAAGAGGTCTATTCAACGGCAAATCTACTCTTTGGTCTTCCTGGAGCCTCATCGGACCAAAACATAAATTTTTCCATAGCGGAGACACGGGATATTCTTCTCATTTTACCGAGATCGGAAAAAAATTAGGACCTTTCGACCTGACTTCTATCAAAGTGGGGGCATACGATTGGACCTGGGAAGGAATTCATATGAATCCTGAAAGCGCAGTCCAAGCTCATTTAGATCTCAAAGGTAAAACGATGCTTCCTGTGCATTGGGCAACTTTCAATCTTGCAATCCATTCTTGGGACGAACCTATTTTAAGAACAAAACAAGGAGCGGATCAAAACGGAGTTCGTCTGGCTACTCCTAAACCCGGAGAATGGGTAGATCTACAAAAGGATAGCATATTCGAATCTTGGTGGGAGAAGGTAAAATAGATTAAGAGAATTTTCTCACTAATTCCAATCTGGAATTTACATGCAATTTTCTGAATATACTTTTGATTTGGACCCTTACAGTCCCTTCTTTAGTGCCCAAGGATGCTGCAATTTCCTTGGTTCTTTTGCCATCCACGATCATATCCAATACTTTCTTTTCTCGATTGGACAATACTTCCACTTCTTTCTGGGAAGTTTTGCGAAAAGAATGAATAACTCTGGCGGCAAGTCCCGGAGAAAGTATCCCTCCCCCTTCCAACAATATCTCCGCTTTTTCTTGGATATCTCCTACATCTTTTTTTAATATATAACCTATTGCTCCCGCTTTTAGAGCTTTGAACAAGGCCTCCTCAGACTCGAATGCAGACAAGATCGCGTAACCTGTTTTGGAATCAGAGGAGTATCTTTCTAAAATAAAATCCAATCCGCTTTTTCCGGGAAGATCGATATCTACAAACACCAAATCGTAATGGGCGTCTTTATACTTAGGAAATTCCTCGGCGGAGCTATAAACTTCCACCTTTGTAACTCTATTCAACTTTTTTAATCTTTCTTTGCATTGACTTGCGAATGCAGGATCATCTTCCAAGATCGCTATTTTATATAATTTCACGAATCAAATTCTCCGTAGTTGACGGATCGGTATCTCTAAAAATCCTTTAAAGTCCCGATTTTCTAAATTTTCTTTCCATTCTCCATTGATCGCAGAAGTTCTAAATTGGATGGTTTTATTCCCTTTGGAGCCTATTCTCATCTCTTGGAAATTTGTACGAGTTCGGATAGATATCTCTATAGTATCTTTTTTTGGGGAGAAGATCCAATGAGAAATCCCGGATCCGTATTTAAGATCGTTGGAACATATCTCCGTTACAATTCCCAATATTTGTTCCGCTTTTTCAGTATCTATATTAAAATCTTCGTCCCCTTCTCTCGTAAATCTCACCTTTCTTCCTGCGTTACCGTACCTTCTCAATAATAATACTCTAATTCCACTCCAAATATCTTCCGAGATCAATTTAACGTCCGCCATACTTGCAGTGATCTCTCTTATACCTTTGAAAATATCTTCTGATAATTTTTCCAATCTTAGAAGTGCATCCGTGTCTCCGCTTTTATAACCCTGAATAGAACGAACTAATAGATTTAGATCGGTTACTTTAGCTCCTAAATAATCGTGAAGATCCCTAGTGATCGCTTCTCTTTCTTTATACAATCTTTCCTGTAAATTTTTGGCCTTCTTCAGATATTCTATTCTGTATCCATACCACCAAGTATTACATAAGCAAATAAACAATTGGAGCGCACTCATATTGCTGATCTGCACCCACACAGTCCTGTCCGAAAAATATCCGATTCCTTCCGGAAGGATCCTAAGAATATAAAATGCAACTATGGAGAATGAATAGATAGTGTAAAAGATGGGCCTTCCGTTGAAGAATAAACTCACCAAAAAAAGGATCACTTGGTTAGTGATCCACATATTATTATCATAAAAATAATATTCGTTGTCGTGGAATTGTGTCTCAACCTCCAAAACCAACAAGATAAAAAGCCCACCGAATACGATCAGATTCTTTCTGAAATAATTTTTAGAGTAAAATTGGATCACTCCCAGGCTGAATAAACAAATAAAAGCTGAGATCAGATCCAGATATAGTAAAAGAAAATTGGATCGAACATATTCTAGGATTGCACCCCATATGGTGATCGCACATACGATCCCGAAAAAATAAGAGGATATCCTGTAATTTTGGGAATAGAATTCCTCTCTTGCAAATCTATCTCTATCCTTTTCTTTTACTATTTCCATATTCGCTTCTGGCTAACATGCAGATCATCGTTTGGCACATGGTATCTATCCGAGGATAAAACTCTATTCGAATATTTGCTTCTAACTAGGTTTTAGCGACATAGAATCCAATTTTTGTTTTCTCCCAAACCGATCTAACTTTTTCCTTCTCTCCTACCTCAAGGAGGGTATTGCCCTTTTTAACCTTAGCTCTTAAGTTATACGGCAACGTTTTTCCTTTTCGGACCTCAAAAGGCAAAACCCGCTTCTTCAATAGGAGAAGTATATAATTGAAACTTAATATTTAAAAAGATTAGGAAACTAAAGATGAAAACCAAACTAGCTTTGATCTTATTGATCAGTTTGAATTCCTTTTGTTCCGGAACAAATTCCGGACTTTCTGCATTGGCCGCTTTCTTCGGGCTTCCACAAACACCATCCTATGGAAATGTTCAATTCGCGGTGAATGTTGCAAGCTCACTAACAAAGGTAACCGTTACTGTAACTGGCCCGGGGATCTCCACTCCTATTGTCCAAGACTTGGTTAAGATAGGAAATACTTGGCAAGGGATCATTGGACAAATCCCGGCAGGCACAGACAGAACGTTTTCGGGAGAAGGTTTCAATGCCTCGAATGTTCTGATACAACAGGGCCAGGTAACTGGAGTTACAATATCAGCAAACTCTATTACCAATATACTCTTGGTTCTCTCTGAAACAAACCCAGCTCCGCCGTTTTCAAATGCAGCACCGATCATAGATTCTTTGGTAGCTTCTACAAATCAGGTTGCTCCTTCTTCTTCCATTAATTTGAATTCAACGGTTCATGATCCGAATCCTTCGGACACATTAACCTATTTGTGGTCGGCCACCGGTGGAAGTTTCAATAATTCGAATATTCTAAATCCTGTATGGACTTCTCCTTCTACACCCGGGCAATATACGATTACATTGACCGTAAGCGATCAACTAGGCGCAAGCTCATCCTTAAGTTTTACCGCTGACGTACAGGTAGGATATGGGACAGGTTATGGAAGTATAAACGTAGGCTCTAATTCTTCTCCTTTTGTATCTAACGTTATATCGAATCCTTCCAGCATTGCTCCGGGTGCTTCTACAAATATTACCCTGACTGCATTCGATCCGGATGGAAATACGATCTCCTATTCTTGGAGTTCCAGTTGTGCGGGAAGTTTTAATGATCCGAATACGCAAAATCCTGTATTCACTGCATCTTCTTCCGCAAGTTTAGGGCCTTGCACGTTAAGTGTTTCTTTATCCGATGGAAATGGTGGATCCAATCTTGGATCTTTCACTATCCAAATCTCCCAGACCCAAACAGTGAATCTTGCACCTCAGATCTTGTCTAGCTTCCAAACTGCTTTGGCCCTCGATCCTTCTGGCTCCATGGTGTTTAGGGTAACGGCTACAGATCCGGAGAATACTCCACTCTCCTTCTCCTGGAATTCTAGCTCTGGCGTTGTTGGAACTCCAACAAACACGGTCAACGGAAATCTAACAACAAGTGAAATAGTTTGGACTGCACCAACCTGCGGATCTAATCTACAGGTTTCCGTAACCATCACAGATGGAGATGGAAATTCTGCGGTCCTAAACTATCTTCCGGTGAATATCAACGGGGCCCCTACATGTGTTTTAGGTCTTTGGTCCCAACAAGCTTATATCAAGGCTTCCAACTCGGAAGCAGATGATAATTTTGGAAGATCCTGGGCTCTTTCAGGAGACACGATAGTGGTAGGCGCGCCTTTGGAAGATAGTAATCAAACAACGATCACAAATGGTAGCAATCCAGGCTCTTCTGATAATAGCGCTTCTGCATCAGGTGCGGTTTACGTTTATATTCGAAATGGAAATACTTGGACCCAACAAGCTATATTAAAACCTTCTAATTCAGAAGAAAGCGACTTGTTCGGTTTCGCGGTAAGTATTTCAGGAGATACGATCGTAGCCAGCGCAATCCAAGAAGATAGTAACCAAAACTATATTACAAACGGAAGTTCTGCATCCTCAGATAATAGCATGACATTTGCTGGAGCAGTTTATGTTTTTGTAAGGAATGGGAACACTTGGGCCCAGCAAGCTTATATCAAACCTTCTAACCCATCTGAATTTGATTCTTTCGGAAACTCGATCGCAATCCAAGGAGATACATTAGTCGTTGGCTGTCATAATGAAAGCAGCGCCCAAAATACGATCTCTAATGGGCAACCTGCTCCTAATGACGATAGTCTCAACCATAGTGGAGCCGTTTACGTTTACAAAAGAACAGGAAGCACTTGGGTAGAAGAAGCTTATATCAAGGCTTCGAATCCGGACAACGGTGATTACTTTGGCTATAGTGTCGCAATCAGCGGAGATACGATCGCAGTAGGCTCTCAAGGCGAAGACAGTAATCAAAATTATATTACGAACGGAAGCAGTGGAAGTTCCGACAATAGTTTATCTCAAGCCGGAGCAGTGTATACATTTACTAGAACCGGAAATATTTGGGCACCGGAAGCCTATATCAAACCTTCCAATCCGGATGCGTACGATGTTTTCGGGACTGCTGTCGCTATTTATGGAGACACTATAGCAGTCGGAGCGACCGGAGAAGCCAGTAACCAAAATAGTATTTCCTCAGGCACTAACGCTTCTTCGGATAACTCCTCGACGTATTCAGGAGCAGTCTATGTGTTTGCCAGAAGCGGAGGTCTCTGGTCCCAACAAGCTTACCTGAAAGCGTCGAATTCCAGTCCGAATAATATTTTCGGGGCAGCAATCAGTATTTATGGAGATACAATCGCTGTGGGGGGTTTAGATTCAAGTGCGCAGACCACGATCTCTTACGGAAATACGGCAAGCTCCGATAATAGCGCTCAGTATGCCGGCGCAGCGTATATTTTCGAAAGAAACGGTATAAGCTGGTCTCAAGCTGCTTACATAAAAGCACCTAATGCGAACGCTTACGACTTCTTCGGAGGAGTATGTTTGGACGGAAATAGTCTTTTAGTAAGCGCATACCGGGAATCAAGTTCGGAAAATACGATCACAAATGGAGTTTATGGAAGTGCGGACAATAGCGCCCAGTATGCGGGCGCTGCCTACGTATTCACTAGATAGACTTTAGTCATCCACGAACAGCTCGTCGCAAAACGGGCTGTCTTTCGTGATCCTGCTTTCCAGAAGATTGAAAGCAACTCTTCTGAAATAAGGGCGAATTAATTTTTCGTAATACTTTTTGGATCTTTGGTGTGCATAAGGATCCGTAAAGTAAATCTCCTTCTTCATTCTTGTGTAATCGTTTTTGGTAGGGACCGTAAAATAGAGATAATTCACGATCTTATGCAGTTTCTCAAAAACCTTAGGAAGATGTTTATCTTCTATATATTGGACCACAGAGTTACAAATACCCAGAGTGAACGGAGGAAGATGAATATATTTCAGGTCGAGATCTTGGATGGTAGAATGTAAAAAGGAAAGATTATAAGAACGGATCCACTTCTGTTTTGCGATCGCATCTATCATGTCTTCGGAAGGGTCCACTGCAAATACACGATTCGGTTGGAATATTTTTACGAATTCTTTTAGAAGTAAGGCCTTACCGAACCCGAAGTCAGCAATACTCCTAGGATGGACTTGCATCAGATCAAAAACGGACTTTATGTATTTTGCATGTTCTTTGGCGTTGAAAGAAGCATCCACGTCCTTCCCGCTTCCGTAAATTTCACTCCAGTAGGAAGTTTCGAATGGTAGACCGTTGGCTCCGTAAGCGATATAATCGGAGTCTTGCGGTTTTTTACTCATACATCAGGAGCCTTGGAAGAAGAAAGCCAAGAAATAAAGAACGCTTTCAGATCATCGTAACCTTTTTGGTCGGAAAGTTCCGACTTCGCTTCGATGGATCTCGTCTTTAAAGTTTTTAAACTAGGATCAGTTTGTATTCTTTTCCATAAGAATCCGTTGATCAGCACTCTTTCTCCGGATAAAAATAAATAGGGAGTATTCTTCGCTTTTACTTCTCTTTGCAAAAGTTTTCTATCTACCGCCCAGACTTCAGATAAAAGAATATAATCTTTTTCTCTCATTTCAGGATAAGAAGTGAAATGGGTCTTTTGTTTGGAAATAAAATATAAATATGCGGAAGTTTCAGGAGAAACATAGATCCTTTCATCCTGATCTACGATCAATCTCCCTTTTAAAGATGTAATGTCTTTAGCAAGAGAGTTTAACTTAAGCTTATCCACTCCCAAAATAGGACGGATCGTGAAATATCCGGAAACTGCAATCAGGGCGAAAATTCCGATTGATGCAGGGATAGAATTCAGTTCCTTCTCGGAGCGGAGTAAAAAATTGCCCACGAATAAGATTAAAATAAAAGAACCGAAACCTAAAAGGTATTTCCAAACGGCACCGCCCATATATGCAAAAGAATGGGCTCCGTAAAAATTAAGATTTCCTAATAGAATAATCCCGAGTACTAAAACGGAAAGATAACCGAATAAGAAAAGTTTAGGAAGATTTCTTCTTTTAAAGAATACGGATTGTTGCTTCTTCTTCTCTCTTATGCCTACTGTTCCGGCCTTGATCACAAAAATAGTAAATCCGATCAGAAAGAAAGTGAAATGAGAGAAAAATCCGAGCACAGTGCAGGAAACTAAGATCAAAAGATCCACTACTGTTTCCATTCGGAACGAAAGAAATAACACGAGCAGAAAGGAAAAACTAACTAATTCTCCCAACATATTTAATGGAACTAGATAAGAGAACGGATTGATCGCCGCTAAATAACAGAACAGATAATGATTCAGTTTCCAGCTCTCTCTTTCCATGATATAAGCGCAGAGATGCACCCCTAAACTTAGGAAAAACGCTGCGAAAGAGAGATAAGCAGGTATATAATTCAAACCGAAGATCGACTTCCAAAAGGATAAAAGCAAAAACGGAAGAGGTTCCTGGAAGGAGAAAAATTTTCCGTCTTCCGAAAGAGAACGCAATTCTGCCAATGTCCGAAAACTTTCTCCGTTGGACGGGTCACCGTGCCAAGAATAGAGAAGGGTCAGAAGACCGGTGAGAAACAGCGTCGAAAGTAAAATGAGCGCGGGGTTTGCTTTTCTGTTTCTTTCCAAGTCCATGCGGTGGAATTCTTCTCCTACGGATTTCGGAGCTACGTTAAAAATTTAGGTGAAATTATACCAACACATTTTGAACTAAACTAAGAGGCATATTCCGAGGGCAAGAAGATGGAAAAAAAAGACCATATCCTTTACGATAAGACCGGAAATCCTAGCAAAGAGCCGGCTTGGATTTTTAGAACTTACGCGGGTCATACAAACGCAAAGGAGTCCAACGAACTCTTTAGAAAAAACCTGGCAAAGGGTCAAACCGGCCTCTCCATCGCCTTTGATCTTCCCACACAATGCGGTTATAGCTCTGATCACGCAATCGCTAAGCCGGAAATCGGAAAAGTAGGAGTTCCAATCAACACGTTGGAGGACTTCCGGATCCTATTCGATCAGATCCCGATCGAAGAAATGAACACTTCGATGACCATCAACGGGACCTCAATGTGGCTTCTCTCTCTCTATGTGGCGTTAGCCGAAGAAAGAGGAGAAGACGTTTCCAAACTCCAAGGAACCACTCAAAACGACATAATCAAAGAATATCTGGCTCGTGGGACCTACATTTTCCCTCCGGAACATTCCATCAGAATCATCGTGGATATGTATGAATATTGTTTGAAAAGAATTCCAAAATGGAACCCATCCAATATTTGTTCCTACCATTTGCAAGAAGCGGGAGCAACTCCAGTCCAAGAGCTGGCATTCGCACTCGCAACAGGAATGGCCATCCTTGACGCAGTGAAAGAAAGAAACTGTTTCACTCACGAAGAATTCGAGCAGTGTGTTGGTAGGATCTCCTTCTTCGTAAACGCAGGTATCCGATTCATCGAAGAAATGTGTAAAATGCGCGCCTTCTCCGATATGTGGGAAGAGATTACAAAAGGAATTTATCAGGTAAAAAGCGAGAAATACCGCCGCTTCCGTTACGGAGTCCAAGTAAACTCACTCGGATTAACCGAAGAACAACCTGAAAACAACGCCTGGAGAATTTTGATCGAAGCTTTAGGAGTCACCTTAAGTAGAGATTCGAGATGTAGAGCACTCCAACTTCCAGCTTGGAACGAAGCACTTTCACTTCCTCGTCCTTGGGACCAACAATGGTCACTTCGTTTGCAACAAGTACTTGCTTACGAAACAGACTTACTTGAATATCCGGACCTATTCGAAGGTTCTAAAGTTGTAGAAAGTAAAGTAAAAGACCTGATCGAGAACGCAAACAAAGAGATCCAAAAGATCAAAGAAATGGGCGGAGCGATCAAGGCGATCGAGAACGGTTACATGAAAGCCCAACTCGTAAAATCCCAGGCAGAAAGACTCGCTAAGATCAATAACGACGAACTTATCATCGTAGGGAAGAACAAATGGAAAGATGGAATCCCTTCCCCTCTTACAAATGATCCTGACGGAGGGATTTTCAAAGTAGATCCTAAGTCCGCAGAACAAACCTTAAAAGTACTCTCCGATGTAAAATCAAGAAGAGATGCGAAGAAGGTTGCAGAAACTCTCGCAAGATTGGAAGACGATGCTAAAAACGGAAAGAACCTTATGTTCGCTTCCGTAGAATGTGCTAAGGCTCTTGTGACTACAGGAGAATGGGCAGATACACTCAGAAAAATATTCGGAGAATACCGCCCATCCACCGGAGTAGAAGGACAAAAACTCAATCTAGAATCCGACAAAGTATCTAATGTCAGAGCCAAAGTAGAGAAATTCCAAAAAGCAACAGGTGCAAGACCTAAAATCGTAGTCGGCAAACCTGGGTTAGATGGTCATTCCAATGGCGCAGAGATGATTGCAGTATCCGCAAAACATGCGGGATTCGATGTGATTTACTCAGGGATCAGACTCACTCCGGAAGAAATCGTGCAATCCGCAGTCGAAGAAAACGCAAATGTGATCGGAGTATCCATACTTTCCGGATCTCATGTGGAACTTGCAGAGCAAATATTCGCAGAATTAAAACATTATAAAGCGGATATACCTGTTGTCTTCGGCGGAATTATCCCTCAGCCTGATTTCGAAAAACTACATTCTATCGGAGTAAAAGCAATCTTTACGCCTAAAGATTATGATTTGATGGATGTAATGGATCGTATCATAGACATCGTATCCGAGAAGATCCCAGCTTCCGTTTAAGGCATGACCGTACGGTTTGCAGAAAAGGAACTCAAAGAACTGATCCAAGAAGCTTCCCAAGGGGAAAAATATCCTCTTGCGAAGCTGATCAGCGAATTAGAAAGACCGGATTCATTCGAATTTCGTAAAGTTCTATTCAAAGAATTAGAAAACTCGGGTTTTAACGGGGATAAGTCCGTAACCATCGGATTTACAGGAACTCCTGGAGCAGGAAAATCCTCACTCTTAGGAGAGATCTCCACCAACTTCTTACAAACAATCCCCGATAAAAAAATGGCGGTAGTTGCAATAGATCCTTCCAGTCACATAAGCGGAGGATCTTTACTCGGAGACAGAACCAGGCTCTCTCTACCAGTCAGAGAAAAAAGGATCTTTTTCAGATCTCAACCCAGCCAATTAGAGCTGGGAGGTTTAAATCCATATACCTATCATGTGATCCGATTGCTACGTTGCTTTTTCGATTTTATATTTGTCGAGACAGTAGGGATCGGCCAAAACGAAATAGAAGTCTCTAAGCTATCAGATCTTTCCTTTTTAGTAATGGTCCCCCTAGGAGGGGATCAGATCCAATTCATGAAAAGCGGAATTATGGAAGTTCCAGACGCATTCATATTAAATAAATGCGATGAAGAAAATCTTGCCAGAGCAAGTTATCACACCCTTTCCACGACTCTCGAGTTCTTACGAGATATCGTTCCAGGAGGAAGTATCCCTCCCATTTTCCTGACCAGCGTAAAAACTAAAAAAGGGATCAAAGAACTATTAGATTTTGTTTTGAAAAGTAAACCTCATACTAAAAGATCTACGGAAACCAAGGTCCAGATCGAAAAATGGATCAAGACTGAGTATGGAAATTTTGGCCTAAAGGTCCTATCTCAAGCTCATTTCGACCCAAAAAACTCTTTCGAAGAAGTAGAAGCTGCCGCTAAAACTGAAATCGAAAAAAAATATAAGTAAGGCGATTAACTCCAATATGCTAGCTATTTTCAATTCCTTGTTTATCGGGATCGTACTCATTTCTTCTTCTCTCACTAACCAAATTGTTTCCGGTTTCTCCAGACCCTTAGCTTGGGTAGGTTTTACTTTAGGAATTGGCTTTATCTCATATTTCTTTTATAAGAATCGGGGAAAAGATCAATTTAACAAAAATCTAATATCGCAAGGCGTCATTTCTATATTAACGGGAATATATATTTCATTTTATTTTTTCTCTCCGACAGTTTACGGCTCCTTATTCGCAAACTTCAAAATCTTCTATATACTTGTTTTACTTTCTGCTTCTCTGTACATTTCTTATTATAGAACAAAAAAGATCTCGGACATCTGGAAAAACTTTTCAAGGCTGGGACTTTTAACTTTATTTTTATTGTTATTTTCCATTCCAACTTCCGTAACTAGACTTTTTTCGAGCGATGATTCAAATGGAGCAAAGTTGATTCCTTTCAGCTTAGAAAAAGACGGCAACCTTGATCTTTCCGAATTTTTCATAAACCCTCCGATCATCCACGCATCAGAATGGGCTCCAGACAAAGAGGTCCTATATGTACCTTCTCAACTACCTTCCGGCGACTATATAGAACATCCCTTTTTTCTCACGGCCTATAAAGGAAAATTACTAAGCTCTTTTCCATTACTGCCTGGATTATATAATTCATTTGTTTATTTTTCATTAAAATTGATCGGGGTAAAAATTGTAACTCCGGATACGATCAATCTCTCCAGTTCCGGCCCTAAAATGCATGCGATCGAAGATTTTATCTATTTAGAAAAATTCTCCTCGTCCCTTCTTTTTGCGATCACATCTATTCTACTTTTTAAAGCAATTTGCAAAATAGCTTCTGCAAGAACCTCACTTCTGATCACATTGCTTTATTCTTTCGGAACCACACATTTTTCAAATACTTCCCAAACTTTATGGCAGCATGGATTTATAGAATTTCTGATAGTTGCAAGCATCTTCCTTTTTCTCTCTAAAGATATTTTGACTCCCGCAAAAATTTTGCTCCTTGGAATGATATTAGGTTGTTTCTTTTTTGTAAGACCTCCTTCTATCTTAGTCGCCGGACTACTTGGTCTAGTATTTTTATGGAGGCTTCGCCACCTCCCTGCAAAAGAAAAACTTAACCTTCTTCTCATCTCTGCAGCAGGTCTATTTATACCGCTATGTTCTTTGGGACTTCTGAATTATCTACATTATGGACATATAATGGGCGGATATTATCTCATGGAGAAATCCTTCGCCTTATCCGGAATGCCTGATAGATTCATTGGAAATTTTTGGGAGGGAGTTGGAGGATTATTGATCAGCCCTGGATTTGGCTTATTCGTATTCTCCCCCATCGTGTTATTATCCTTTTTAGGATTTTTCCCAGTTAGAAAAAGAATCGGATTTTTAATACTTCCTACCCTACTTTCTACCCTTGCCTACCTATATATTTATGGAAAACATTTTATATGGTGGGGAGGAGTCTCGTATGCGACCAGATTCCTAACCGATCTCATGCCCTTTTTTGCGGTGCTACTTTTACCTGCATTAACGATTTCTTATAAAAGAACTATCTTGAAATTTGTATTTATTTTGTTTTCCATAATTTCAGTATGGGCTCATACCTCTGCCATGTATTCAGACGCACCCTTTAAAGAATGGCAAGGCTGCAAAAGATTACCAATCCGAGAAAAGGCGTGGAGATGGGAAAGAATTCCTTATACTATGCCTTTCAGAGCATATTACCCTTATTTAACAGGAAAACTTGATATAGAGCCGATCCATGAATGTCAGATGGGAGAAGCGGCCGGATCTATAGGAGATCGAACTGCCTTCAAATTCGAAGGCAGTTCAGTTATATTAGGTTCAGAAAAAGTCCTTCGAGATATTACCGCATATTTCAGATCAGGACATTATTGCGCTAAGATCTTTTCTAAAGTTGAGAAAGAACGAAATCCTTCGGATGAAGTTCTTCAGATCTTGATAACTCAGAAAGATAAGATATACATGAGCCAAATTTTGAATTCCGATCTATCTAAGAAAAATGAATTCGAATTTGATATCGCAAAATCAGGCAAAACTAAAATTTCCGTCCTGAAAAAAGGAAATACTCCTGTTATATTCGCAGGCTTAACTCTCACAAAAGGGACTTGCGAATAATATTCTGGCTTTCTAAAGAACTAAGCAAGAGGCGAAATAGATGAGATCCATATTTAAAAAAAGAAATCTTCTAGGATTTCTATCCCTACTTCTTTTCTGTGTCTTTCTTATCAAATCATCAAAACCGGAAGTATCTCTCACTTACGATTCCAGAACAAAATCGCTCCAAACACATTCATTAATCCATTCACACTTTGGATCGGAAGAACTTCCCTACCCTGCAAAGTCTATCGATCCTAAAGAAGAATTTCTTCCAATGCCTGCAAATAATTACACTAAATTAGGAGAATCCACTATCTCCGTTTTCCCGATCTTGCTAGCTACACTTGCAACTCCTTTTTATTATTTAGCAGGAAACCAAGGCTTACCTTATTTCAATTTACTCGGAGTATTTATATTCCTTTGGATCTTAAGAAAATTTTGGAAGGCATCTAATACCTTTATAGCTCTCGCATTTTTCGGATCTTATATTCCCATCCTGATGATGGAATTTGCAGAACATACATTGTTTATAGCAATCTTACTCGTTAGCCTCACATTCTTATATAAAAGGAATGGGATCTATGCAGGGATTTTTGCGGGATTATCTATCTGGCTCAGGCATGAAGGAATTGTATTTGCAGGTTGTATTCTTTTTGCTTCTTGGATTAGCGAAGGATTTCCTCCATTTAACAAAAAAATAAAATTGGAGAAGTCTCAAAGCTTTAGATTCGGTCTTGGGTTTGCGTTTATATTTCTAGTTTTCGTCCTATTCAATTATCTTCGCTATTCTTCCTTTTTAGGACCGAGATTCCATGCAAATTATGGAGAGACCGGAGTTGGATTTGTACATAAAATCCAGTGGGCGATCGGTTTTTTATTCTTGAACAAGATAGACGAAACTGTTCGCATCGGATTTTTCATCTATATGCCCTTTGCTCTGATAGGTTTAGGCATTCTTCTTTTCAATATCCGTAAAATTTCCATTAGAAGGAAAACAATTGTTCTCGGAACAGTAATCTTTCTTTTTACGATCCCGTTTTTAGCTCCAAACTACGGATTCTGGGAATGGGGACCTAGGTATTTAAGTGCCGGAATTCCTGCAGTGACCTTGGTTCTACTTTGGTTTTGGAATTATTTCGCGAAAAAGAAAAACAAACTCTTTCAAAAATCTGCATTTGGGGCCCTGATCGCAATTCCTTTGATCATGACATTTATCGGATTGAGCTTTTTAAATCAGTCCAGAAAACAACTTCTAAAAACGTATACTTTATTCCATGAATTGAATGCGGATACGCTCGTATTCCATGATTTTTCCGTAATGTATTTTATGGGAAATGATTACCTATCCAAGAATGTTCTATGCGCTCCTAAGGAAGATTCTCTTTCCCCGTTATTAGGAATAATTGCCCAAAAAGAAAAAGGTAAAAGGATCGTGCTCATCCAGATCAAAGAAGAATTGATCACTCCAGAAAAATTAGAAAAGACCAGAAAAAGTCCTGTTTTTGATATCATGCTCAAAACGGAACCTTGGAAAAGTAAAAATATCTCCTCCAAAATTTCAGAATATTATCCAAATGTGCAAAGAATAGACTCTCCCTTTTTCGACATTTGGGTAGCCGATTTCAACGCCTCTTCAAAATTTAAATAAATTATTGATTGATTAAAAAGGATTTTTTTGTCCAATCATTGGATGAAATTTTCCTCCGGTTTATTCTTCGTAAGCTTCTTACTCTTATTTTCTTTCAGATCTGTTTTTTCGGAAGAGCTCAAATTTGTTCATCCGACAAATGCAGTTGGAGGTACATACTCCGGTATCAAAAAAAGAGCGGAACTTCCCTCTCCTACTGTTTCCGGCACAGGTTTAAAAGCAGTAGCAATCGTTGGCGAAGTGGATGGGAACGAAGGCCCTAAGACCAGAGAATATGTAAATAATATCAAAGGACTTGTAAAAGTTTTAAAAGACAGAGGAGTTTCTGTCAGTGAATTTTATCCTCCTAACAATCCCTGGTCAGGGATCAAAGAAGCTTCACAAAATGCGAATATAGTTTTATACGCGGGGCATGGAGTCGGAACCAATTTAGATCAACCACCTTACGATCAAAGATCAGTGGGCGGATTCTATTTAGGAAAAGAATTCGTTTCTAATGAACAAATTTCTTCCGGTTTAAAACCGGCACCTGGAGCGATCGTTCTGTTTTTAGGAGCTTGTTTCACTGCAGGAAATATGGCATATGATATGGGAGTGATCCGAGACGAAGAGACTAAAAAAAGGATCTCCATGTATTCTTCCCCTTTTCTGGAGACAGGATTTAAAGGTTATTACGCTACTTGGGCGCCTTGGACTGCTCAAACAATCCTAGCATTATTATTTACTAATAAGAACTATGGTGATGTTTATTTCAGCCAAACAAATCCGCAAGAAGTGACTAAAATTTCTCATCCTAGTTCTTCCGGATCTTCGCTATATTATCATACTAAACCTCCTACTTCCAAGCCGGTTTATGATTATGCGTTTGCAGGAAATCCTTCTAATGTTTTGAGATCCGAAAATTCAAACACGGATACCGAAACCAAAATTTCTGAAGAAGAGAAACTGAAACAAAATCGTATCCTAATTTCCAGTTTATATGATAAGAACGAAAACAAATCCTTGGAATCTCTCGAAAATGGCGCTGATCCAAATGCGGATTATCTGGGCTGGAGGCCGATCCATCTTGCGATCGTATTCGATCTTCCTAATGTAGTGAAGGAACTCGTTCGTAAGAAAGCTTCTATCAATGCGCAGGCGGAAGGTTACACTCCTTTGTCCATGGCGATTGCTTATGAGCGCAAAGAGATTGCTGAATTTTTGGAAAAGGAGGGTGGGACCAGAAGTAGAGCCGCTTTTAAAAAACCGAATATTCCAAATTTGAAGAAGTAGAAAAACCTGTCTTTTTTGCGGGGAAATCGGTCTAATGAGACCATAATCGCCTATAAATCTCAAGTTTCCCCTCACATTTTTTGCAACCTGCCCTCCCGAATTGACTCATATCATTTAGAAAAAAAGGGAGCCCTCCATGGCAATCATTCTAAGTTTTTTTGCGGCACACTGGATTTTAGCCGCTTTCGTTCAATCGTTCTATTTACATCGTTATTCTGCTCACCAGATGTTCAAACTGAACCGTTTCTGGGAAAAGTTCTTCTATTTCTTTACTTTTGCTGTGCAAGGTTCCTCATTCCTCAATCCAAGAGCGTATGCAATTCTTCACAGAAGACACCACGCTTACAGTGACACCGCAAAAGATCCTCACTCTCCCGTAGCTTCTAAAGGATTTTTCGATATGATGTGGACCACCGCAGTGGTTTACGAAAACATTTTAGATCGTAAAGAAGAAGTGGAGAAGGATTTCAGAGGAAATTATCCTGAGATCCCTTGGTTTGATCGTTTTGCTGATTCTTGGTATGTTCGTTTGTTCTTCGGAACTGCTTATACTCTTTTCTATATGGCATTCGTTCCTGCAGATGCAGTTTGGTTATATGCTTTATTACCGATCCATTATCTAATGGGACCAACTCATGGCGCGATCGTAAACTGGTGCGGTCATATGTATGGATACCGCAACCATGCAAAAAATCCTGATAATTCCAAAAACACTCTGCCAGTGGACTTTTTGATCATGGGAGAATTGTACCAAAACAACCACCATGCACACCCGAACTCTCCAAACTTCGCGTTCCGTTGGTTCGAGTTGGATATTACTTACCAAGTGATGAAGGTACTACATTTTATGGGGATCATCACTATCCAAAGAGCAGTCTGGACCGAAAAAGGAAGAAAAGAACTTTCTGGTACGGCACCTTCTCCTTTAGCTGATGTAGCTTAAGATTTTTTAACTTAGTGAGTTTGTAAGCCGCTTGGGAACAAGCGGCTTTTTTTATTCTTCTCGGATCCTATCCAAGTCCCCTCTCATCTCTTTGTCGTATTCTTCCATTAAGAGAGGATAAAATTCGGAGCTTAATTCTATTTTTCCGTTCAATACCAATTGGAATAATGCGCGGACCAATTCTTCTTTTTCGAAACCGGTGCAGATCCATTCCAGGAGTTCCAATGCCAAGTCCAGCCTACCTTCTTCCGAGATAGTTTTGCGGAAGATTTCTAAGACCTCTTTTTCTTTTCCAGCTTCCAGGAAACTTCTGAGTTCGACCGGCATACTTTGAAGTAGAAGTTGCTTTTTTGCATTCGGAGTAAAAAGGAATTCTGGCTTTCCTTCGGGCAGATGAGAGTGAATTGCCTTATCTACTTCTTCTTTAGAATGTCCTAATTTGATTAAGGTCCTACCCAAGACCTCTCCTAATACGAAGTCCTCCAAAGGGTGAAACGGAAATCCCTGTTTTTTAGGTTCCTGATCTTCCATCTTGTTAGGGTCCAGAACCGTTTGTCTGCGGTCAAGCAGAGAGAATGGCCGACTAACTACTCATTAGGTGGAATATTTTTGTAACCTGAATTTCACGAAACCTTAGTACGAATGGGATCTTCCCGGTGTAAGTTTTGGGTCTCTTTTTTAAAGAAGAGAAAAGGCTAAAAATACAAAGCGCGCCTTCCCGATCAGGGAGATTCCATTTCCGGAACAATATATGAGTTTTAGACAAAAAATTTTTCTCATTCTTGGAGCAAGTCAGCTTCTATTAGTACTTATTCTTGCGATCACATTTATCCAAATGATCGACCAAGTTAAAAATGAACCTCAGGACAAAAGGGCATTAGACCGCTCGCTGGAGTTCAGGAAGGAACTCAAACATAAGGAAGAAGTTATCCGACTTCTTCTCAAAGAAATAGAAAGAAACCAAAAGACTCTTTCGATTTTAGAAAACGGTTTGGGAAATAGAGGAATCCTTCAAGGCAACCTAGATTACATCAAAGGGATCATGACACAATATGGTCTTTCCATCTTTGAGATCCATGATAAGACAGGACATGTTTATTTTAGATTTCATAGGCCGGCCGATTACGGAGACGATAAGTCAGGACAGAAGATCGTACAAGAAGCTTTGCAAGGTAGGATCGCTTCTACCTTAGAGATCGGTCATAGCGGCCTCGGGCTTAGGGTCACTGCCCCGCTTAAGAACGGCGGGATCATGATGGTAGGCCAAGTGGTGGATGATAAATTTATACAAACAATCACTGGTTCGGAAGACGTTCATCTTGCCATTTATGAAAAAGAAAAACTGATCTCTTTTTCGGACAGTACAATCTCCAAATATTTAGGAGATAGAAAACCAAAGGACCTTTCTGGAATTTCTAGGTTTACTTTGGAAGGAAGACATTATTATCTCACTCAAGTCCCTTATGAGAACCAAGGATTAAGTAATCTTAAACTAGATTTCGTTCTTTTGATAGATGAGACTGAACTTTACGAGTCCACTCGAAACCTTTGGCTCTATTGCGGACTAATCGCTCTCGCAGTATTCGGAGGGATCTTATTCGCATCTTACAGATTCTCCAGAGATATCATAGACGCCGTTAAGGCTCTTAACTTCGCAATGCAAAATCCTAACGAGGACGAATCCAAAATTGTGGATTTAAATCGTTCGGATGAATTGGGGGAAATGGCGGAAGTATTCATCGAAATGAAGAAGGATCTTTTGGATCACCAAATGTTCTTGGAAAAGAAGGTGGAAGAGAAGACCAAAGAATTACAGGAAACATTGGACGATCTTCGAGCTTTAAAAGAAAAGCAAGACGGGGATTATTATCTGACTTCCCTGTTACTTCGTCCTCTTGCTACTACTAAATATGAAAGTCCGAATACTAAAATCAGCGGTATCTTAAGACAAAAGAAAACTTTCGTATTTAGAAAGAGAGAAGCTGATATCGGTGGTGACCTTGTTTCCATCAGCGAGATCACATTATACGGTAAAAAATACCTGAGTATCATGAACTCAGACGCAATGGGTAAATCCATCCAAGGTGCGGGTGGTGCACTCGTAATGGGAACCGTATTCAAAGCAATCGTAACGAGAACCCAACTTTCTAGAAGTAATCAAAAGAAAACTCCTGAAAAATGGCTGAAAGACTGTTATACGGAATTACAAAACGTGTTCGTTACATTCGACGGTACAATGCTTGTTTCCGCACTACTCTGCCTTCTAGATGAAGAAACAGGAGCATTATATTCTATTAATGCAGAACATCCTAATATGGTACTATATCGAGATGCAAAAGCCGGCTTCTTGGATTCTGACTTCCCTATCCGCAAACTCGGCTTCTCCGAAAACACGACAGAACCTTTAGTGAGAGTGGATAAACTGGAAGCAGGAGATAAGATCTTCTTAGGATCTGACGGAAGAGACGATATTCTTCTTTATGATCCGAATTCTCCGGACCCTGTGATGAACGAGGATGAGTTCTTATTCTTAAGATTTGTGGAACTTTCCGGTGGAAATCTGGAAGATCTAGAAAGATTAATTAACGCTGCAGGAGAAATTTCTGACGATTTAAGTCTTTTGAGCATAGGTTATAAAGAAGCAGAAGTTTCTTCTTCTCGCGCAAAAATGATTTCGGAAGAATACAACAAACTACTTCAGATCGGGATCAAAGAATATAAAAAAGGAAATACCGAAAAGACTAAAGAAGTTTTTGCGCAAGCATTAGAGATAGACGATTCGGATCCGGCTCTTTACAAACAAATGGCAAGGATCTGCATCAACGCAAAGGAATTCGATGAAGGAGCGAAATATACGGAGGCTTATCTTTCCAAGATCCCGTTCGACAACGAATATATCTTCTATCTTTCCTATTGTCTCAGAAAAACTAAGGATTACTGGAAGTCTTTGGAATTTGCAGAAAAACTCAGATCCAGAGAACCTGAAAATATTAGAAATCTAAAACATTTGGTGGCTCTGTACAGACTTACCGGAAATCGAATGAAGTTCAGGGCAACTATGTCCGTTCTGAAATTGATCCTGGCAGACTCGGGCCCTAAGACAAATAATTCTTCGGAACCCGCATTGGTTTGATTTTTTTCGTTTTCTGGAAGACATAGATCCGTCCAAATTGGTAATCCATGTCGACGGAAAAGCGAAAAAAGATCGAATCTGTTCTGGTAGTTATTAAAAGAACAAAGTACGAATTAGATCTGGAGAGTTACGGCTCTCTGGATGAATTCAAAAGAGTAGCGGAGATCCAAAACGATTCCTTCTCTAGGATCTATAATTCTCATCTCAGACAGATCCAAAGTAGAGAAGAATTAAAACGTACTTTCCCGAATGGAAAGTTTATCTTTCGAGAAGAATTAGAAAATATAGATATAGCCGTTTATGATCTGGTGATCGCGTTAGGCGGGGACAATCATTTTACTTACGTTGCCCATCATGCATTGGACAATTTAGTTCTGGGATGTAATTCCGATCCTGAAACTTCCGTAGGAGCCCTTCTATCCTTTCATACCTCCGATATCTCAAAGGCGGTTTCCCAAAATTGGGAGAATATCATAATAGAAGAATGGCCCAGGATCAATGTTAGGATCGAATATCCGAATGGCAAAGCTATAGAAACATTCCAGGGGATCAGTGAAATTTCTATCCGAAATAATAGCCCCGACTTAACGAGCCGATTTTTAATCTCTCACGAACAGGTATCCGAAGAACAGAAATGTTCCGGCCTTCTCGTATATACCGGAGCGGGTTCTACTGGTTGGGTTATGTCTTGCGAAAATAAAGACGTAAGCTTTGACAAGCAGGAGCCTTATTTCAAAGTGTACTGTAGAGAGTTGCGTAAGAAGGAAAGTTTCCAGTACAAGCTGGATCACTTCACAGTTCACAATTCTTTCCGTCTAATATCCGAAATGCGCGGGGGGATCTCAATCGATTCCTTGGCGGAACGTATTTACGATTTCCCTCCCGGGGCAAAAGCGGACTTTTCCGTTTCTCCGGAAAGATTGCGGGTGGTGGTGCAAAAACATGGATAGTTTGAAAATTCTAGAACAGGATGCAGGCAAAGAGATCAGAGTATATTTGGTTTCCGGCAGACTAGACGAATCCACCTTCCCCCTATTTAAGGAAAAAGTATTGGATGTAAGTCATACAAACAATATCGTTTTAAACTTATCCGATCTTAAATATGTTTCCAGCTCAGGCATTCGTGCAATCTTCGAATTAAAGAACAGACTTACTGGAGAAGGTAAAAAACTTCTTCTTACGGAAGCGGGAGAGAAGGTCATACAGATCTTCAATCTATTAGGTCTTTGGAAACCTTTTGCTCATTTTGAAAAAGAAGAAGACGCAATCGCTGCTTGTCTTAAAAACTAAGCCCTTCTAATCGCGACCACTCCTGGCCTAGGTATATCCCCTTTTGTTCTAGCGGGCCAACGGCTTGTAGGAAGATCATAGTCCTTGGTATCTTCTCCAGGATGTTGTACCGATAAAAATAAAAACTCTTCGTCAGGTGTAAACCATGGGCCAGTGAGTTCTGCACCGATTGGAGCAGATGCAAATTGGAAAGCCTTGCCCGCGTCTTCTCCGCTTGTAGGAATAAAGAACAAACCGTTATTGCCGAATTTTTTAAAGATGGATCTTCCAAGCAAACGAGTGGTCATGTCCGTCACCATCCAAAGATTTCCGGAAGAATCAAAAGCCAAATTATCAGGAGAAGAAAATCCGCTCTTCCCTCCCCCGGCAACAAACACTTCGAACTCGAAACGAACCGATTCAGCATCAGAATTCTCTTCTTTGATGCGAACGATCTGTCCATAAAAATTTCCATGAGAATCGTTATTAGTAAAAGAAACAAAAACAGATTTATCTAATGGATGCACTTCCAGATCTTCCGGTCTATCCATTGGAGTCCCGCCTGCAGTTTTCGCAGCGTCCCTACATGATACCAAAATATCAGCTTGGGTCTTAAATTTAGGATTTCCTTCTTTATCTTTTGCGTTTTTTAGATTCGGATTTTTTTCCAGATCCAGAGGAACCCATACGCATTTTTCAAAATTACCAACGTATAATGTCCCTTCATCTAGAAGTTCTGTGTTTAATTTTCCTTTTTTAGGATCGAAATTTTTTTCAGACACGAACTTATAAACGCATTGGTCCTTGGAATCATCTCCCATATACACAACTAACTTTCCGGAAGGAGAAACTGTTAATGCAGCATTCTCATGGGAAAATCTTCCAAGTGCGGTATGTTTTACTGGAATGGAAGAAGGATCAAAAGGATCTACTTCGATGATCCAACCGTATTCTTTGGAGTCTTCCAATTTGCAATCTTCTACGACCATTTCATAGTTCTCTTCGCAAGAAAGAACAGTATTCCATAATGTTTGTCCACCGGAACAGTTTGCAAATGTTCCGTGCACTTTTGTTTTACCGGAAATTGCATCTGAACCGGCCGCCGGACCTTTCAGTTGGAATTCCGACCTTCCATTTATTCTTCTCCCATACTTAGATTCAGGATCTAAAACCCAGGAGCCTTTTGATTTACGTAGTCCGATCACTGAACCCCCCAATGAATACAGATATTTTTCGATCTGTTCAGGAGTTCTATTATTAGGGCCTTTTTGATTATAGTCGTATCCGGTAACATAATATTCTAATTCGTTTAAGTATTCGTGATTGGTCCAAAGAAGTGCAGAGTTTGGATCGTTCGGAAATTGGAAGAAGCAGTTAAAATCGGCAGCATAGCCGAAAGTATCTCCCTTGGAGTTGATCTTATCTCCGTAAACTGCGATCAGATCGTATGTAAAACCGGCCGCTAAGACCAGCTCATCTTGTGTATTAGGACGTAGAGGTTTAAAATTACTTCCTGGAATTTTGGAAGAGATCTCTTTTTTCGTTTTTGAAGAAGAAGGATGTGAAGAATGTACTTTTTTAGGATGCTCTTTTGCAGGATCCGAAAACAGATCCAAGGTCCGGGCAGCAGTCAAAGCAAGCATCCCCTTTCCCATATATTTCAAAAAGTCGGATCTAGATACCTTCATATCCTAAAAATATTGTACCTGACTCTATGGACCATTCGTTTTTTCTTCCTACAGAAAAAGGAAACTTGGTTGTAATATTCCCTGTCGAAAAAGATGATAAAGCTTGAGAATGAAAACGAACTCTACCCCATTCTATAAGATCCTTTTTATCATGGGCTGGGTTTCTCTTGCGTTCTTTCTTCCTCTTTCCGTCGCAGTTTATTGGGAAAATAAAAGTTTAGAATCGATCTACAAAAACTTGTCTCTTCCGGGAAACAAAGAGTTCGGAGTTCTAGTAGAAAATACAAAACTCAATAAGTTAGGCAGAACCGTAAATGTGTACACCTATATGGTGCCGGACGAACAGGGTAAAAAACACGAGGTCACGGAAGAAGTGGACCAGACCACGAACAGAAGAATGAGAGTGGGAGATACAGTTCAGGTCCGCACTTTAGTTTGGAATAGTTTCGGAAAGACAAAGATCCTAGGTAGGATCGTTGGGAACACTGCCCCACCTCCCGGTTTCGGTTTTATGCAGGACTTTTTGTTATTCGGGATTTTGTTCTCTTTCGGGCTGGTATTAGTCAGCCTTTACTTCAGAACGTTCAAGGCTGAGGTAGAGTAGTAGAATTAAAAGCGCTGTCCTTTTTAAAGATCAGCTGAACCTGGTAAGGCTCTTGTATATATCTGGCGGGATTCATCTCGTACGAAATAAAACAGTAATACTTTTCGTAGACAATTACGAACATAAAGTCTCTAAATTTTAAATACTGCATTTGTTTTCTGATCCCACGCATCCAAATGGAATCTTCGTAAACTCGCTCGTATCTTACTGAGTTTGCGTTTATTTTTTTGAGTTCTTCCGAAGTCATTTTTTCCGGATCTCTTTTTCTCAACTCAAGTTTTAAGGAGCGGATCAGATTGTATTCCAACTTCTCCTTTTCCAACACATCTAGATTAGGAAGAGTTTTAAAATAATATTCGTAATATTCCTTATCTAAGGACCTGCCGTCCTTATGCACTTCCCCATCCTCCTCGATTGACTCGGAGGACGGTTTGCCCTTGCTAGGCTCTTGAGAATATAAGCCGGCAGAGGTCAGTAAAATCAGCGTTAATAAAATCGGGAAAATCGGTGTCCGCATACCGGTACCAATAAAGATATCGGTACGATCCCCAATTTCCCCCTTTTTTTTTCGGAATTAATCCGAGGAAAGATCTTCCAATAGGTCTCTTTGGCGGCGGATTAAATCACTCAATTCTTCCTCTCCGATCAGCTTGGCACCTAACAAGGCCAGATCGTACACGGAACGGGCCAATTTTTCCGCCTTCTCCGGACGCGCACCCTTGGAAAGACCAAGGATGTTTTTAACCAATTTAGATTTGCGATTCAGAAGAAGAGTATGATTCTTTAAGAAGTCACCAGCCTTTTGTCCGTACATCTGGCCCATATCGGCCAAACGTCTCAGTTGTTCCGGTAATAAAATTACGGCAGGAATATCCTCCGACTTCAATGCTTCCGTTTTAATTTCCACACCTTCTTTCGAAATAGCCTTAGTAAAAATTTCCTTAAGCCTATCTTCCGTGGTTTTGTTATCTTGGTCTGCGAGATCAGGGCCTGCATCCTTATCCAAAACTTGGTCGGCAAGTTCTGAATCCACTCTTTGGAATATCCAATCAGGGTTTTTACTCTCTAAAAACTGTAAGAAATGGTTGTCTATGCGAGAATCCACAAGCAAAGCTTCCAATCCT
Source organism: Leptospira hartskeerlii (assembly GCF_002811475.1). NCBI lineage: Bacteria > Pseudomonadati > Spirochaetota > Leptospiria > Leptospirales > Leptospiraceae > Leptospira > Leptospira hartskeerlii. Next base: position 189,412 of record NZ_NPDL01000006.1, read on the forward strand.
TGGGACTTAAGAAGATCCATATATACGGAAGAAAGTTCTGCTTCCCCCGCATAATATACTTTGCCGGAATTCTTTTCCTTATTTCTTTCTACATATTCTTCCAGCTTTGTCAAATCGCCGTTAGATGAACGGAAGAATATCAAATCCTTTGCTGATTCGTAAAATTTTTCATCAGTCATCATCCCATACTTAACGAAAAGAGAGATTTCTTCCCAGTTCTTACGGAACTCGTCCGGATTTTTGGTCCATTCTTCCTGCAGTTTATCTGAAACTTTTTTAACGATATGAGAAGATATCTTTTTTACCAAAGGATCATTTTGCAAATAAGATCTCGAGACGTTCAGAGGAAGATCGGGAATATCCAGAGTTCCTTGTAGAACGGTTAAAAATTGAGGCACTAACTCTTTTGCTTCATCAGACACAAACACATGATTACAATAGAGTTTGATCCCCATTCGATTTGCATCTAACTCATGTTTGAGTCTTGGGAAATACAGGATCCCTTGTAGCCTAAAAGGATAATCCACATTTAAGTGAACATGAAATAAAGGCTCTCCTGCAAAAGGAAATAGATACTGATAGAATTCATCATATTGTTCTTTTTTAACGGAAGAAGGTTGCTCACTCCATAATGGGGTTTGCTTATTCGCCTTCTCTTCTTTTACAAAGATCGGAACAGGAAGAAAATCACAGTATTTACGAACTAGTTCCTTTAGTTTCCAAGAATCCAAGTATTCTCCGGAATCTCCATCCAGATACAGACTGATCTTGGTCCCTCTCTCGGATCTTTCTCCTGCTTTTAAGGTAAACTCAGTGCCTGATTCACTTTCCCAAATAACGGGAACACTTCCTTTTTTATAAGACTTGGTTTCTATTTTTACCTTGGAAGAAACCATAAAGCTAGAATAAAATCCCAGACCGAAATGGCCGATAATCTCAGGCTTATCTCCTTCCGATTGGTATTTTTTTACGAACTCTTCTGCGCCTGAAAATGCGATCTGGTTGATATAACGGTTCACTTCTTCATCGGTCATCCCGATCCCGTTATCTTGGATGGTTAAGATCCTGGTTTCTTGGTCGAAATCCAGATCGATCCTATAGTCTGTCCCTCCTTCGAATTCCTCGTTCAAGGAGACTTTTTTGAGTTTAGCAATTGCATCACATGCGTTGGAAACTAATTCTCTTAAGAATATATCTTTTTCAGAATATAACCATTTTTTAATAATTGGGAAAATATTCTCCGTTTCTACGGAGATCCTACCTTTCACTTCTTCGCTCATTCGGATCCCTCCTCTTTTAATTTTTCAGACAACCAATTTGAGATCCTAATCAGAGTTGCTTTGGAAGAAGGTCCCAGACTTTTATAAGTTTCAGTCAACGGAACCGTGTCGGACTTCCAACTCGCGAGAAGACTTGCCTCTTCCTCCGGCAATCCCTTGGTCATCACAGAATGTTTCAAAACAAAACCTCTTTTGGAACCTATCCAGAGGTCAAGTCGTTTCAATATCACTTCGGCTTGATACTTCTTACGCAGCGTTAAAACCGTAAATGTACCTATCCCTATAAATACGAAAGAAAGAAGGATAGATACTACTATAAAAGATCCACCCTTACTTCCTGTATCCTCAGTCGTAATTTCCTGTTTCGGTCTAGGAGGACCGATCTCCAAACCTGGAAAACGAAGAGAAACAGATTCATATCTACCTGATCCAGGATTGAAAAAAGTAAATTTCAGATCTTCCGGTTTCCAAATTCCCTCTTTTTTAGGAAGTACTGAATAATGATAAGAATGATTCAGATAAAATCCGAATTCTCCTGGGCCAAGCTCTCTAAAATCTCTTTGCAGTCTTGTTTGCAAAAAAGTGATCTCTGGATAACAAGAAGGATCGCATCCACTTAATAAGGGATCCTTAATGGAAGATAGGTTCCCATTACCTGAGATGGTCAACTTGAACTGAAAAGGCTCTCCTAAAAAGGCTGTTTTAGGATATTCTTCTAAACCTATCTTAAAATTGCCTACTGCCCCTTTAAATTCCGACGGAGTAGGAGAAGGTAAGTCCTTTACGAAAATTTTACTCGGGATCGTCTTAATACTTCTCATATGAAAGAATGACTGCTGTCTCCCTTCTAAATGAAAGACTGTAGAGCCTAAAGAGTATTCCCCCTTTCTCAAAGGTGTCAGAATGAATGTTTCTTTATTATAAACTGCAGTTTCGAATTCTAATCCTTCGTAAATCACTTGTTCCGGGATTAAAAGATTAATTCCGGAAAGTGCCTCACTTCTAAAATAAGGAAATTCGATAGAACTGGAAAAATCCCGATCTATATAAGGGCGTATTGCATTTCTATAATATAAGGTAAAAAATCCTAAAATAGGCTCCCCCACCCAAACTTGATCCTTGTTCGTTCTGAATAATACCTTCAAGTCCCCATCTTCAGGACCTTCTGCTTCTTCATTAAAAAAGTAACGATTAGAAAAGAATCCGGAAGACTTATTCGTAGTGGAACTTCTGGGAGAAATTTCCAATGCCATCTTTCCTGATTCGACTTTTTGTCCGTCGACTTCTACTTCTATCTCCGGGACGGAAAAACGCCCTGGCGCTGAGACTGTTAGCCTGTACTTAATTAATTTTTTACGATATACTTTAAAATTTACTATAGTGGTATTTTCTTCAGTGCCCCAATAAACTGCCTTGATCCCTTGTCCGGCCCATTCTTTTTCGATCAAACGAACCTGAGCACCACCTTCCGTTTCTAAAATAATAAATACTGCATCTCCCAGATCTGCCCTAGTTTGGCTAAGATAAAATTTGGGACCTTGCGCGAATAAAGGAAATGCTCCTAATAATAAAAGAAGAAGGAAACGTTTCACCAGAACACCTCTTTGTTCCGGGAACCTGGACTTCTTCTTTTTACTGAATCCAAATCCATGGACTCCATAATCCGATCTAATTCGTCTTCGATCTTGGATTTGTTTTTATCTTTCTGTTCCTTTCCTGCCCCGGACTTAGATTGTTTTTCGACCTTCTCTTTTCCTTTGGAACCTTGTTTAGATGCGGAAGACTTGCCTTCTTTCTCCTCAGATGTATTCTCTTTGTTTTCTCCTTCCGGAGGAGGAAGTTTGCGCAACCATTCTAAATTCTTCTTAGCAGATTCTAAATTAGGATTTTCTTTTAAAGAACGAAGATAATGTTCTGCTGCTTTTTTACGATCCCCTAATTTTAGATAAGAGTTTCCTAAATTAAAATGAGACTGCGCTCTAAGCCCAGAATCTTTTGAATCTGCAGACTTTTCAAAATGACGGATTGCCTTGTCTAGATTTCCGGACTTATATTCGCAATCTCCCCGATTGAATTCTAATCTAGGATCTTCCGGAAAATAAGGATCTGCTTCTTTGTATCTTTCTAAAGAATTTTTATAATCTCCTTGTTCGTAGGAGTTCCTACCCTCTTTGATCCGATTCCCTCCCGGATCCAACTCAAAAGAATAGGTTTCTCTTCCCCAGAGTGAGAAAAGGAGCAATAAACCCGGAGCGACTTTTTTAGAAAGTTTTACCAAAAATCTTCCCCAGAATTCTAACACAAAGAAATCAAATAATAAAAGTAGGAGCGCAGGTACGAGAAACTTTTTGGCTCCTTCTGCCCTCCTTAAATTACGAATTCTTTGTCCTGTGTTTTTTTCCATGGACCCGATCCAGGATTTTATATCGCCAATCTCAGGACTTTCAGAATCTAGAGATAAAAATCTGCCTTCGTTTGCAGAGGCTAGTTCTTTTAGAAATCCAGGATTGGATTTTGAAATAATAACGCCTGGAGAATTTTCATAAGGAGCCAAGGATCCGTCTTTAGTTAAGAAACCATACACGCGAGAACCGTCTTCTGAATATCCGATCGGACCTCCTGTTGGAGTTCCTACAGACCAGACCCAAACCTCAGCAGGAAATTTTACGATACTAGGAGAATCCATATCCTCTCCATCCGAGATCAAAACCAAAATACGATTTCGTAATACTTGATTTGAATTCAGGACTTCTTCCGCTTTTTTGAATGCAGACTTCAGATCGGTCCCTCTATCTCCCACTATATCCACATCCAAACCTCTTACATACTCTGAAAATGCACGAGTATCCGAAGTCATGGGGCAATATACAAATGGAGAAGCGGCAAAAACGATCATACCAAATCTGTTTCCGTTCAATTGAGGAAGAAGCCTCAGGATTGTTTCTTTTGCTCTGGTTATGCGAGAAGGACGAGTATCCACAGATTGCATAGAAAGACTTACATCCACCAAGAATAGAAAGTCCACACCTCGGGAGACTTCCTCTTCCTTAGACTTGGTCGATTCAGCTCTTTGGTAGGCAAAATAAGAAAGATAAAATACGGAAGCAATCGCAAAGATCCTTGCGAGCACTATATAGAAAGGTGGGACCTTGGATTCTCTTTGCAAGCCGGGATAAGATTTTTTCCAACGGCTCCAATAAAAATAGAATGTGAGCTTAAATAAAGAATAAGCAAAGAAGATCAGCCCAAGCGAGATCCAAAAAGATTCTAAAAAAGTTTCGTTCATACGTAGTACCGAAACACCCAAGATCTCAAAAGTAGATCCAAGCCCAATAACGCGAGCGCATAGGTCAGAAAAATTAAGGATTCTGACTCTCTTACTTCTTCCGGAGGCAGGATCAAAAGATCTTTTTCCAAAGAGTCGATGGAGGCCAAGACCTCTCTTAGCTCGCTGATATCTTCCGCCCTATAAAATACTCCTCCTGTTCTTTTGGAAAGTATATCCAAAATTTCGAAATTTACTTCGTAAGATTGATCTTCTTTTCCGATGCCGATGGAATAAATTTTTACCCCTACACCCCTTGCAATCTCAGTAGCAGTCACTGGATCTATACGACCGGTATTAGAAGCGCCGTCCGTTATGAGGACTATTACCTTGGATTTTGCAGGAGACCTGCGTAATCTATAACAGGAGAGTATAAGTGCATCTCCTATAGCTGTTCCTTGTTCTGGAACTGTCTCTTCTTCTGCTTGGCCTAATATTTCTTCCAACACTTCTCTATCGCTTGTCAAAGGAGATTGCAGGTATGCTCCTCCCGCAAATACTACCAACCCCAAACGATCATTTTCTCTTTTTCTAATAAACTCTTTAAGTAATTTTTTAGAAACTCCTAAGCGGGTCTCGGGTAAGAAGTCCCTGCTTTTGGACATGGAGCCGGATACGTCCAATGCCAGAATAATATCCACTCCTTTGGTCTCATCCGGAAGGAATCTATATCTTTTCCCGGGACCTGCGACTGCGATTACAAACAATGTCAATACAATTGGGCGAACTAACGGAGCTATCGAAGATAAAAACCGCTTTAGAGAGAATGTTCCGGATTGGATTTTTCCGGGGATTCTAAGTTCGATTCCAAGTGCTGGTTCGTTTTTCCAATAAGAATAGACTGTCCAGATCCAGATCGGGATAATTAGAAGAAGGTAATATGGAGATTCCCATTCAGTCATTTGGAAAGCGCCTCCTTCCAATAATCCCAAGCCTTCAGCGCTTCGGAAGAAGGGATCTCCACTTCTTCTCCGGAATATTGGGCCTTACGAAAAGTATTCTCCCAATTTTTAACTTCCTCTTCTTCCAATCCGAATGAATCATAAATACGTTGGAATAATTCCGCTTCGGTCAGATGCGCGAATGGAGCATTCATCTTTTTGGACATATTCTCTCGAATATAACCTGATAATACTCTATAAAAAGTCCTGGCAAATACCGGAGGAGTATTGATGATCTCGTCCAATTTACTTTCGTATATTAGAATTTTCTGAACCCAAGGATCCGCCTCTACAAGTGCATCCATAGTTCTTTTAGATGCTGTTTGATTCAAATACCAAGCATAGAAAATCCCCAAACCTAAAGCGGCAAGGCCCGCGATGATTGCCGCCAATTTCCAGCCGTATTTCCCTGAAAATTCCAGAGGCGGTAGGATCTCCTCCGGAGTTTTGTCCTTCTCCCCAATGGAAGTAAGAACAGTCAGAGCTGCTTCAGAGAGAAATTCTTTTCCGTTCTTATCTTTCCAAACAATTGGCAAATAGAATTTTCCAGAATTATAATAAGCAACGATTAACTTGATCTTTGTCTCTGAAATTTCAGAAGAGATCACTTCGAATAATGGAAGATCTGGAGAATCAGGATCAGGATACATTCCTTTAGAAGGGATCTCAGGATTCTGAATTTCTCCCTGTTGGAATTCCAACAGATATTCCGCCTGTTCTCCGATCCCTACTTCCTTCGGTTCCCAATCTTCTTTCCAAGCAAATGACGGAACTGAAAAGAGCAGCAGAGATGAATAGAATACATAGTAGAAAAATTGAATACGATCCAAAGATCTTCGACGGAAAACTCCCGCCTTCATGACATACTTCTCCAATATTCCAGGAGTTTGTTTGGGTCGGTATCTTTTCCTTCCAATTCCAAACATCTGGACTTAAACAAAAATTCCAGATTCTTTTTGATACTTTCTCCTACAGGAGAAGGAATAGCGCCTGTTTCAGGATCTTTTAACAAGAAGAATTGGAAAAAACCTTTAGGGGCACTTTCTTCCAGACGGTCCTTAAATCGGATCGCATGTAGAGTATGAAATCTTCTAAGACCTGTAAGTCTTTTTAAAGAAGGAAGTCCATGAAAATCGGAAAGTATATAAGAATCAGTGTATCTTCTGATCCTGTTTTTTAAGAGTACGAATGGAAGTTTAGGATCTGTTTTTAGTTTTTTATGAGGATAAGTACGAACCTTCTCCAATGCAGAAAGAGCTTCTTCCGTATTTCGGATATAACCGGTTTCCCATTCCAATCGATCCGAATAGAGTAGAATTTTAGCGAGATTTCCTTTTCTTACATAAAGTAAAACTAATAGAGCTAAAACCTGGAAAGCATTCTCCGCCTTAGTCCATTCTGAACTGCTCCAATCCATCGATTCGGAAACATCCAGAAAAAAAACGCCAAGTCTTTCTTTCTCTTCGTAGAATTCTCTTACATGTAATTCTCCGAATCTGGAAGTGACATTCCAATCTATAAGTCTTGTATCATCACCGACAGCATAAGGGCGAACATCTTTGAAGTCCACTCCCCTGCCCTTTCTGGAACTCGTGGCCGTACCTTGTCTGTTTCGAAGAGAAAATCCTCTCTCCTTAAAATCCAAAAGTTGGATCAGGTTTTGGTATTCTTTACGGAACATTTTAGTCGATTAGATCAAAGTATCTGGGTCGCGTCCGAAACGATCCGAACCACAGATTCTATCCCCACATCCTCAGAAATTGCTTCGAACGTAAGTAAAATTCTATGACGAAGTATCTCAGGAAGAACAGCCTTCACATCTTCCGGTGCCACATAGTCTCTTCCTTCCCATAATGCCTTTGCTTTGGATGCTTTGAGTAGGCTCAAACTGGCTCTAGGAGAAGCTCCATGTTTTACATAGGGAAGAAGATCCGGAACGGTTTTTTCTTCCGGGCGAGTATTCCTTACTAAACGAACAATATAACTTTTTAATTTAGGTTCTACGTGGACTCTATCCACAAGAGAAGAGATCTTTAATACATCCTTAGCAGTTGCAGTTTTTTTAATACGTTTTGGACCAGCCGCTAGCTTGCCATGCTGCTCTAAAATTGCAAGTTCCTCGTCTATATCAGGATAATCCACAAGAACCTTCATAAAAAAACGGTCCATTTGCGCTTCCGGTAACGGATACGTTCCGTCTTGATCGATCGGGTTCTCTGTAGCCAGCACTAAGAAGGGCCTCTCCAAAGGAAAAGTATTCTCTCCTATGGTGACTGTTCTTTCTTCCATACATTCCAAAAGAGCAGACTGTACTTTTGCAGGGGCCCTATTGATCTCGTCCGCAAGCAATACTCCGGTAAAGATCGGGCCTTTACGTGTAGTGAATTCTCCATTCTTTGGATTGAACACGATCGTCCCGATCAAGTCAGCAGGAAGAAGGTCAGGCGTGAACTGCACTCTTTTAAAATCCAGATCCAATGCGGAAGATAATGATTTTGCCAGAAGTGTTTTTGCAAGTCCTGGCATCCCCTCTAAGAGAACATGTCCTTGGCAGGCTAAAGAGATGAGTAGATTTTTCACTACTGCTTCTTGTCCTGTGATCTCTCCGGTTAGTTCTTGGCGGATCCGATCTAAAGTATCTTTTGCAAAATGGATATCAGATTCGGATAAGGGATCTTTAGCGATGGATTCCATACTATTTCCTATTAACGTTCCGCAAGCCAACGGCCGGAACTATTCGTACCTTGGTAAGCTCCTTGGATCTTTTTACCGTCCAAGTCTCCTGTGTAAGTTTGGGTAAAAGGAACGTTACTCCCTATCTCCGAACATCTTGCTCCTGCACAGGATCTCACAAAACGAATGGATTTGCCCGTCACTCGAATACCCGTCAGGATCTCGTTTGATCCTTTTCCCCAATTCGTAAAACGTAAAGTAGCTCCTATCCCTCCTGTCTTGCGAGGAAAAATACTCAATACGCCCTTATGAGTTCCAATTTGTATCCTATAAGTCCCTACAAATGATTTTTCCGGATCGCTCAAAGGTACTTGGTTCGGATTTAAACTTTGGGGATCCTCTAAAAACTCTATTTTCTCCACCGTTTCCAGAGGAATAGAAAAATCAGGATCTTGTAATATTACATTTTTAGAATTTAAGGAAACTAGAGTCCCTTCGGTAAAGGAACCACTATAAGTTACCTTTGCCTGACGATTTATAGAGCTGCATCCTCGGGCGAAATATCCAAGCAGGAAGAATAGAGGAGCTGCCACTAATATCCCTAAACTAATTTTTTTGAGATCGTTATTTGTGATAATTTTTTCCAAGGCATTTTCCTTTCTGTATCCATGTTGGAGTTCCAACATGGATTAGAGAAGAATTTTACAGATTGAGAAAAGCATTTATAAATATTGGAAGCCCGGAACATTTACTCTCCGAGCTTTTCATACTTAAGAAATTGAAATACACATTAGGCTAAAGATTACTTACAGCCTTGTAATTCTCCCATTTTAGGATTTTCTCTACCGTTCACGTAATATTTTTTACCCTGAGCCGTTGTCCAACAATCGTTTTTTTGGTTTGTCCCAGGCATAATCGGCCCTTGTCCAATCTTTGCTCCAGACTCGTCATACTCGACCGCAGTTCCGTTTGCCGAAATTTCGAAGGACTTCTTGCCGTTTTTATAATATGCAAACGGGAAATCAGGTTTGTATTTTGCCTTCAGTTCGTCAGTTTTTTCGTCCATGAGTAGAAGGTCGAAAAGAAGTTTTCCTTTTCCAACGATTGTTCCGTCCTTATCGTATACTTCTGCGGAACTCATCATCATTTCGTTCATCATGGTTCCTTTATACGCAGGATTTCCGGTGCTCCAATAAAAGGTCCAATCTCCCTTACGAGTATGATCTCTCTGCCCTTCCGCAAATACCTTTCCGTTTTTATAATATTCTTTCCAAGCGCCTATTCTGAGAGATTTCTTATCCGCACCCGCGCCCTTCGGAGCGTAGTTACCTTCGGACTGAGGAGACCCGTTGTCGTAATAGTTTTTCCAATAACCCGTTTTTAGATCGTCCGAATTATTTCCTTCTGAAGAGACAGTGTTCCCATCTTTATGATAATTCGTTTCTTTACCGCTTTTCTTGCCGTCTTTGAATTCGATTACGGATTTTTTAGCTCCGTCTTCGTTATAATAATCTTTCCAAGTTCCGACTTTTTTATCGTCTGCGTAAGTACCTTCGTCGCTTAAGATCCCTTTGTCTGTTTTAGACCAGTATGGTCCATTCTTCTTGTCGGCTTTGTAGATTGTGCTTTCAAGTTGGGTTCCATCTTTCGCGAGTTTTTTATCTTCACCTTCTTTTACACCGGCAACATAAGGAGTTTCTCTTAAAGTTTCTCCTGTTTCGTATAATGTTTTCCAGATCCCTTCTCTTTTATCATCTTTGTAGTCACCTACGCGGACCAGAACGGAGAATTTATTTTTCTGAAGATCTTCCTTTTCTACATATTCTTTCCAAGAACCGTTACGTTTCAGTTTTTTGATCTGATCGGGAGTTAACGCGCTAGCTTGGTCCGGAGTACAGGGCTTACCGGAACAGTCCAAGTTAACCGGACCTTCTGCCTTTAAATTGAATGTTTCTTTGAATTTTTCTACTCTGATATTCGGTTCTAAAATTTGGAACTCGACATTCTTGCCCTTGTTCTCAACGACACTCGCCGAAGAACATCCGATCAAAAGAGAAATTGAAACCGCTGTGGAGATAATTTTTTTCATGGGTTCGCCTTTTGGGGAAAATCTAACGAAGCAAAATTAAGGCAGACAATCCTTCTCGTCAACCTCCTTTCCCCGGCGAAATATGTAGAATGAAAGGCGGATTACTCTCCTGGATATCTCATTCTTAAAAAGCGTAAGAACGGACGGTAACAGTCCACTGCCATATGACCACTGTCCGCAAAAGTATTGCACTCGTAGTCGGATGCTTCCGCCATATCTATAATGGGAATACCGACCCTTTGGTTAATTGGGCGAATTCTTTCCCACCAAGGAGCGGGGATATTCAATTCTTTTAGAAGGTTTTCCAAAGGAAGAGAAACTTCAGGGCGAACCACAAGGGTAGGAACTCCTTCTTCTTTCACTCTATCCAGGATCTTTTCGTAAAAGGAAAATTGCATTTCGGAAGGAGAATATTTAGGATAGATCCAGCCAATCGTACGGATAGAACTTGCTTCCAGTTTGCCGTAATCCTTCTCCATAAAACCGCCAGCAGGAGAGATTGCATTTCCCTTATCCCTTTGTAGAGATTCTATAGTCAGTTTTTTGATCAGGTCGGCTTGCGCGAATTTTTTATTGGTAAGATGAGAATACACATTTGTGAGGTAAGGTTTATTCTTACTTACTCCGAAAAAATAATTCGCCAGATAATAATTCACATTTTCCTTACCTAGGTCCCAGGCATTGGAAAGAACGAATCTAAGATCGAAACTATTTGCTAAATTCGATTTTTTGAATGTAGTGCTGTTTGCGTTGAACTGAAAAGGATCCGCTTCTAAAACTAGAAAGTCAGGTTTTACACCTGCTTCGAATAATCTTTCCAAAAAGTAGAGATAGTATGCGGGAGTGGTTACCGCAGAAGAAAGATTATAAACTTCCCAGTCAGGATAGAAGTCCAGGATCTCTTCGTTCTTGAAGTATAACATCCTGGAAGAGCCCATGAGGAGTACCAACTTTTTGTTGGACTTATTCTCGGCATTCTTTCCGAATTTGGAGATCATCTCTTTCAAGAGATCCTGCTTAACGTCGTAATAAATATAAGTTAATTCTACTTTTACGTAGTCTCTGACCTTATCCAAAAAGAAAATTTTATCTAGAGCGAATATGAATATAAAAAGAAGTACTGGATAGAATAGAAAAGGATGGGTGAAAAAATTAATTTTTTCTTTTGATTGGAGTTCGTTCTCGGACACGGACTCAAGACTCCCCGGCTGACCGGGGATGTCAATAGATTATATCAAGCAGTTGCGAGAGTTTCGGTAGCTCTGCGGCGTTTTTGAAGATCTGCCAACCATTCTTCGGTTGTTTTACAGTATCCTACCAAACGTTTTACATGCCTACGACGCTCAGGATCCAAGATCTCTCTCGCTTCGCGAACGATCTCTTCTACTATTTTGATATGAAAGGAAAAGTGACTGGTGAATAAGTTAAAGTATTCTTTGTCCGTGGTGAGCCAATCTTTGGATTGGATCTCATTTAAGAAGTCTTCCATCTTAGAGATATCTGAATCGAATTCGGAATCGTACGGTGAGTTTAAAATCGAAATCGTATCTGTGATATCCGTAAGACTTTGAAAATAAGAGTCTAGTTCTGGAAAGTTCACTGTATACCGCCTTGAAAAGCAGCTCGCGATCTTGGCCTCTATATGAAGAGAAAGACCGCGAACACCCTATGATCGGGGGCTCTAATGCCATCTTTTTTTAGGGACCCGAGAGTTCAAGTGGAAAACAAAAACACAATCCGACACTAAAGAGATATTTTAGTTCTTCCTGAGGTACTGTAGTAAATGCATACTTTCCTCATCCCAGCCTTCAGAAGCGGCTTCGATCCAATGATCGAATTTTTCTCCCAATGGGTATCCTGAGTTGGTGAGCTTAAGAAGAGTAGAATCTCCGTCTTTTTCAAACTCTAGTTTGAGTTCTATATCACCTGCCGGATGATCCTGCCATTGAAGTATCAACTCTTGGAAAGGAACGATCTTTTTGTAAATGCCTGTAGAAGTAAGTTCTCCTTCGGGACCTAAATTCCAGGTCCAGGAAAAAGTGCCGCCTAGTTTAGGGCGACCGGTTACTTTATCCGCCAACCAATGAATCAACTCTTCGTTGACAGTGACAGCACTCCAAACTTTTTCCAAAGGAAAATCATATTTAAATTCTTTAATAATACTTCTAGTTTCCATATAGACTTCAGTCCTTTAATGAAAGTCCTTATAAAGTTTTTTATATAATACTTTTTCTAAAAACGAAGGAGAAATATTCCTCATCCATTTCATGAAAAATCCGCTTTTGTCCATTACCACAAGTCTTGATTTCGGATCTTCGATAGAACGGATCATTTTCTCGGCAACTTCTTCCGGAGTTTTACTTTTACCTGAATAATGGGATTCTCCCAATATCTGGCCATCCCCGTCTATACCGTTTGCTCTTAGTTTCGTTTTGGTATAAGGAGGACAGAATATTATAAATCGAAGACCTTCTTCCGAAAGTTCGATACGTGCGGCTTCCATAACGGCGTGTAACGCGGATTTGGAAGAAGAATAAGCGCTTCTAGCAGGGACCCCATATAGTCCGCTGACAGTTGAAGTGACCATGACTGCTCCTTTATTCTTTTTTAGAAAAGGAAGAAGCCTTATTGTTAGAAATACAGGACCGAAAAAGTTCACGTCAAACGTTTTACGGAATGCTTCTATCTGAGTTTGGTCAAATCTAGAATGAGCGGTTATACCTGCGTTATTAAAAAGAACGTCAATGCCATCCGTGAGTTTTGCCAACTTAGCGACCGCTTTGTTGATCTCTTTTTCCGAAGAAAGGTCTGCCTGAATATGGAAAATTTGCGCAGACCGCTTTTCCTTCTTCTTAGAAATTTTGCGAACCAACTCAGGTTCCGTTCTGGAAAGATTGATAATCTTGCAAGGAATCTTAGACAAACTTTCCAGCAAAGCCTCTCCAATACCGGAAGAGCCTCCGGTAATTACGATTGTCTTGCCTTTCCAGAGATCAGTTTGCATCAGGCTTATTCTTTTATTATGTACGACCTATTCAAGGATTATTTTCGGCTTTAATTCTGCGCAGAAGTTCCGGCGGAGTTGGATTCAATCTCATCCTGGATCAATCTTGCCTCTGCACGAAATGTAATATAAGACCAAACCCAAGTGATGAAGATGGAGATCTTATTCTTAAATCCAACCTGATAGAATATGTGGATAAAAAGCCAAACTACCCAGCCGAAAAATCCTCTCAATCTAAGATTACCTACCTGTGCAACTGCGTCTTGTCTTCCGATAGTCGCCATACTTCCCTTATCCAGATAACGGAAAGGTTTTCTTTTTTTAGATTTCAGATCTCCTCGAATGAGAGAAGCAACATATCTTCCCTGTTGCATCGCAACTGGAGAAACACCAGGCAAAGGTTTTTCCATACCTTTGGAATAATTCGCGATATCGCCTATTACAAAAACCTCAGGATGTCCTTCCACATTGCAGAACTCATCCACCATCACTCTTCCCATTCTATCCGTAGGAACTCCTAAAGTCGCTCCGATCGCATTTGCCTGAACTCCTGCGGCCCAAATCACGGTAGAAGAAGGAATTGTTCTACCTTCAATCTTCACTCCATTCTGGTCTATTTCAAGAACCTTGGTTCCGGTCAGGACTTCTACTCCCCTCTTCTCCAAACGGATCTTTGCAAACTCACTTAACTTTGGTGCAAATGCAGCAAGAAGTCTTGGAGAAGCTTCAATCAAAGTGATCTTTGCTAAAGCAGGATCGATCGTATGGAATTCGTTTCTCACTATCTCATGAGAAAGTTCTGCGATGGAACCCGCTAATTCCACACCTGTAGGACCTCCGCCGATGATTACATAATTCAAATGTTTTTTGGCGAGTTCAGGATCTCCTGCAAGCTCTGCCTGTTCGAAAGAAGTTAAAATTTTAGTTCGGATAGCAAGCGCGTCCTTCAGAGATTTTAATCCGATAGAATATTTTTTCCAATGATCGTTCCCAAAATATCCCGATTTAGCCCCTGCCGCCAATATTAGATAATCATAATCTTCTGAATGACCCTGGAAGATGACCTTTTTAGCCTGGATGTCGACCTTCTCCACTTCTCCTAAATAGACCGTCACATTCTCTTTATCACCGATAAGAGATCTAGTAGGGATTGCAATATCTGCCGGGCTCAAAACCGCGGTGGCTACTTGGTATAATAAAGGTTGGAACAAATGGTGATTTTTTTTATCGATAGCGACGATTTCCAAGTCTTCTTCTTTGGACATTTTTTTGATCGCCTGCAATCCCCCGAAACCTACTCCGATTACTACTACTTTCTTTTTTTCACCCTTAGGCATTCTTTACTCCATTTTTACTCAAGACATATTCCAGAAATCCTTCCGAAGCTTCGAAAACGATTTGGTGGACTTCTTCGAAGTCCTTTAAAGTTCCATAATATGGATCAGGAACCTCGGAATCTTTTCCTTGGCCCTTTTGGAACTTTCTGAACAAATGAATTTTTTTTCTTTCTTCTTCATTCGAAGCGAGTGCCCCCAAATCCTTATTATTGGATCTGTCCATCGCCAGAATAAAATCATAATATTCAAAATCGGATCTTTTAAATTGTCTCGCCTTATGAGTGAGCTCTATTCCCTTTTTGCGGGCTGTCTGTCTGGTCCTGGGATCGGCTAATTCTCCGATATGATACCGAGATGTACCGCAGGAATCCACTTCGAAGAGGGAAGAAAGTCCTCTCTTTTCCAATAGATCCACGAATGCGCCTTCTGCAGCAGGAGATCTGCAGATATTTCCCAAGCATACGAAGAGAACTCTGTAGATATTCGAAGAGTCTGGAGTTCCTACCATATCCAAAAACCTTTATTTAGGCCCGATCTTCTCCCATATGAATTCAGGAAGCGATCTCATCAAAACCCCGATCATCGCCCAAGGGAACCAAGGCACAGTAGCTGATCGAACTCCTGATTCTATCCTATTGTAAATTTTTTTAGCGCCTTTTTCTGCGGAAACAAGAAAAGGACGGGACTTCAACTTTTGATTGATTGGAGTATCAATGAAGCCCGGATGAATGACAGTAACCTTCACACCGAATTGTCTAACTTCTCCCCTTAACGCTTCCAAATAAGTAGAAACTGCGGCCTTAGAAGTAGAATAACTTGCTGAGCCGGGAAGACCTCTAAACGAAGCAACCGAAGAAATCCCTACGATCTGTCCTTTTTTCTGATCTCTAAAGATCGGTTGTAAAGCGGAGATGCCTGCCATAAGCCCGATTAAATTTGTATCGATTACCTTCTTATCCGCTTCGAAACTTTTTTGGCCGAAAGAAGAGTTGGTAGAAATTCCGGCGTTCGCAATGAATAGGTCCACTCCACCAAGTTCTTTAGCAAGTTTAGGAAGCACTTTAAAATTATCCGCTGATTCTGAAACATCTAAGGACGCCAAGATCACCTTGCCTCCTTTATTAAAGGAGCGGATCTCTTTTGCGATATCCTCTAAAACATTTTTTCTTCTAGAAGTGATCGCCAGATCATGACCTTCCTTTCCGTATAAAAGAGCAAGTTCTCTGCCTATACCGGAGCTAGCTCCAGTGATAATAATTTTTTTCTTATTAGGACCTTTGGACATATGAAACCGCCAAGTAATTCATTAAATTGGTTTACCCATAAGGTGGAAAAGAATTATTTTACCAGTATCCGATAACAAACCCGAAAGTTAGGAGTTCCTACCAAGGACTCAAACCCGCTACCGAACCAAAATGCGAAATCTACAAGACGAACTAAAAGAAAAAGATGAGGAAATCCAAAAGCTCAAGGAATTATTGGAGCTCTACGAAAGAGTGTCTAAGCTTGGAGAAGTAGAATTACTCACAGCCGAACAGACCCTTACCGCCCACGAAACCACAGCAAATCTAGCCAGAAACGAACTCATAGAAATGAGAGACAGGTTTAAGGGCCTGGGGCAAATCGATTCCGAACGAAAAACTGCAATCTTAGAGATCGTAAACGATAAAGAAGCACCTCTCCCTAGCCTCGCGAGTAAATTCGAAGAGATGGGAAAGAAGGACGATTATTTCTATTCGGACTTCTTCAGAATTATCGCAAACTTAGATCTACCTGAATCGGAAGCCAGATCCCTTTGGAAAGAGATCTACGCACACGCAGAGAACTTGAGCAAACAATTGGGCAGAAGTATGAACTTCGTAGTCGCACTTTTAGATTATATTTACCTAAAGAATAGACTGATAGAAAACCCGAAGATCGTAGACATCTATTCTTTTGAAGAGATCATCCTAAACGCAGTCATAGACGAAGGGACAGGGATCTATAATAGAAGATATTTCAACCTGGTCCTAAACAAAGAGATTACCAGAAGTAAAAGATATAAAAGAAGTTTCTGCTTATTCCTATTCGACCTGGACAATTTTAAGAAGATCAACGATACAAAAGGACATTCTTTCGGGGATGATATCCTAAAACTGGTGGCTGGAACTCTGATGTATGCGTTTAGAACGGAGGACATCAGCTGTAGGGTCGGGGGAGAAGAATTTGCGGTCATTCTTCCGGAAACCACTAAAGAAAACGCAAGAGTGGCTATCGAAAGATTCAGGACTTATTTAAGAAATTCCTCCAAAAACGATTTCGGGATAGAAGTCACAGTATCCGGAGGAGTTGCAGAATATCCAGGAGATGCAGACGAAAGCAATAGGCTATATTCGTTCACAGACGCAAAGTTATACGAAGCAAAAGCGGCCGGCAAAGACCGCATTACGTATACCTGATCATTTATCGTCTATCTGATATTCTATCTCTTTCGTAGTAATTTCGTTCAACTTAGAGATCAAAAGTTCGTTCGTATTCGCCAAGCGGTCCGCTAAAATCCTCACCATTTTTGCCGCAAACTCTGGGTTCGCAAGAAGGTATCTTTCCAATTGTTGTTTGGATTCCACAGCGACCATTTCAGTATCCATTACCGCTCTCGCAGTTGCAGTTCTAGGCTTTGCTCTAAACAAAGCCATCTCACCGAAAAAATCTCCCTTCTTCATCAAAGCTAAACGAGTGGCTGAGTTTTTATGAGTAAAAAATATTTCAACAGTTCCAGAGGTGATGATATACATCGAGTTATTCAACTCTCCTTCTCTGAAAATGATTTGGCCGGCCTGGATATTAATTTTATTCATGAATTCCTATCTGACTTGGAAACATTTCGTTTTCCACTTAAAGCCCAATTCCTTAGGCCCTCAGGATATATCATCGGGTCAGAAAAGACAATCTTTGAGCCAATTCCTGAAGTGAAGGAACTCCCCTCCCCTGCTCAATTTTACGAGCAAGGCAGTGCAGTTAATCGGCCGTAATTATGTCACATTAAGACATTCCGTTCTTAAATCTGGGATCCTGGACCACGCCAGACTCGCGAATTTCCGATAAAGCCTCCGCATAAGCCAATAAGATCTTCAGAGCAAATGTGCTTCTTTCTCTGATAAAACTATCTTCGGGAGAAACAGGCTCTACTCCATTAATTAGATGTTCCACATCTCTAAAGATCAACTGTTCCGGAATATAACAAATCTTGGTATTTTTATAACTACTTGCTCTCATTTCATTGATCGGAAAAGCGCCGCCTCTACCAGAAGAAACAGAAACGAGAAGTCCTGGCTTATGGCCCAGCTGGACCAATCCCGCATGAAGGAAGAAATTTTTAATGGCAGGACTTGCCATGCCGCCATACTCGGGAGTGATAACAACAAAACCTTCCGAACTTTTTAAATTTTCATCGATAGGTTTCCAAAGATCCGTCCAGAGCTTATCGTCGCTTGTCTGAGTAGAATCATAGATGGGAAGAGGATTTTTTCCTAAGTCCAAGGTCCAAGTTTCTACGGACATTTCTTTTAATTTAGAATTTAAGAATTCGCCTACTTTAGAGGATTGAGATACTTTTTGTTGGGAGCCGACTATGATTCCGATTTTCATTCTATTCCTTTATTAGAAACCCGAGCGATTATAAAAAGTCTGCTCGAACTGTCTCATGAGAACAGGATCAAGAGCCTCGACTTTTCTCCAACGAGAAAAAAAATGTCTTAGCGCAATCCGTACTTTTTCTTTAGGTTAGAAAGTTCTCTCAGGAAAGATTCTCTATTCTTAACAGTCAGAGGTTTCAGGTCTAGGGTGACCCTTTCTCCCGGTTTGCGGGGTGAAATCGTTTCACCCCCCCTTCCTTCTTTCTTTTTCAGGAGGGTTTCAAGATTTTTAACAGAAAGATCACTTCCACTTTTGAGCAATTCCGAAACTGATTTTTGATCCAACCTTGCAATAGAACTCAACTGTTTCACATATCTTTCGGTATAACCTAAGATCTTACCGACTTCTTCTGCCGTTTTTTTCCTTTCTTTTCTCAAGAACTGAATGGCGCGACCAACTTCCCAAGGATTCAAACTTTTGCGTTTTTCGTTCTCTGCCAAGGCGATCTCGTAACATCTGTCCTCGGAAGCTTCAGTCTCCACTACCGGAATGGATTTCCAACCGATCAATTTCGCGGCCTGAAATCTTCTTTCTCCCGCTACGATCTGAAACTTTTTACCTAATTTGCGGACAACGATCGGCTCTATGAGTCCTAAACGTTTCATAGACTCCACAAGATCGCTCACATCTTCTTTTCCGAAGACCCTAGGCTGCTCCGGATTAGTAATAATATCAGAAAGAAGGATTTCTTTTTTAAGGGACTCGTCCCCGCCGAAAGCTGTTAATAAATCCAACCCCGCAAAATCAGATCTTTTTGCCATTTGCTCTCCTCATCACTTCTTCCGCCAAAGTAGAAAACATCTGCATCGCTTTAGGATCATATTCGGATAAAAGTTTACGTTTTGCTTGGGACTGAGGGATCGCCTCTCTTCTATACACAACAGAATCGAATACCGGGAAATACTTCCTAACAGTTTCAGCAAGACCCGAAAGCGCCCTTGAGTCCTCATACTGGTTTAACACTGCGCCCAAAAGTCCAAGCCCGGGATTTGCTTTTTTTCGGATCTTCTCAATTGTACCATGAAGATCTTTCAGACCTTGAACACTAAAAGCACGAGTCTGGATCGGGACTAACACAAGATCCGCCGCGATCAAAGCATTCTCTAAGATCAAACCAAGAGAAGGAGGACAATCTATAATAATATATTCATAAGAAGAACGGATCGGCAATAGAGCTTCTTTCAAAAGATCAAAATCGTCCCTCTCGTACGGAGTAGTAAAATTCGCCAAATGAATGGAAGAAGGAACCAGATCCAAACCAGGAGCCAGGTTCACAATAATTTCGGAAATATCTACTTTGGATTCTTCCTTATAACCCAGACTATGAAAAACCGATTTGTCTGCCTGCCCAACATACAACTGTGTGATATTTGCCTGAGCATCCCAATCCAGTAATAAAACTTTTTTGCCCGCCTTTGCCAATGCTTCCGCGAGACAGATGGAAACTGTAGTTTTACCTTCTCCACCTTTTTGATTGGAAACCGCAATGATCACGGACTCGTAGGAATGCTTTGTCTTTTTGGAGAAGTACTTATCCAAAACTTCCGTCTTGTACTTGCCCTTATTATCTTTGGGCAAGGACCATTTTTCTGCCTTCTCCAGAAACTCATCTTCCGAACTTAAAACGTATTCGGAGAGAACTTCTTCCACACTTAAAACTTTGGCTTTCACTTCAGACCTTGACCCTGATAATAGATCAACCGAACGATCTGATTTGTCAAGAAAACCTATGTCTCATATTAGCTTAAGAGCGAAAAAACCGAATTGAAACGATAGGGGAGGGGAAAATGCTAAGGTCTCTTCTCGGAAAAGGAATTCACAGGGGGATGAAATCATTTCACCCCTATTCTAGGATGAAATGAAAATTCAGATTCGAATTATAATCTTACTATTCTGCCTATTTGCCACGGCCAACCTACTCGCTCAAGAACCCGAATCTCCAAAAGAGATAAGACCGGAAATAAACCTCCCTGGAACTGCGGCACCCCAAACCAAATTTCAGTCAATTCTATCAGAGCTAATGACCAGAAGTTCCATTACGGGCCTATTTGGAGAAAATGGAGGCCAACATATTTTCGAATCGGGCACAAAGTTCCCGAATCTCTCCGGGCTGAAGGCTGGATCCAGGATCACTTATAATAGAGAATTTGAATACGGTGGAATTGGTTTAAAGCATTGGTGGGAAACCTGGGAGATCAATCTGGAATACAGAACCACTTTCAAAAACCAAAGGACCGGAGAGGGTAGGGACGAGGACTTCTTCCTGGGAAGTGTAAGCAGGGAGAAGGGGACAAAGATCGATTTCGCAAACGCAAGTTTTAACGATACACCTTATACATTCACAGGCACCCAAAACTTTGCGGACGGAAGAGGGAAATTGAAAATGAAAGACGATCGTGTCGGCTTCCTTGCCAGAAAATATTTCGGTGGAGCAAATCCTGATCCCAGAAAACCAGGCTCCGGTTTTTATCTTACCGGCGGAGCTTATTATACATTTTATAAATATTATCTATACGACGTGATGCAATGGATCGCAACTGCACCAGTCACTTATGGCCCGATCGGAATTGGGCTCAGTTATTCAATCTCCACTTGGGAAGTTCCATTCGGATTTGGTTATAGATATTCCAATGGGACCTGGATGCTAGAAGCAAGCCTTTCCGGAAATGTTTGGTATTCACATTTCCGGGATTATCATTATCAAAGAAATCTGAATTTCATCGGAGATTCTTCAGGCTTTGGTTTGGAAACGAATTTAGGGGCAGGATATATTCTACCCTCTTGGTTATTTTTCGCAAAATTAACAGAGCATAGATTGTACGGAGAAGGAAGCTTTCAGACCCAAGGCGGACTAAGTAGAGACGACGTCATTTCCAATTATTCGGGAAATTATAGAAACTATCTGAGTACTAAACAATATTCAGTCGAATTCCAAGTGAGCCATTTTTTATGAAAAATAAACTTTTACTGATCAACCTAGGCGGCCCCAGAAATGCCGAAGAAATTCCGAAATTCCTAAAAGACCTATTCGAAGATCCTTTGGTATTCGATCTCCCGCTCCCCGAATTTCTCAGGATCAGACTCGCTAGAAAAATTGCAGAGACCAGAGCTAAAAAAGTAGAAGAAACATACGCCTCCATGGGATTCGGAGGAGGCTCCCCTCTTGTCTCCGAAACTGAAAAACAAGCGGAAGGTTTGAAAAAACTTTTAGAAGAATCCGGAGAAAAATGGGAAGTTAAGACTGCAATGTGCTGCGGATATCCGGACATCAGAGAACTTCCTTCCGAATGGACTGATCCAAAAGAAGAAGTGATACTTCTTCCACTATTTCCTCATTTTTCAAGATCCACAGTTCTATCCACAGCAATGCTCATGGAAAAAAAGTTAGGATATTGCCCAGCTTCCAACCCACATTGGGTAAGACCATTCTCCGACAGAAAAGAATATTTGGAATCTATCCGAGACCTGATCCTGGATTTTTTCCAAGGCAAACTCACTGAGAAAGATTTTTTGCATATCAAACAAGAACAGATATCTGATTGGCAAAACTTGGATATAGTATTCAGTGCACATGGGATCCCTCTTCGCCTGATCAAAAAGGGTGACGTTTACACAAAAGAAATTGAAGAGAATGTAAATGCGCTCACTTCCCTCTTGAGAGAAAAAGGCTACCTAGGGCAAATACATTTATCCTACCAGAGTAGGGTAGGGCCAAGTAAATGGACAACTCCTAATACTCTAGACAAGATCCAAGAGTTAGGACAAAAAGGAACTAAAAGGATCGCAGTTTATCCGATCAGTTTTATCAGCGATCACTTAGAAACATTAGAAGAGATCGGAGTGCAGATTAGAGACCATGCATTCCAAAACGGAATTTCCGAATATCATAGAATCCCCGCACCAGGAACATATCCGGCATTCTTGGAGGCACTGGCAAAATTCGTATTCGAGGCAAAATATTCTGCTCAGAAAGACAGGTCTTTAAGTTGTATCTGCAAGGTTTCAGGCGGGTGGGATCCTAAAAAAGAGAAGATCGCTTGTGAATGTTATCTATAAGGACAAGATCTAAATTTTCTCCAAGTTCCTGTCCAATTTTCCAAAACTCAATTGATCTATAGATAGAAATCGACTTCTATAGGAGAGAAATATGGACGAATACTTGATATTAATGAGACTGGACCTGATCACAAAAGACGCTCAGCCTTCTCCGGAACAAATGCAAGTGTATATGAAAATGTATCAGGATTGGGTAGGAGGAATTGCCGCCCAAAATAAATTCGTTGGCGGAACTGGACTATCCACGGAAGGTAAGGTCATCAAATCAGGTCAGATCGTCACTGACGGGCCATTCGCAGAAACAAAGGAATCCATAGCAGGCTTTATTACGATTAAGGCTAAAAACTTTGAAGAAGCCGCCGATATCGCCAAAGGATGCCCCATTTTAAATGGACCGGGTAATAGCGTGGAAGTGAGAAAGATCGTAGGCGTAGACAATACACGTTAGCCGAAACACTATCCCTGTTTCAATTTTATGCAAAGTTCGGAGATATTACCTCATCTATTCAGAAATGAATACACAAAGATCGTTTCCGTTCTTTGCAAACATATAGGTTTCGAAAATATAGAAATCGCGGAAGAGATCGCAAGTGAAACATTCTTAACTGCGACTGAAACCTGGGGGATCAAAGGAAATCCGGAACACCCTACTGCCTGGTTGTATGCGGTGGCAAAGAATAAAGCCAAAAATTACCTACAAAGAAATTCGATCTTTCAAACAAAGATCCTTCCCGAACTTACCAAAACTCAAACTGAGAGCATTGAACCCGAAATTGATCTTTCCCCGGAAAATATATACGATAGTCAGCTTAGGATGATATTCGCAATATGCCATCCTTCTGTTTCTTCTGAGGCACAAGTGGGACTTTCCCTTAGGATCTTATGTGGATTCGGGATAGAAGAGATCGCCGATGCATTCTTAACCAACAAAGAAACGATCAATAAGAGACTATTCAGGGCTAAAGAAAGACTGAGGGAAGAAAAGATCGCAATCGAACTTCCGGCGCCAGAAGAGATAGAAGATCGATTGGATTCGGTGCTCTCTACTATCTATCTGCTCTTTAATGAGGGTTATTATTCTATCAGTCAGAACAAACCTTTACGCAAAGATCTCTGCATAGAGGCTATCCGTCTCTGCAGCATGCTTGTAGAAAATCAGATCACGAATAAACCTCAAGTCTATGCCCTTCTCGCATTGATGTGTTTTCATACTTCTAGATTTGAAGCAAGACAAGATGAGAATGGAGAACAAATCTTATACCAAGACCAGGACACAAATCTTTGGAATTATGATCTGATCAGAAAGGGAGAAATCTTTCTTAACAAAGCAGCAAGCGGCACCAAACTCACAAAATATCACTTGGAAGCAGGTATCGCATATTGGCATACACAGAAGGAAGATACAAAAGAAAAATGGGAAAATATTTTGCAGTTATACAATCGTCTACTTCAGCTACAATATTCTCCAATTGCAGCTTTGAATCGAACATACGCTCTTTCTAAAGCAAATGGAAAGAAAGAAGCGATCCTCGAAGCGGAAAAATTAGACCTGAAAGAAAACCATTTTTATTTTGCTCTTTTAGGAGAATTATATATAGATATAGATAGATCCAAGTCAGAAGGATATTTTCGCAAAGCTCTTTCGCTCGCAAAAACTTCTCAGGCAAAGATCAGTATCCAGAAAAAGATCGATCAATTTTCAAAATAAACAAATGTTTAAGACAAAGAATACAAAACATATCAGCGTTACCATTCCTGTTACCCAAAAGACAGCTTATGAATATCTTTCCGATCCTAAAAATTTTCCCGAATGGGCCTCCGGTTTATGTAAGTCCATTTCTCCCTTAGGAAACGGAGAATGGTCCATCGACTCTCCAATGGGCAAACTAACCGCTAAATTTACTGATAAAAACCAATACGGCATCTTGGATCATTATGTGATCTTTAATCCTGAAAATATTTCTTATAATCCGCTCAGGATCATAGAGAATGGAGAGGGGAGTGAGTTAATCTTCACATTATTCCAAACAGAAGGAATGACTCCCGAAAAATTCGAAGAGGATTCCAACTGGGTCAAAAAAGATCTGGAAGAACTTAAAGGAATCTTAATGAATAAATTTATAGGATAATCAAAGCGAAAAATCCGGATTATATAAAGAGAAGGCCCGCTCTAAAATGGACTTTAAACCGATCCCGCTCCTAAAATTCCCTTCTACTCGGATCTCAGGCGGCAGGACTCGATCCAAGTCTCGATTAAAAGCATGAAGTTGGGGTCCATACACCGGAAGTGCATCTTTCCAAACAGTTACATAATGATTCAAAGGGACTCCACTTTCAGAGAATAATTTTTTACGATCCTCTTCCACTATGGAAATAATCTCTTCTTCCGTTTTGGAAGAAATTTCTCTGTCTCCGGCCCCACCCATAATAAAAGTTTCTGAATGGATCCCGTCGGAGGTCCTACCGGAGAATATAAAATCGTTAAATAAAATCCCTCTAGATCTGATCCCCAATTCGGAAGAAAAACTTTTATGATCTTTAGGGAATAGCACTCCAAATCCTTTTTTTCCATTTAAGATGGAATCCTTTCCGAAGCGGGTCACACTTACGATAGGCAAAGTATCCAGCATTCCTTGGTAGGATTTAAATTCTTTATATTCCGATTTCAGGAGTTTCAAAGCGGTTCCGAGATTTGTCGC
Organism: Leptospira hartskeerlii; assembly: GCF_002811475.1. NCBI lineage: Bacteria > Pseudomonadati > Spirochaetota > Leptospiria > Leptospirales > Leptospiraceae > Leptospira > Leptospira hartskeerlii. The sequence continues at coordinate 214,491 of NZ_NPDL01000006.1, forward strand.
GATCGTAATCTTGGATTTAGGATAAGTCGCTCTTAATTCTTTTAAACTAGAAATATCCTGATTGTATTTGATCTTTCCTTGAGAAGAAACTCTTGCCTCTAAAGCTCCGAGCAAGGTCCCGATACCGCCTCTAAAACTTACAGTTCCTCTTCTTCCCGGAAGGAGTTTTGGTTTTCCTTTTTTGGAATTTCTAAGATGCAAAATGTTTTTCCAAAGAGGAGCCTGTTCCGGAAGAAATTTTCCGAGTACAAGTTCCGCAGACATCGCGTCCAGATCGCCCGCATATATTCCGCCTAACGCAGGCTCCACAATCTTGCTGAGAGTTTTTTCTCCCAACACTCTTTTGCCCCATTGATAAATGGATTCGCCAGGGAGAGGTTGTGCGGGCACAGTCAGCACGGAAAATGCCAGAGAGATTATTTCGAAGACAGAAAGGGGCATTCTTCTCATCTTTCCGTCGGAAAATATATAACGTTTTTTAGATGTAGGATTGGAGAATAAAATATCCAACCCTAAACGGGAGGCGAGGTTTTCCAACTCCCAGCAATTGATGATCCCATTTGCCGCCCTTTCTACGATCCCGTATTCCGTTCGCACGGAACGGATCAATCCGCCAGAACTTTCCCTTTTTTCCAGTACTAATACGGACTCACCCTTCTCTAAAGAAAGGAATGCATGCAGAAGGCCCGTAAAGCCTGCGCCAATTACTATATGATCCGGAACCCATTTCGCCACGGATACAAAGTAATCGGATGGAAACTATTGGCAATTAAATCCTAGATTTTCTTTCAAAAGGTAGAAAAGTTTTTATCAAGTTCAGAATTCGAATCTGTAACCCATAGTGTATTTGGTTTCCATTCCGGAGAAGGTTCCAGTGCCGGAAGATCCACTTCCCGCTCCAACGCTAGATGGCATTGCGGAAATTACCATCCCTCTGCTTTGGCCGTCAGAAAACTGGACTACCGATTTGACAGAATTTGCAAAAACATAAGAATCGATCAGGTTCAAGAGATAGATCCCGCCTAACACATATAAGGCGCCTTGGTATTCTCTGAAGTTTTTATCCGCTTCTTCTCTTTTTATCTGAACCTGACTGGATTGATTCGCAAAATAAGCATCGATAGGAGATAAGGACGGAGTAGCGGCCGCTTGGGCTTGGCCAAGCGCAGCAAGTGTAAGGCTCTCCCTTGTATACGGGTTTCCCAGATCTCCATATTCTCTTACCGAAGTTCTATATACTCTGAATTTGTCATAAGCAACAAATGCAGCCGCGGCAAATAGGGTAGGGTAGAGAAGAGATTGGAACTTTCTGTCCGTATAATATTGTCCCCAGCCAGGCACGGCTGCCGATCTCATGAGCGCGTTTAAAGGACGTTTTGCTTCTTGTTTACGAAGTTCTTCTTGGCGGCGTGCTTCTTCGTCCGCTGCTGCCTGTTTTTTTAGATCTTCTTCTTTTTGTTTCTCTTCTTCCAGATGTCTTTGAGCTACTTCTTTATCTTCTTGCTCTTTTTTGTCCGCTGCGAGTTTGTCTTCTTCCTCTTTACGGATCTTCTCCTCTTCGTCGTCGTTCACATCTTGGAAAAGGATTTTAAGGATGAGATCTTTATCTACTTTACGTTTTCCTGATTCTGTTTGGAGAAGAACAGAATGTTGATTTTGAGTGATGATATCTCCTTTGACTTTTCCACCTTCTCTCAACAAAACAGTGACTGGAAAGATCCCAACAGGAGCAAAAACGATCAATAAGATCGGAATAAATTTTTTTAAATGCAAAGATAACATTTCAAAAACGAAAAAGTGTTACACCACTAAAGTCCCCAAAGTATTGGACGAAAAGAAATTAATTTCCAAATGAGTCCTTTCTAAGAGAAGAAACATCTATTGGACCCGAATATTTCAGAAAGAGAGTCAAATAGACTGAGAAAATACCTTGGTTTCAGGACTTTTTCTTCTCAAACGCATATCCAAACCTGTACATGCATTCCTTAAGAAAGGTTTTCCCAGGTCGGTTAAAACAAGGGTTTTTCCTTTCCACTCTATTAAATTATCGTCTTCCATAGTAGCCAAATAGAGGCGAACTTCTTCAAAAATCGGATCCGGAACTTCCACTTTTCCCAAAGTGGAAAGTTTTAGAATGAGTTCTCTTTGAAGCAAATCTTCAGAATTTAATTTATGTCCCCTGAGTATCGCCTGTCCATTTTCCGAAATTCTTCTTTGATATTTTTTCAGGATCTTTTCGTTCTGATAGAAACAATCCCAACTATCCGAAATTGCAGACACGCCCAATCCTAAAAGTAGATCGGTGGACTTGGTGGTATAGCCCATAAAATTTCGATGGAGATTCCCATTTTGATAAGCGGTGTAAAGTGAATCGGACTCTAAAGCAAAATGGTCCATTCCAATTTCTTTATATCCCGCATCCAAAAAGAGTTCTCTTCCGAGCTCATAGAGCTCTCTCTTTTCTTCTCCCTTCGGAAGATCATCTTCAGTGAACAATCTTTGCGCAGCCTTGATCCAAGGGACATGAGCATAACTATAGAATGCGATACGATCCGGCCTAAGCTCTAATGTTTTTCGGATCGTTTCTTTCATACTCTCTTTGGTTTGTTTAGGAAGTCCATAGATCAGGTCGAAATTTACGGAATGATATCCTAACTTTCGAGCACCCTCCGTGATCCCAGCAGTTAGCTCATAAGGTTGAATTCGATTTACTAGTCTTTGCACTTCCGGATCGAAGTCCTGGACACCCAAGCTGATCCTGGTAAATCCGTATTTTGCCAATACTTCTAATTGGGAAAGCCTGGTTCTTCTTGGATCTACTTCTAGCGAAAACTCAGGAGAATCGGATACTTTCCAAGAATCTAAAATAGGTTTTAACAAACTTTCCATATTGGATTCGGAAAGGTAAGTAGGAGATCCTCCGCCCAAATGTAATTCTCTAAGCTCGCGCTTCGTCAATTCAGGAAGTTCTTCCTGATATTTTCTGAATTCTTGCAGAACTGTTTCCACATACGGGTCTTCTACAGAATGGTTTTTTGTAATAGAAGTATTACATCCACAAAACGAACAAAGAGTTTCGCAGAATGGAATATGAAGATATAATGCAACGGAAGAATCATCCGGAAGCAACCTTCTATGAAGCGCATCTATCCATTCTTCTCTAGTCGGATTGTCTTCCCAATAAGGCACAGTAGGATAACTAGTATATCTAGGTGCCGGGACATCGTATTTTCGAATTAAATCAGATTTGGAACTCATACGAAGGCCTCACGTATCGTGCTTACGAAAGTTCTAATATTCGCTTCCGGTGTTTTTGGCAGGACTCCGTGACCCAAACCACAGACCCATCCTGCTCTTTTTTCAGGGACCAGATCCAAAAACGGTCTGATCCAACGATTTAAATATTTCTTAAATTCCTCAGATTCCATAAACAGAAGTGCTTGGTCAAAATTTCCCTGCACAAAATGAGAACCGTTCCCCAAAAAATCGACGATATCAGTTCTATGATCCATTCCAAATCCAGTCAGTCCGGAAATTTCTCTAAGAGACTGCAAGGAACCTGGCGCCAAATTTTTTGCATAATAACCTATCTTACCGGGGAATGCCTCCACCAAAACCTTAATGCTTGGCAAAATCGCCTCCTGGAAGAACGCAGGAGAAGCATCTCCTGCTGCGGTATCAAAGATCATTACAATCTCTGCGCCACCCTCTAATTGTAAGCGTATGTTTTCTTTTAATAAAGCAAGGATCTTTTCATAAAAACCTTCTCTCAACTTCGCCGAAATTTTAGGAAGTATTAGATTTCCATCATGTTTCCCTTGGGTAGCATAACAGAATAAGGTCCAAGGACCTCCGATAAATCCGATCAAAGATTTATCCTTAGAGATCCTTTTTCTGGTGCGGATTACCGCATCCTTTTGAAACCCCATAAATTCAACCGCTTGTTCCAAAGGGTAAAACTTTTTTAGATCTTCTAATGTGGAGAGATGCCAACCAAGTTTCGGACCTTCTTCCCCGAAACGTAATCCCATTCCGAATGCTTCTAAAGGGAAAAGAATGTCGGAGAATAAAATTGCAGTATCAAAATCGAAATCATCCACGGGACCAAAAGCAACTTCCGCAGCAAGTTCCGGGACCTTGCACAGCTCTTCGAAAGAATGTTTTTTTCTTAAATTTTGGTAATGCGAATGATAACGGCCCGCTTGGCGCATCATCCAAATTGGAGGAGTGACCTGGGGCTCCAACTTAAGTGCGGCTTGGAATCTAGTATTAGACATTCTTTAAGTCTCCGATCCATTGGTAGCCGACCCCTCTCACAGAGCGGATCGCATCCTCACCCCTGTCTCCGAAGGCTTGGCGTAATCTAACAATGGAATTATCTATAGTTCTATTTGTAGGGAATTTTTCCTCTCCCCAAAGGCGATCTAAAATCTCATCTCTGCTAACTGTTCTTCCTCTTTCTTCCACTAAAAAGTTCAAGAGAGCACAGTCTCTCTTAGAAAGATGGATCTCTTCTTTGGAAGGTGTAAGGATACAATATCCGTAAAAATCCAGAAGATACCCTTCGTAAGAATATTTAGCCTGTTTTATGGAATGTTTATGAGATTCTAATACGTGTTTTACCCTGATCAACAATTCCTTTAGATGGAATGGTTTAGGTATAAATTCTTCCGCGCCTAGTTCGAAACCTCTCAAACGTTCAGGCGCTCCTGAATGCGCAGTTAAGAATAAAAATGGAGGGCAATCTTTTCTGGATTTTAATTCTTCCGCTAATTCAAATCCATCTCCGTCAGGCAAACGAACATCTAAAAGGATTAGATCCGGCTTGGAATCTGCGGCCAAAACTTTTGCAGACTGGGCGGAGACCGTCCAAACCATTTCGTATCCTTCTTTTTCCAAACGTTCCTTTAAAGTTTCCCCTAAAGAACGATCGTCTTCTACTAGTAATAATTTCGCTTTCATACGCCGCTTCTCCTTTGAAAAGAATAAGAAGGCAAAATCAACTCTGCCAAAAATCCTCCCGACTCGGAATTTCGAACGGAGAAATTTCCTCCCATTCTTCCGGCTAACTTTTCGGCGATATACAACCCAACTCCGGTGCCACTGGTGCTCGTATGCCTTAGGAATAATCTTCCTAATAATTTAAAATTACCGGAGAAACCTTTTCCATTATCTTCGAATTTAAATTTGATCCTATCTCCGGAAATTGGTTCTGAAAGTATTTTTACTTTCGTGGCCCCTCCATGTTGCACGGAGTTTTCCAAAAGATTTCTAAAAATACTCTCTAAGGCTCTCCTGTCCGCTAACACTTTGGTTTCTTTCCATTCAGTCTGGATATCCAACTCGGACCACTCTTCTCTTAGACTTTCCTCCCAGTGTCGGAGGTCCAACTCTTCCAAATATAATCCTTCAGATCTCATCAAGCTTGCAAGATACAATGCCTTGTTCATTTGAGATTCGATCCGGTCAGAGTCCTTTAATAATCTGTGAAGAAGTTTGTCTTTGCCTGCTTCCACACCTTCTTCCAATAAACTCTCCGCTTGCAACCTGAGACTTGCTAAAGGAGTTTTCATTTCATGAGTGACTGTGGAGAAAAAATCGTGAATGAGTTTGTTTCTTTTTTCTTCCCGGAATGTTAACCAGACTAAAGTTGCGCCGCCAATCACTAATAAAAAGAGAAAGAAGGCGCCTTCCATTTTGATCATAGAACTTTGTCTTTCTAATTTTTCTAAAAAATCAATATCGACCTGAGATCCCAAACGGGCGGCAAGTTCAGTCGTCATTTTATTCTGTCTTAATCCCAAAAAAAGCCACCATACCCCGAGCGAAACCGTAGTCATAACCCAGATTACCGGCAAAACAATCTTTTTGGAATCGAAGACCTTCATACTTTCAATTTCTTTAATGCGGAATCCGCCTTCTCCAATGTTTCAGAAAGTATTTTGTCGGAATGAGCATAGCTCAAAAAACCGACTTCATAACCGGAAGGTGCAAGATAGATCCCTTCCGAAAGAAGTGCATGAAATACTTTTGCAAAACCTTCTTTATGGCCGACAGGGATCTTATCCACAGTGCGGATAGGGGAGGGTGATTTTTTATGGAACCAAAATAAAGAAGAATGTACACTGGAATCCCAGTCTCCCTCAGGATCTCTCTCCCTTAAGATAGAGACCATTCCGGAAACGAAAGACTTGGTGCGATTTTCCAAAATATCCCATACATTATCTTTTTCGCATTTTTTCAATGTAGCCAGGCCGGCTCTCATTCCAAAAGGGCTAGCGCTTAACGTTCCAGCTTGATACACAGGCCCTTGTGGTGCAACCAGGTCTAACAGCTCAGCTTTCCCAGCGTAAGCTCCGACAGGGAATCCTCCGCCTATGATCTTTCCGTAAGTCACAAGATCAGGCGCAATTCCTAATTCTCCGCTCATTCCGGTGAGACCTACTCGAAACCCGCTGATCACTTCGTCAAATAGCACAAGACTCCCGTGTTTTCTGGCAATCTCTACGATCTTAGATAAGAATTCTTTTCTTTGTACTAATAAACCGTAATTTGCAGGCAGAGGTTCTATCACTAATGCTGCGATATTCTTGCCTTCTTTTGCAAAAAGTTCCTCTACTGCTTTTTCGTCGTCCAAAGGAAGGACCAAAGTATTTTTGATGAGTTCTGAACCAATTCCAGCACTATCGGAAGAAGATTCTCCGGCAAGCCCGGAACCTGCTTTTACAAGTAAAGCATCCAAATGGCCATGGTAACATCCGTCGAATTTTAGGATTTTATCACGACCTGTTGCAGCACGAGCCACACGTAAAGCGCTCATTACCGCTTCGGTTCCGCTATTCACGAATCTGATTTTCTCTACCCAAGGGATCTTGGACACGATCCATTCTGCGAGTTCTAATGAATAAGGTTCTGCAGCGCCGAAACTCCAAGCAAGGTCCACAGTTTCGGATACGATCTTTTGGACATCTTCGTCTCTATGACCTAAGATCAAAGGACCGAAGCTTAAACAATAATCTATGTATTCTTTTCCGGAAACATCCGTAAGTTTAGCACCTTTTCCGGTTTGGAAGAATACAGGATCTCCCCCCACGGAACGAAAGGATCTAACGGGAGAATGTACTCCGCCCGGTGCAACTTTTTTTGCTCTTTCAAAAAGTTCCTTAGAACTTGGAAACATCAGCCTAAAATCTCCTTTCCTCTTCTTGCGGCGTAAGTGATCAGATAAGACGCACCTGCTCTGGAAAACACTTGCCATGTTTCTTTAAGAGCATCTTCAAATTTACAAAATCCATTTTCTGCGAGCATTGCAATAGATGCATATTCTCCACTGACTTGATAAGCACCGACAGGCAGTCCAGTTTGCTCTTTGATCGGCAAGATCAGATCAATAGAAGTCATGCCTGGCTTAACCATCAAAAGATCTGCGCCTTCTTCCGTGTCTCTGATAGAAGAAAGAATAGAATCCTCTCTGTTTCTTACATCTATTTGGTAAGAAGAACGATCTCCATGACCAGGAGCAGACTCTGCAGCTTCTCTGAACGGTCCGTAAAAATGGCTCTTGAATTTTGTAGAATAACTCATGATTGGAACATGCTGGAAACCATTTGAGTCCAGAATATTTCTGTGACTTCTAATTCTTCCATCCATCATATCGGAAGGAGAAATGCCATCCGCACCTGACTCAGCATAGCAGAGAGCCAGTTCGGAAAGTCTTTTGACAGAACTAATATTATCTATTCTGCCTTTAGGATCCAAAAGACCGCAATGACCATGAGTGGTCAAAGAACAAAGACAAGTATCCACCCAGAGAAAAGCCTCAGGGAATTTGGATTTTATATTACCAATTACGTTTTTATAAAATGATTTCGGGATAGAATCATCCGACTTTTTCTCAGGAACCAAGAATAGAAGGAAATGTTCCACGCCATTCTTCAGATCCGATTCTACTTGAGACAGAATGGACTCTTGGCTATCACGGAATACTCCAGGTAAAGAGGACATTTTTTCCGGAGATTTCAGACTTTCGGTTACGAATATCGGCTGGACCAGTTTTCTTGGGTTCAAACTCTCCGAAGAAACCAAATTTCTGAGCGGGGCATTGAGGCGATTTCTTCTCAGACCCAACAAACTCTCGGAACTCATACAGCACCTCTTTTTGTAAGAAAATCCGGGGCTTCACCCTTGCAGGCTCTCTCCCAAGATTCAAAGTTCGGGAATGCGAAAATTTTCGCATTCGAACCTAATGTTTTTCTAATATATTTATACGTAGCGCCGGTTCCGCAAGAATGAATACGAGAGCCTATTTCAGGATTCTTTTTATAAGCTCTATCGAATTGAGAAGCGCTCATCCAGAAAAAATGAGAGTACGTGGAAAGATCAGGCTGTTCAGAATCAAAGTCCACTTTATAAGTTACGAACCTTTTCCAAACTCCCTCAATGATATCGCTCTCTTCATGAGTGAGCTTAATAAAGTCAGGATTGGATTCATAAAAACTAACGATATCTTTCGCGTCTTCTTCTCCCAAACCGTCTGTGGAGCCGTTTACCCAAACATCCCTGGAAGCTAACTTCTCCCAGGTTTTTGCACCAGCCACGATAAAAATCGTTTCTGGTCCCGGCAACTCCCAATCCTTAGGCAAAGAATCCGCGCGAGAAACAAACCAAAACTTTTCTTTAGGAACCGACGCTTGAACAGGAGAACGTTTCATTCTAAAACCCTGTCTCGGTTTCGGAAATACAAGATCTAAAGAAGAAGGGATCGGTAATTCTTCTCCATTCCATCGATCAAACGCGTCTAACTCGGAACCTGAATCAGTCTTACCTCGAACGAATAGAAAATCGGCAGGTCCTCCCAAAATTACGGAGACCCCGATCTTCTGGTGGCAACCCCCGCCAAAGTAAGAGAGAATTTTCCTTTCTTCAAGAACTGCCGCCTCTTCTTTCCGATTCGAAAGTGGAAGTAAAAGTTTTTTAGTCTTCTCGTCACCTTTTCGGATCTCAGCAGCAAGTGCACCTTGCGCGGGTGCATTCGGATTTTTTGATAAAGGCAGAACCATAAACAGTTCATTCGCAATGGCAGATCTAATTTCTTTTCTGACTTCCGAATATTCTTCCGTGGAAGAAAAAGAAAAATTTTCAGCAAGAAGACGATCTATCGCAGCCTTTGCTACTACGAGTCCCGAAACCTCAGGATCGGATTTCCATTTACGGAGTCTAGTCTGAACATTCCCTCTTACAGGATGAAAACTGATCGGCAAATTTTGTAAACGAGAGGGGAGTGCACTCGGAAGAAATGCAGAAAGATTATATTCTCTTCTTGGACTTGAAGAATGGATCTTAATTTCTTTAGGAGGATTTTCGTAAGAAGATCTTTTAAATAGCAGAACATCTCTTTGGTCTGCGCGAGGAAGTACCATTAGAATTTCAGTGCCATCATGACCTTCCAGATCTAAATCCTTAAAGGAGTGAACGACTACATCCACATTTCCTTGGACAAGCTCTTTGGTTAAGTCTTGGGTGAATACACCTCTGCTTCCCATTTTCCAGAGTGGAGTGGTTAGATCTTGATCCCCGCTTGCTTCTTTGAAAAAAAGTTGGAGCTCCAACTCAGGATACAATTTACGCAATTGATCTTGTACGAGGCAGGTCTGTAATTTAGCGAGGGAACTTTTTCGGGAACCGATTCTTAAAACGTCGGACAAGGTAGGTCATCCCAACCGAATACAAATTGATGAGCTTCCAGTTCTCTTTCTTCCAAAAGCTCGTCTAAAACGGATTTTAATTCTTCCTTCACTTTTCTGGTCCTTTCTTCCGTTTCTTTCAAGGAAGAAAGCATCTGGGCAAAGGAAATATATACGATATCTGAAGGCCATGCTTCTTCCAAAGGCTCTTCTCTAAAATCTAAGACGAGATTGCCTGGAGCCAGCTTATCCATCCAAACTGAGCAGTCCATAGGAGCGGCGATCACCCAAGCTTCTCCATTAGGAGACCAATCTTCCATTAAATGAGAAGAAGAACCGGAAACGGAAGATAAAAATTCCAAACGATTTGGATTACGTCCAACGATCTTAGTTTTTCTATTAGAATGAGAAAGCCAAGGCAGGATCTTTTCAGCAAGTTGTCCGGTCCCAAAGAGTACAATCTCCTTAGGAGGATTGGAAGCTTCGGATAAATATTTATCCGCCAAACCACCATAAGATTGCTCTCCCAAATTTTGCAAATAACCGGAGCGAAGAGTCCTACAATCTTCAATTAAATTGTCTCTGAGCTTTGCCAAATAATCTCCGAAAGCGAGATCAGGCACTTCTTGAAATCTTTGTTTGAATTGAGAGAGAACTTCTGTTTCTCCGAATAATTTAGATTTTAAGCCTGAGATAATTTCGAGAAGAAGTCTATATGCTTCGTAACCGGATTTACTTTCCCAATGAGAAGGAAGATTTTCCGGATGCGGATGGATCCTGGAATCTGAAATAAGAACAGTGCGCATACAAGTCTTCCAAGAAAATGCATCTGGAAGAGACAACAAATCCCTGTCGGAAGATTCAGAGTGAAAAACTTGTAATGTGGACCACATCTATCTTAGATCATACCTAATTCAGGGCCCTATTTGTCAAAATACTGTCAGAGAGATCCGAAAAATATTCCTCTTGCATGTGTTGAGAACGAATTTCAAAATGACTTTATGGTTTGGGACATAGGCCTCCAAGATAAAATAGTTTATCTAGTTGTTGGCGCTGCAGCGGTTTATTTGAGCTTTCCGCTCGTTTCTTCTATTAAAAGTTTATTTAGCAAAACCCAAACCAAGGAGACAAGTTTCGGTTGTTACGAAGCTGCTTGCTCCTCTTGCGAAGTAATTGATAAAAATCAAAAGTCCTTATCTAAACGAAAGCACGGATAATTCCAAAAGAGTCATCGCGATCCCATCTTCATTATTTGAATATTTAGTAATATAAGAAGCACCTTCTTTCAAAATAGGCACCGCATTCTTCATCGCAAATCCGTATCCGGAAGAATAAAGCATTTCTCTATCATTCAGCTCGTCGCCGAAAGAAATCACTCCAGCCTCGCCTAAGCCTGAAATTTTTAGATAAGACTGGATTGCTGTCCACTTGGAAACTCCCTTCTCCAAAACTTCCAAGCAGTAAGATACTCCGGGGATTTTGGTGATTACGGTCCTATATTCGAAAGACTCAGGCAAGGATAGAAGTTCCTTTTCTAATTCGATCAATTCTTCTTTTATTAGAGAAAGATAACATACCACAAGCGCACGATCCGAAGAATGTTCTAAAAGGTCTCCAACCAACTTGGTTCTCGCGATATCTCCACCTGAATAATTATGATACTTTTCATCCGTGATCGGAGACTCGATTAAGATATCGATCCCTTCCTCGAATCGATCTACATGGAGAAGGGGAGAGTGGCCCTTCTTCTTTCCTAAAGATAAAACTGCGTATGTTGCGTTTTCAGAAATATATGTTTCTGAAATTCTTTCTCCACTTGGAGAACTTCGGAGCACCTGCCCATTATTGGCCACCACAGTCACATTCCCCCGAAATTCCTGAGCGTATGGAAGTGCAGAAGAGAACCTTCTTCCTGTAGCGATGATTAGCCCAACCCCCTGATCCAATGCGGTCTGCAAAACATAATGATTCAAACTGGAAATAGAAGCCCTAGAATCCAAAAGTGTTCCGTCCAGATCCATTGCAATCGTATGAAAGGGGAGAAGCCCGTCCAATTTTGGAAATTTGTGCGAATGAGAAATGATATCCATTCAAGGAAACCTACATCTTTTCCAATAGACCTAAGGGCAGGAGTTCCTTCCACCTCCTTTTTTCGTTTTCAAAAGAATCAAAACTGATTGCCTGGAAGAATGGAACTCAGTCTGGCATATTCTCCCTGTCCGAACGACACATTCATCTTCTATCATCTCATCTCCGGAAAAACCAAAGCACCATTTTCCGTAAAAGAAGAACTATACGATGTGGAACAACTGAACCAATTCGCAAACAAAGGAAAATTCCAAGCCACGAAAATTTCATTCGCAGCGTTGTTCCAAGTTGCAGACAATTATTCTCTTTTGGACAGCGGATCAGCACTCGGTAGGAACTGCGGCCCGATCATCATAAAAAAAGCGGGTTCTTCTGTAGGAACTCCCAACAGGAAAAAAATTTTGGTCCCGGGGCTCTGGACCACTGCAAACTTACTCACACATCTATATTTAAAAGGGGATTTTACACCAGTTCCTACACGCTATGACCTGATCCTTGACAAAGTAAAAAATGGAGAAGCTGACTTCGGAATAGTCATCCATGAAGAAAGATTCACTTACGAAGCAAGAGGTCTCTCCAAAGTAGAAGATTTAGGAGAATGGTGGGAAGGCACAACAGGCGCACATATTCCACTTGGATGTATCGCAATCCGCAGAGATCTTCCTTCCCAAACAAAACATGACTTAGATTCGGCGATTAAGGAAAGTCTTTCTCTTGCATACCAAAACAGAGAAAGTATGTACGATTATATTTTAAAACATTCTCAAACCACAACAAGAGAAGTGGCGGATGCACATATAGATCTTTATGTGAATGAATTTTCTAAAAGTTTAGGAAAGGAAGGAGAAAGGGCCATCCGCTTATTACAGCAAAAAGCCCTAGAAACAGGATTACTTCCTCCGGAAAAAGAGAAGGACTTATTCCTTTAGTTTTTTGAGTTCTCTAACTATATCCAAACTCGCAGGAGATTGGTTCAAAGTATAAAGATGAATTCCGGGCGCTCCCATCTTGACCAGCTCGCGGCATTGGCTTACTGAGAAATTGGTACTTCTTTTATAAAATTCTTGCGGCTGGTCCTTCACTTCTTCCAGATCGGAAACTAGTTTTTCAGGAAATTCACAGGCAGCCATTGCCTTAAATCTTTCAATTTGAGCAAAAGAAGTGATTGGCATGATCCCAGGGATCACAGGCACATTGATCCCTTTTTTGCGGATCAGATTTAAGAAAGATTCGAAATTTGAATTTTTAAAAAACAATTGAGACACCAGGTAAGAAGCACCTGAATCCACTTTGCGTTTTAGATTGTCCACATCGGATTCTAAACTTGCAGCTTCCGGATGTTTTTCCGGATAACAAGCAGCTCCCATACAAAAATCGAAACCTTCTGCTTTTATAAAAGAGATAAGCTCGCTTGCATGACTGAATCCACCTTCTACCTTCTTGAAAGCCTCTTCTCCCTTAGGAGGATCTCCTCGGAGTGCCATTAGGTTTTCAATCCCAGACTCCCGGATCTGTTTTAAAATAACTCTGATCTCGTCCTTGTTTCCGCCCACACAGGTAAAATGAGCCGCCGCAGGAAGAGAGAATTTTTTAGCTAATTCGGAAGTAATTCGGATCGTTTTATCTCGAGTAGAACCACCAGCACCGTAAGTCACAGTGATATAACCAGGATCTACCTTGGATAATTCTTCCACAGCTTCAAATAACTTCACTTCTCCTTCCGGAGTTTTAGGAGGGAAAAACTCGAAAGAGTACACCGGCGTTTTTGCCGTTTTATAAATTTCTAATATCTTTTTCATTCTAACCTTTCCCCGCAAAATACGGGGAATTTTTCAACTACAGCAGAGTAGGACTTGGATTGGTCCTCTACCGTTTCTTTGTAAGCCCAGAGATTTTGCCACAAGCGCACCAGGCTTTAAATTTTCAGGAGCGATTCTGACCGCATGGCCTCCGGTTAGACCAGAACATAATAGGTCTCCGGGTTGCACAGGATAAGATTGAGCCTCTACATTCGCAAGGACCACTCCTGCAATTGCAACCAGCCATTGTCCTTCCGCTTGCGGTTTGTCTCCCAAAACTAATGCTGCAGACTTAACCGCGACTCCTACGATATTCGTAGCGTTTGGTTGTCTGGATTTATGAAGTTTACCATCTTCTCCCATGGCAAGAAGATCTCCTTCCGCAATCACATCAGAAGACTGAACAGGAAAAAATTTAGCGATACAATCCGTACCTTTTCCTGTTTGGAGATATACTGTTCCCAGAAAATCGGAATCTCCTTCTGCCAAAATCGCTTTGCCTGAGCCTGTTTCGTTCAGACTTGGAATCCCTTTCCCGCTTGCATATACTGCATGGCCGGATCTAGAATGGAACCATCCACCGAATCCTCTTTTGGCCAGACCTAAAATACCTGCGGATTCTTTTTCGCCGGAAGCGCTATCTCCGCGAACTCCGAATTTTTCTCCAAAACCTAAGATCCCGGAGAATCTACCGGAACCTACGATACCTGCTCCTTTCTCGCTCTCGTTTCTTGCGTAAGCAAGTCCCGCATTTTCAGGAGGAGGGGAAATATTTGCATAAGGCGCTTCTACAGAACCCTTCAGTCTCAAATATCCAGTATGAGAACTGAAATCGTGCTCTTTAGGAGCGTAATCATGAGCGTGCGGAAGAGGCTGTCTTGCATCCGACAATCTAGGATCATCCGAAGAAACTACATGACCAGGGATGGACTTTCCTTTGGGCGCAACAGTCACTATACCAGGATATTCGGTACTAGCGTTACGCAACCTTTCGTCATCACCTTGGACAACTGCACCTTCTTTTGCTTCACCGGAACGAGCCAGCTTCACAATCCCATAAGACTGAGGAGTAGAAATTTTTAATCTCTTATCATTTCCCTGAACTGCAGCATCTGCAGATTCTTCTCCATTAGAAGCGAATCTTAAAATACCGGAACTTTCTGTAGTAGCATGTCTTAGTCTAGGATCATCAGAAGTGACCACTTTTCCAGGACTTGCGTCTCCAGGCGGCGCTAATTGAACTAAACCGAATTTTTGGTTCGTTGCATGTTTCAAACGATCGTCATTCCCCTGAACAACAGTGCCTTCTTTGGTCTCACCATTCTCCGCAAGTTCAACAATACCAAAACTTTGGGTAGAAGAAGGTTTCAAACGATCATCATTTCCTTGCACGACTCTATCTGCCCGATTTTCGCCGTTCGCAGCAAGTCGCACCAAACCATAAGAGGCCTCGGTAGAATGTTTTAATCTTCTGTCGTTACCTTGGACAACAACACCTTCTTTTTCTTCTCCATCGGAAGCAAGTTCTACGATACCCTTATACTCGGTAGAGCCGTCTCTTAACCTTCTGTCATTTGCCTGAACTGCGGCACCTTCAGAAGTTTCTCCATCAATCGCAAGTCGGACCAAACCGGATCTAAGAACAGTTGCGTAGGGAAGTGGCTCTGCAGTAGGTTTATGGGTCAGCTCGCTTAAGTATGGAGCCGCGTATAATTCTACTTCTACGATGCTTGCGGAATATTTTTCTTTGTTCTGGATCTTGCGAGGGCGAGAAACGAATTTCAAGAAGCGAATATTCGTAGGTAAAAATCTCCATTGATACCAAGTCCCCAACTCGGACAAGAATTGATTCTCTTCCAAAAGTTGGTTCCAGGTCAGATCATCCTCACTATAATATACCGTAAAAGTTTCCGGAAAATGTAAGTGACCGTCTTTCGGCGAAAGAACTCTCAGCTCATTCACTCTACTAATAGAGCCAAGATCCATTAGGAAAAATTCTTCCTTTGGCTGATTCGATTCTATAGAAGACCAGCCGTAGTCGGGCCTTTCATCGATCAGATTTTCTTTTACCCAAAATCTATCTTTCTCGGAACTCACTTCTAATTTAGTAACTCCAGAGATGCCAACTTCCAACGCTCCGATAGAAACTTTAAATTTAGCTCCTTCTTTTTCAGAAACCTTACTGACCAATTTTAGAAAGTTAGCGCGGACCAAGGAAAAGTTCCACTGTCCCACTCTTTTATTCAACCTTCTGAAACCTGTTTCTTGAAGGATCGGTTCCCAAACTTTTCCATCCAAAGAAATTTCGAATTTAAAAGAGTCAGGGAAGAATGTGCCGGATTGTTCCGACTGATGCAACTTGATCTGATTAAAACTAGAGCCCGGATTTAAAACTAAAGTTAAAACCCCAACACCAGGATGATCCAATTGTTCGGAATAAGAACGAAGTCCTCCTTCCTTAAATTCGAACGTACCCTTAGTCTTAATTTCGTTTACTTTAACTTGTCGAGGATGGCTGATCCGGATGGATTCTTCATTCATAAGAGCTTTAACGTGGTCCTTTTAAACATGTACCCGGTTTTCTTCGGCTTTTGCAGAAAATATAACCAGTATCGAGGGGTGGATTTTGTCTGTGAAGTACTTTGTAATGATCATCCTAAGTGTCTCAGGAAGTGGATCCTTGACCAAAAGAGTCTTACCGTCCGGTTCCACCTGAACTTTCTCCAATACTTCTACGCTACTTCTAGAAAGATTTCCCTTACACCATTCCAGAAATCCAATCCAAGAAGCTTCTTTTCCCGAAGAATGTCCGGAGCCTTGAGACTGGACAGGGGAGGTATGCTCAAAATTCGGCCGCTTCGTTCCGGACAGATTTTTACAAATACCTCGAATATAATGTAAATTTTCCCCTAGTCCTTGTGTATTTGCAATTCCCATTGCTTCAGAAAGTATCCCGTCTCCGTATCGTTCTTTTAAAGAATCTAAACTCAATTCCTTCTTTTCCAAACTAGGTTTTTGGTTTTGGGTATTATGGATGGTTATATTTATATTGTTTGGGTTTCCAGTTTGACCCCCCTCCGGGCTACCTGTCAACACCCCTGAGGGCGCTCCAATTCCCCCTCCGGGGTTTCCAAAAATAACCCCCTGGGGTGGAATTTTAGAACCGGGGTAATTGAAGCAAAAATAATAGGTGGAATTCTTATGCCCGGTCCCAGGAACAAATTGTAGAAGGCCCGCCCTTACTAGGTCTTTCTTTCCTTCGTTAATAGATTTTTTAGTCTTTAATCCTGTAAGTCGGATCAAACTTTCATTACTAGGCCAGACAGGCTTAAAGGTCTGGTCACTAAATTTAAGCAGAACGAGATAAAGAGTCTTCGCGGCTGGGGATAAAGTGGCCCAAACCCCGGAATCTATGATATCCGAGAGGAATTTTATATATGGAAAATACTCGCCCATACCTTGGATCCTCTTTTGCCCCGGAGGCAAAAAAATTAATTTTAAGCAAAAAGGTTCGAAGGTAGTTGACATTTATCCGACATAAGGTTACTTATGTCTCATCCAACAACATTCCTTCGGGAAGGTCCGGCCCCTGGGCAAACCAGGGGAGTTTTTTTATCTCAGACCGACGGCAATGTTTCTTCCTTCTCTCTTCCGGGTTGGGAGAAAGTACTACATTTCCGTTTAGAATATTATGTCACATATTGGGGCGTTTTTCAGCTCCGTCAACTCATTCCCGATTTTTTCAGCCCCAGTCCCATAAAATCTTTTGCTAAGTACATGTTTGTACTGTTTTATTTCGTTTAACAACGAATGTTATTCGATTTTATGTTTCGGTTTTGGATCTTATTTTCCGAATTTTTTGGAAATTTCTTTCTTAATGAACTTGTGAAGTTCCGAAAGAAACTCTTCGTCTTCGGTAGAGATGATGACGCTTGTGCCTTTTTTTACGATCTTATAAGGATAGAGAGAAACTAACGGTTTTTCTGGAGATAGTTTAGTCCCAATCTGTGCGGGGGAGAATAATCCGCCTTCTTCTGCTCTGTTAAAAGTTTTTGCGTCTTTTACAGTCTTCAGTTCGCCTGAATTGAATTTTTCTAGAAAATCTTTTAGAGTACCTTTTTTGGCCGCAGAGGCTGCTTGCACTAAAAGGTTTTTGGATTCTATTCCTGCTTCTTTACAAACCTTTAGATCCTCTTTGGAAAGAGAGGAAATTCCCAAAAGTTCAGTCATATAACTTCTACTTTTTCCGAATAGATTTCCTAACTCCAGATCAGTATAAGAGAAAGAAGTTTTGAGATGGGTCATGGCCTCTATCTCTTCATAAGGAGATAAATTTTCTCTCTGTAGGTTTTCTATGATTGCTAGGCGGAAAGTTTCCTTTGCATCCTTGTCTAAAATTTTACATTCTACTTCCGGCCATTTGAGAAGACTCGCTGCATGGAATCTTCTCTCTCCGGCGATGATCGTATAAAATTCTTCGTCCGCTTTTTTGGTGACTAGGATAGGTTGAAGAAGTCCGTCCCTGTCCAAACTTTGGGCAAGTTCTTCTACACCTTTTTTTCTCTCTTGTCTAGGCTGACTTTCAGAAGGACGGATCTTATCCAAGCGGATCTTGCGGATCGTACCTTCTAATTTTTCGGCTTGGAAAACATCTGCGAGAGAGCCTAATCTTTTACTTTTTGAGCTCATTCAAAAATTCCTCAATGAAGCCTTCGTATTCTTGTGCCTGGCGGCTAGACTTATTGTATTCGTAGACTGACTTTCTTGCTAGGTGAGATTCTCCCACTGCCACCCCGTCCGAGATGCTATTATCAAAAATTCTGAAATATTTGGTAAGAACCGGAATGATCGTTTTAGTAAGAAGTGTCTGAGGCTTGAGCTGAGTAACCAAGGCGCCCATGATTTCCAAGCTAGGATTGATCCTTTTTTTAATGCTAGTGATTGTTTGCTGTAGTCCTAAAATTCCATCTACGGAAAACTTTTCCGCCTGCAAAGGAATGATCACATAGTTGGAAGCAACAAGAGCATTGATTGTAAAAATGGAAAGGCTAGGAGGGCAATCGATCACGCAAAAATCTATTTCCTTTTCCAGATCCGCAAGAGCGTCTCTTAAAATATAGGGGGCATCTACAATTGCTGCGATTGTTTCTGCTTCCGCGAGGGTCAGGCGAGAAGGAGCGATGTTCAGATTCTCCACTTCGGTCTTTACCATAACTTCTCTAATTTTCGCCTTGGACTGGAAAATATTATGCATGGATTTATCCAGCCCTTCCGGATTCAGGAAAATCCCTGTAGAATTTGCCTGAGGATCTATATCGATCAGCAGAGTTTTTTTACCTCTTCTGGCGAGACCCCAGGCTAAATTCAGGGAGGTAGTGGTTTTACCTTCTCCTCCCTTTTGGTTTGCGATGGATACTACAATCATTCTGTTCCCTTGTATCTCAATTGTCGGATGTCCGACATCCCGTCCTTATATCTCCCATACGAAATCGAGAGAATAAAGAGGAGAATTTAAACAAAAATAAAAATTAAAAAGTCAACTCCGGGACCGAAGCCAACACTATATTTCCATGTAAGAAGAAGGGGAGAAGCATTCAAACTAATTCTTAAATTTTCAGAAAATTGCAGAAAAATCGAACCCAAATGTCGGACGTCCGACATTCGAAAGAAAGTCCAGGTACATGGTTGACACCATGCTTAATTTTAAACATTTTCCCTTCTATGCTATCCGCTCCGGAAGAATTTATATGGGGGAATCCAAATCCTAAAGAACTTAGGATACTGCTGCCTCTTGCCTTTCCGGAATGTTTAAGATTAATCGATGGCCTGGCTGGACTTGCTACTTTAGTCTCCGAATCGGACCCTTCTTCCTTAGAGGAGGCGGGCTCTTGGGGGTATGGGGAAGATGGATTCTTCTATCCTTTCTTAACTAAGGGTTCCCAGATTCGAAGCCGTTTGGAAGGAAGTAAATCTCCATTCTTTTTGCATAGATCGGAAGAAGTGGAGCTGTTTCGAGATGATTCACTGGGATGTTTATTGTCCCCCGTTTTACTGGAAGGTAGAATGTTCGGATTCTTTCTGATAGAACTTCCGAACCAAGCCGAAGAAAAACAAATTTTACTCTTACATTTACTCTGCCAGAAGGTTGCTCGTCTTTTGAAAAAAGAATCGGAACCTTCTACCATTTATCGAGCTTCCGAGGAGATTGGTTCCGATCCTTTGGGAGAGCTTCTTTTTAGATTGGGAAATGGGAAAAGTTCCCAATTGGAGAAATTCAAAGAATCCAAGAGCATTTGTATTTCCGGTCCTGCATCTTCCGGAAAAAAAACCTTAGCAAAATGGATCCAAAAAAAGGAATTTCCTGGCAGGCCAATTTTAACGGTTTCGCTCCTTCCGGAGCAGGCATCCAAGTTGGAAAAGGCTCTGACCGATTGGGAAAAAATGGCCGAATCAGGGACCCTAATTTTAGAAAATTCAGAGAACTATTCTTTGGCACAACAGAGGATCTTGTTCGAATATTCTCAAAGAAAGTCCAGAAAATCCCGTCTCATTTTTTTAGAAAACTCAGGTAAAAAATCAACTGAAGAGTTCTTATATTTTCGTTCTCTTTTGGCCGAAAATAGGTTAGAATTACCTGTCTGGAAAGACTGGTCAAAATCGGATAAAATAGCGGCGGTCCAACCGATTTTCCAAGAGGTCTGCGAGTTACATGGCCGCCCTGATTTAGCACTTTCCGAGGATGCGATCGAATCTTTGGTGGAAGGAATTTCCTGCCAAAATTTAGAGGACCTTCGGAATGCAATTGAAGAAGCAGTTTTAAATTCCGGCTCGGGGGAGATCCGAAATTCCGATCTTAAAAAAGAAGGTTCAAAAGGGATTTCTCTTCCGGATCCGGAGGACCTGGATTTGCGAAAAGCAGTGGAAGCCGTGGAACGCCAAAAAATTCTTTTAGCGGATAAATTGTTCGGCGGTAACCAAATACGAATGGCAAAGGCCTTGGGAATTTCCAGGGGTTCTTTGCAATATAAATTAAAAAACCTAGGTTTGGGTTAAAATTTTGGAATTAGATTCCTTATACGAAGAAAGAAAAACTCCGGCCGGATTTTTAGTAAAAGTCCGCCTGGGAAAAATGACGTACGTAGTTTTCACTGCCAAGGGCCCAGAAGTCCCGAAAGGAGCCAGAAACCAGTCCATCGTGGTTCCGGTTCCAAGAATCGCATTTTTAGGAGAGGATTTTGACCTTTCCCATTTTAGGTTAGGTGAACTAAGTTTTGTAAACGTAAAGCAGGGGAAACTAGTGATCCCGTACCAGCATTCTAGTTCCGGAAACGAAGTTCGGACTATCTTCCTAAACAGTGGAAGTGAATGCGATATTCTGCCAATAATCATCTATCATTACGACCGAGTGGACAGTCTGCTCAGAGCCAGAGAAGAAGGTGTAGAAATGCATCACCTTGTTTTGGATGAGGAGTTCCCGCGCCAAGAATTGGTAGCCCTGAAAATCAGGTTCCCTTCCTTGAACATGCTGATCATCAAAAGAAAGGTGGCCCAAAAGATCGGAGCAGTGGGGGAAAAACCGCCCGCCGGAAAAGAGGAGCTGGAAAAAAGCCTGAGGGAAGAATCCAGCATTGTGGATTTCAACAAAGTCAGGGCCACGGATCTATTGGAGAAGGGCAACCTGAACATGCACTCCAAAAATCCGGTCTTCTTGGCCAGGATCCATCTCAGAAAAATGGAGCTGGAAAAAGTTAAACAATTACTTTTGGAATTCACATTGAAGTCGGAAGAAGTCGCATTCATCCGGACCTTCTTAGATGTAATGATCCGAAACGATGACAATAAAGAAGAGCTGAAAGGCTGGGCCCCTAAATTAAAAAATTTAGACGAAGGCTTCCGACTTGCAGGTTTAATTTTAGAAACGAAAGAAAAAGAGTTCGAAGCAGAATTAGAGAAAGGGTTTTCGAAAGATATCGCGAGCATGGTTTATGCACTTTTGGAAAAAGAGCAGGACAGAGCGGAGAACAAAGAACAGGAAATTGTGCTTTGGGAATGGAAGCTCCGAGCCAAGAGGCTGTTCAGAAAGATCGCTTAAAATCCTAGAAAAACGGTAAAAAAAGCTTCCATTTCCCTCAAAAATGGCTAAAAATGGGCTATACTGTCATGTTTTTTCGAATGAGACATAGTTTTTTGGCACAATTCTTGCTTATTGCCTCCCTGGCTTTGGGCTCGAGTTCTGCCTTCGCAGAAGAGGGTCCTGACTCAGGACTTTCTTCTCAAAATATGTCCGAGGCAGAAGAGTCCATTTCGGAAGAATTAAAATCTATCTACCAAGAAGAAGTGGATCAGGTGCTCGCTGAAGGAATTTCTTATTCTGAAGAAGAAAGATTGTCTGACTTTCCGGATTTAGATTCTCTTTTGGCTGATGATGTTGTTCCTACCAGAGTCGCAAAAATTTCTTCGCATCAAAAAGCGGAGAAGGAGAAAGACCCTAACTCTGAACTTGGGATCCAAAATCGAGAATCGACTTCTGAAATTTTTTCAGAGTCATCGATCCTCTCTCAAGATTGTCTTCTTGGTCTGAATGTTTTATTACCAAATATGAATGTCGGACAGTTCATTGGTCAGGAGTTCCTACCATTGCCCCAAGTCCAAGGACGAAATCGAGACCATGAGACTTCTCCAGTCGGAGGGGTTTCTTATGCGTACGCGGTGTCCGGATGTGCGGGTGTGTTTTCCCTATATTTAAGTGGAGAAGGCTCCGCAGCCGAGTCGGCCTGTTCTGTCGAAGATCAAAGAAATCTGCTCTTGGGGTCTGGAGTTCCTACCGCTAAAATGGCGGATTTAGGGAAAGCCGCAGAGAATGCGCTTGGATCGAGATTAAGCTTAGAATCCAATCAAATAGGGGACATTACCTGGGTTTTTGGAGAATCAGCTGAAAACCTGATCTTCTCCTGGGCAGACCTAAGCCAAGGGTTGGAAATAGGGGAGTTTGTCGGACACCAAATAGTAACTATCGGATCCTTCCCAGAAACAAGAGGGGCTCAGGATTCTAAACTAAAAACTGCAATCATTACTCAAAAAGGTCCTATCTACGCGGGACGAGACTCTCATAAATTTTCTTCTGGTCGTCCGACCCCAGAAATTCTAACGTAACAAATATGGCCGTGAAGATCAAACGAACCTCTTTTCAGAGGCTTCTGAATGCGATGAAGAAAGTCACTAGTGAGGTAAACGATCACGAAATTCTTCGCAGATTAGAGACTCTTATGGTCACTAGCAAAGAAGATCTAAACCAAGCGGTGGTTCGTTCTCTTTTAGAAAATCCTTTGGACTTTGATCCTAAATCTGTGCCTGAGCCCTATGCCCAATATGTTAGGCATTTCGTATATATGGTGAAACGAAATAAGAAGATGGGACTGGATGTAAATTTCGATGCAAGCGCTATCGATTCAAAAAAAGATAAAAAGAAGTTAACTGCTCCTAAAAAATCCGCTCCAGCTAAAAAACAAGTCCCCGCTCGCAAAAGAGCCTAAATTCACAAAACTTCCCTGTGCTGCGCACAGGGCCAAAATCCACTTTCCAAAGAAGGGCAGTATTCCTACTCAAATACCCGTATATGGGCGGATGTTCGCATAAATAGGCGGGCATTGCCTAAAAATCGTCTCTTGCTGCCTGGATTTTGGCTTTTACATAAGTGCCTAATCATAAGCAAGAAAAATGATTATTTGCCAGAAACGGCTTGGGGGTATTTGCAGATTGCGTAATGGGCGCAATTGCGAAAAACGGGAAAGGATCTACCGTAAGAGAAGCGATAGGATTCAGTTGTAGATCGGGCCTTCCGTAAGCCCAGAAATCCGACAGTCTATTGTAGTCGGGAAGTTAGCTTGGCCTCCTTGGTGAATACGGTGCTGCCCAAAAACGAGCGTTTAATTTAACTAGAGAGGTAGGTGCGAAAGGGGCAAGAATTGGCGTAAAGTGATCCAAATTGCCTCTGGGTAATGCATCTGAAAAAGGCAAGAATTCCCTCTCCAGGGTTCGATATTCGCCTTTACGTTGCGATTTGTAAGACTTTGGGCTCCATATTCGGACTGTTTATTGCCTCCATTTCGACCAAGCTGTCGATCCCTGGGCAGCAAATGAACGAACTCCCTGCCTTTCTTCCTTTTTTATTAAAATTTCAGAGAAAGGAGTTTGATTCCCCTTTTTGTTCGGAGACAAGAGCTATAGGCCCCTGTATTTATGTCATAAAGTCATGTGTATAAAATTTACACCCCCATGAGGTTTTGGCAGGCCTATATAGCTTTCTTCTTGCGAAAGGAGGATGCTTCATAGATCCTCTTCCAATGGCCGAAGTAATCAAATTGAGAGTAAAATGCCACGCCTGCTCAAATTTAATCGAAGGCTCCGCTAAATATGGAGGCGGGCATTACGTCCCTGAGGGCGTAAACTTTGAATTTGTGGCTATCGGGAAGATCGAGACTCCCAAAGGAAAGAGAGTAAAGGCGGAAATCACCGCAGATTGTCCTAATTGCGGGGTTCGTTGCAAATGGACCATTTAAATTGCTTTTTATTAGTGTATATTGGGATTATAAATAATCAATAATATGATTATGAATGAGCTGCCTCCTATGTTTTCAGTTATTGCTTAAAATTAAGTAATGAATTTTGCTACACCTCTATTTTTATTTTTCTTTTTGCTTATATTTGGGCTAAGATGGACCCTCCCCAGGTTGAAATTTCTTCCAGAATGGGTCCCGAAGCCATTTTTGTTGGTAGGAAGCTATTTCTTCTATATGTCTTGGAATCCTAAGTTTGGGCTCCTTCTTTTCGGAACAAGTATTCTGGATTATTGGATCGGGAGATTCATGGATCAAAAAGAAGGTAGGTCGCGTGCTATCTTGCTTTCTATCTCTCTGGTTTTGAATCTTGGAGTTTTGGCCTTTTTTAAATATTTCTTTTTCTTTATGCAGTCGGGAAATGCCGTATTATCGGCATTTGGGCTAAATTCAAGTCTTCCTGTATGGCGCATTGTGCTTCCTGTAGGTATCTCTTTTTACACTTTTCAGTCCCTAAGTTACACGATCGATGTGTTCAGGAGAGAAATTCTGCCTGAGAAAAATTTTTGGAACTATGCTCTCTTTCTTTCCTTCTTTCCTCAGTTGGTTGCGGGGCCTATCGTTCCGGCCAAAACTTTTTTGCCCCAACTTAGAAGCTGGGTGGCATGGAAGGAACTCCCACTTAGAGAAGGTCTACTTTTGGTTTTGATCGGCGTTTGGAAGAAAGTAGTGATCGCAGATCAACTTTCGATCTTGCCTGATTCTTTTTATCGCTCTCCTTTAGAGTTTTCCAGTGCCTATGCATGGGCAGCAATTTTTGCATATTCTCTTCAAATTTATTGTGATTTTAGCGGATACACCGATATCGCTTTGGGTTGTGCTCTTCTTCTTGGCTTCAGATTGACTGAAAATTTTAAGATGCCTTATCTCGCTTCCGGGTTTTCCGATTTTTGGCGAAGATGGCATATCTCTCTTTCTTCTTGGCTTAGGAACTATTTGTATATTCCTTTGGGTGGTAATCGTAAATCCGAACTAAGAACTTATGTGAATCTATTTTTGACCATGCTTTTAGGCGGTCTATGGCATGGGGCGAGTTGGAATTTTGTGGTCTGGGGAGGGTTCCATGGTATTTTTTTGGGTTTAGAAAGATTGGGTAAAAAGTTTTGGCCCGGTTTCTTCTCCCTTGAAAACGGATCTGGGATTTTAGCTAAATTTTTCTATCGGACCTTTGTGATCTTTGGCGTGGTTCTTTGTTGGGTATTTTTCAGATCTCCGAATTGGAAGACTACAGGGATCGTTTTCGAAAAACTTTTCCGGTTTTCGAGCGGCGGGGATCCGGCACTTTCTTCTTTGCGTATTTTGTTTATTGCATTCTTTCTTTTCTTTATCGCGACTTGGATTGGGAATCGGGATGAGAAAGACGGCAGTTTTCGTAAATTTTATGAAGGTTTACATCCGGTACTCTTTGGATTTTTGATAGGAGTTGGATTTTTGTTGGGGGCCATATTCTCTTCCGAATCTCAGCCGTTTATTTATTTTGTTTTTTGAACAGGCCTTTGCAGATAATCCCTGATCTTTGCGTTTTCTTCGTAGACCCAAATTTTTCCGATTCCTGATCCACAATTTAAAACGCGAGTAGGTTCCCCGTAAAATGATTTGATCCTGGATTCTCCGAGTCCTTCCGGTAGGACTGCGATCGGCCCTTCCGGTGGGAATAGGAACCATTCTTTGTTAGAAACTGAGTAAGATCCTTCTAATGTGCTGAAATCTATCGGATAAGCCAGGACTCTTTTTTCGGAATATGTGAGTATTCGTCTGGCTTTTCGCGGTTCTGAGAGTACGAAAACGAAAGAATCTTTTTCTTTCCATTCATCTACGCAGATTGTTTCAGGTGGTCGGATGGATTCTCTCGGATCTCTGAATTGTCCCGCTCCTTCTCCGAATGCTGCAAATATCCCAAGTCCGAATATCAGTCCTAAAAACGCAAAATTTCTAGAATGGCTTAGATAGTTTTGATTTTTGATAGAAGGTAAAATCCCAAAAAGTACAGGGACCATCACAATTGCAGGAAGGCTGTATTTGAGCGAATTTTGGCCGGAATATAACCCGAGTAAAGGTGGTAAAAAGCAAAGGCTGAGCTGGAAATATCCTAAAAATCCGTAACTATGCCCGGATTCTTTTCCTTTTCTTAGGCATAAAATTCCGCCCAAAATTGCGAATGCGAGAAAGATCCCTGAAAGTCTTAGGGTTAGGATTGCTGTGAAAAAATCACTCCACCAATGTGAGATCGATTCGAGTGTAGAAAGTTTATTGGGTGAGTTGATTGCTAAGAATATTTTTATGAATGAATGAAGTCCGAGCCCGATTAAGCCTGTGGCAAAAAATCGGATGGAGATTAATGGGAAAGAAATTCCCCAACGACCGTACCTTCTTGTCCAGGCAAATAAAGTGGGCAGATATAATTCTAAAATTAAGATCCTATCTGAAACTGTGAGTAGGGAAAGCAGGGGGAAGATGGAATATTTCGGGACCTTCTCCCTTTTTAAATATGGCCAGATCCATAGACTTGTGAGGAATGCGCTGATATGTACGGATGGAAAATATAAAAAATACAATAATGGAAATTTTTCCGCGATCAGAAATAGGAAAGAAAGTGTAAGCAAGCTGAACACGTAACTTTGGGGCCTCGGCATTTTTGGCTCCATTGCACGGATGAATTTTCCTAATAGATATGCAAGTAAGGAGGTTTGGAAAATCGCGTAGAGTGTTAATGTCCTGAAAACATTCTCAGTTATATAGCCGAATATAAAAACGATCGGTAGGTCCGGAAAAAAATAAGGTGTGGGTGCGAATGACCAGGTCCTTAAGGAGCCTCCGTTACGAAGCACGTCGATCAACACGGAAGGAAGATATAAGGCTTCTATATTCCAGAAGATTTCTTTAGGCGCAGTAAATAGGGAGAATATAAGTGAGGCTAGGAAAATAATTATAGAAGTCCAGAGCCAAACCACTTGGGAATCCTGGCCAATGCCTCATCCTAGGTAAAGTAGAAAACGAAACAATTTCTGGACAAAGAGGCAATTACTTTCAGTTTATGGAGCTGTGTCCCGTTCCAAGTTAACGATCTTATTTTCCGTTGTTATCTCCGTACTTTTTTTAGATTTCTTCTTATTCCGATACTCGTTTTGGCTCTTGCCTAACGAATCTTCCTGGGGAGCGGATTATTTTTATAATTTTTTACATGAGTTTAAAACTTTCGAAAAAGTTTCGAAGCAGAAATTCCGCGTTTTAGTAATAGGTTCTAGCGTTACCGGTTATTCTATTAATCCTAGAGACTTAGAAGCAGAGCTTCGAAAGGTCACTGGGAAAGATCTGGAAGTCATCTTTTTGTCTTATGCGGGTATGCCTCCTATGGATGCGTATCTGATGAGAAACCAATTCCTAAATTTATCTCCGGATCTTGTCGTGTATCCGGTGAACTTTGTGGATTGGAGATTGTATAGGACTTATGTTCTGGATCCTAAAAACGGTAAGAATGAAACCGCAGAAGAATCCAAACTGATCCTGGACGCTCTGGATTTTCGAGACGCTCCCCAATCCAAGATCATTTTTCCTTTAGAAAGTCTCTTTGAGTTTTGGGATTTAATCGGATTGGAGAAAGGTGCGGAATATCTAGCTGCTTCTATTTTCGGTTCTTATCGTTATAAGGAAGTTTATTGGAAAATTTCCTCTTCTGTTTATGAGCATCGTTTTGGTAGGAACACCAGCTTCAGAGAGTATAACGGCGTGGACATTCCGGAGAAGGTGACCTTTAGAGGTTGGACTGGGAAAGTTTTTTCTTTTCAGCCTAAACCTTATATGGCCCGCAAAGGTTTTTATATCCAGGTGGTAGAAGAAGTCCTGAAGGATGGAAAGTTGATCCTGAATTTGGAAAATTCTTCTCATACAGTTAAGCAGACCTTGGAGTTTAAGAGTCCTGGTTGGAAAAAAATTCTTTTAGATTCCAGGTTTTTGGATCAAGGGGAGAAGGAGAACTGGATCCGAGCAGAAGTTTCTAATACTTGGATCCCTTATTTTGCGGGACCGGAACATAAGGACTGGGCTCGGGACATTCTTGGGGTAAGGCTCCAGCAGATTTTCGGGAAAGAAGATGATCTCTCTCTTTTGGACAGAAGACCGGTGAGAGAAGAAAGGTTGGAAGACCTACGCTTTTTAGGGATGTCCGATAAGGAATATGAAGAATACTTTTACTTTCGCCTTCTTACAGACCTAAAAAAAAGACCGGGATTACAGTACATTCAGGTGTTGGCGGACTCTAAGAAGAAGATCGCAAAGGAGAAGTTCCGACCCATTCTTCATTTTCGTTATATGAAGAAGCTCATTTCTTTTTTTAAAGAGAAGGATTTGCCATTTCTCTTAATAAACAATCCTGAAAACCCAGTCAGCCTTTCCTGGTATGGGGATTCTGATTGGTATAAAGAGCATTTGTTTTATCTGAAAGAGATTAGCGGTGGCGGGGACAATTTTGTGGATCTAAGTCGGGCGTTGCCTTCGACAGATTTTTGGGATTTCCATCATCTTACGTATAAAGGGACTCAAAAGATGAATTCTAAGTATGCTTCGTTCATATCTAAATTTGTCGAATGACAGTCCGTGGTCTTGGAAAAAAATAGAAAAAAACAATGAAAAGCGGACTTTAAGTTCGCGAGCGGTCAATAAGTTCTATGAGCAAAATTAACGTAGCTGTTTTGGGAGCCACCGGCTCCGTCGGGCAAAGGTTCATCCAACTTTTGGAAAACCATCCTTATTTTCAGGTAACCCATCTATGCGCATCCGAGAATAGCGCAGGCAAAACATATGCTGACGTTATGAAGAAGCGTTGGAAGATCTCCGGAGATATTCCTAAATATGCTCGCGACATAATTATCACATTGCCGGATCCGAAGATCACCCAAGGTGTTAAATTAGCTTTTTCCGGTTTGGATGCTTCTATTGCAGGAGAAGTTGAAACTTCTTTTGCAGAGGCAGGTATCCATATTATTTCCAATTCTAAAAATCATAGAATGGTGGAGAATGTTCCTCTTCTTTCTGCGGAAGTGAACGCGAACCATTTGGATGTGATCTCCAGTCAGAAGACACCAGGTAAGATCATCACTAACTCCAATTGTACGATTATGGGAGTGACCATCTCTCTCAAACCTCTATATGAAAAGTTCGGCATAGAGTCCGTTATGTTGTTCTCTATGCAGGCAATCTCCGGAGCAGGTTATCCGGGAGTTCCTACCATGGATATTTTGGGGAACGTAGTCCCTTTTATAGGCGGCGAAGAAGATAAGGCGGAGATCGAACCTCTGAAATGTCTTGGAAAGACCGAGGGCGGTAAAATTGTGAATGCGGATTTTAAGATTTCCGCTCATTGCAATCGAGTTCCTGTTTTTGACGGACATACAGTTTGTGTTTCCGTAAAATTCAAGAGGACACCTACGGAATCCGAAATTTTAGAAGCCTGGTCTTCATTTAAAGGCGAGCCTCAAGAATTAAAGTTGCCTCTCGCTCCGGATTTTCCGATTCTTTATCGTCAAGAAGAAGACAGACCCCAGCCTCGTCTAGACCTGGAAACAGGGAGAGGTATGACTACCGTAGTGGGAAGACTTAGACCGGATCCGATTTTAGATTGGAAATATGTTGTCCTAAGTCATAATACGGTTCGTGGGGCTGCCGGTGCCGCGATTTTAAACGCGGA
This sequence comes from Leptospira hartskeerlii, assembly GCF_002811475.1. NCBI lineage: Bacteria > Pseudomonadati > Spirochaetota > Leptospiria > Leptospirales > Leptospiraceae > Leptospira > Leptospira hartskeerlii. Next base: position 244,360 of record NZ_NPDL01000006.1, read on the forward strand.
ATTGATGTATCGGAAAAACCTACTCTAGTCGAAGAGGATGACTCATGCTGGATCCCCAATCTCCGGAACTTAAGGTAGCGGATTATAACTCGGCCTTACAGTTAACCCAAGCTTTAGAGGCCAGAGGGGATTTCCAGTATAAGGGAATTCATAAACTAGTACTGATCATTGGCGACTGGACTGAAAAGTTCGTAGCGAATAAAATTCTACCTAGCACGGAACAACTTTCCAGAGAGTTAACCTTGGACAAGGAAAGGGTAAGCGCCTATCTGAAAGAGATGAGCGCTCGCCATAATCCTCCTATCGTAAAAAAGATCTGTATGGTGGATTATAATCCTACCGGAGATTCTTCCGACGGAAGGATCACTTCCTTTTTACGGTTGATCACTGTTTTTGCCAGGCCTTCTCAAACGGATGCAGGTTCGAGCCACAGATATGTCGACGGTGTAAATCAAACTTCTTTCAGTTCCATCCAAAGATGGGTAAAGGAGAAGAGGCAGTTTCCCGGGAAGGAAAATTTCCAAAAATGGATCTATGATTGTATTGATAATAATAAATTAAGCGAGACATATGCTTCTTCCGAGATCGGGAATTTGTTTCAGGATAATTTTGACGTTACTCCTGTCTTAAAACAAACCACGATCAATATTCACTTAAAGCCTGTGCTTAAAAAGTTAGTGGATTCTCGGATCTTATATTTTTATAGAAATGAGAATGCCTTAAGTCCAGGAAACCGTTCCGTTTTTTATTATAATGTCCAAGATGAGATCATCGCGAGATTGGATGCTTATAAAAAGTATCTGAACGAAAGAATTATTCCTGAACTGCAAAGAATAGGCGTGCTTGGTAATTTTTCGGAGCAAGACCTCCAGAATACACGCTCTATCGCAGGACAAGTCCTTCCTTTTTTAAGTCCAGCCTATGGTGACCAAAAAACCGCAGTTGAAGAACTTCTTTCTCTAATTCATTTTGAAGAAGAGGAGAAGGAGAAAAAAGAAAAAGAAGAAAAGAAGGCCAAACTTTCCGAGTTACTCGACTATATTAAATCCGCAAATCGATTGGTGGATCTGAATTATCTTCGTTTTCGCGGCGAGCCTATCGAAGAAGAAGTCAAAAACCTGATCGTCAATCATGATATGATCTTAAGTTCGGATTTTGCGGATAAGAAGGGTCTTTACGTTTTTGTTCTTCATAAAGATTGTATCAACGGTGCGGTTGAGACTGCAAAAAGGGTTCTTACCGCGACCGGAAACGACAGTGAGATCCGTGTTTTAGCAAAAATGAATATCCGGGACATGATGGAGTCCAGAGAGGCGAGCTCTCAATTTGAGAAATTGGAATATTCTTCTCTTTTTAAATATCTTCCTTTTATCACCAGATTTTTCAGATCTCTCTTCGGGAATAATGTAGTTCATAGATTCGAAGCAGAAGAGATCAGAGCAAGGCTTGCATCCGAGCAGAATAAAAAGATCTTAGAAGCAAGAACCAGAGTTGCTCAGGAAGAAAAGGTAAAACTTGCAGAAAGAAGAGTAAAAGATAGAGAAACTGCCGAGGCGACTGCAAAAGCGCGAGCTGCGGCTGCAGTTGCAAATTCCGAGTCGAATGCTCCTGCAAGAAGCTCCGGGTTGAGCTCGGAGCAAGAAGCCGAGATTAAACGAAATCTTTCTGCCGTTTTAGACGTTATAGACCACGCTTGGAGCCAGGACGAACTTCCGGACAGGGAATATCTCTTACAGGCTTTAGGTGGAGATATGGATGAAAATACTCTGATCAACTTCCTGAAAAAGAATGCAAAAAAGGAAATCCATTCCTTTATGGTTAGAAATCAGGAAGAGCAGTATTCTTTTCCGATCCTTATTAGCAGAAGGTTCTTGAAAAAGAACGGCAAGGCATTGCTGGATAAGGCGAAGAGAATTGTAGACGAACAGAAAAATGCGGGCATGCCTGAACAGGAAAAGTTCGATTTTTATATTTCTTTTGAGGATTTTCTAAACAGAACCCTTCCTAAAATCTGAGCTCGGATCATTAGAGCAATTTTAATAAAACCGAATATACATGAAGAATGAATTAGTTAATTTCAGAAAAACTAAAATTATATGCACAATCGGCCCGGCAACGGCCGACAAAAAAATGATCCAATCCCTTGCGGAAGCTGGGATGAATATCGCCAGATTAAACATGTCCCACGGGAATCACGACTTTCATAGATCCGTGATCCGTGCCATTAAGTCTTTGAACAAGGATGTATTAAAACATCCGATCGCAATCTTATTGGACACCCAAGGTCCTGAGATCCGCACAGGGGATCTGCAAGTGGATCATTTGGATCTAAAAGTGGGAGAATCTTTTACTTTCCATATCATTCCTGGAGAAGAATCAGAGGAACAATCCGTTTTCGTAAATTATCGCGATATCGTAAAAGACCTGAAAATCGGCGATAGAGTTACTGTCGATAACGGTTTGATCAATCTTGTGGTGGAAGAGATCCAAGAAACTGCTTTAAAATGTAAAGTTGTAGACGGTGGTAAATTAGGTTCTCGTAAACATATCAATCTGCCAGGTATTCGCGTAAACCTGCCTTCCATCACTCAAAAGGATCAAAAGGATATTCTTTTCGGTTTGGAAGAAGATGTGGATTTTATCGCACTTTCTTTCGTTCGCTCTGCGGAAGATATCCACCAACTTCGCAAGATCATAGAAGAAAATAATGGTCATACGGATATCATCGCTAAGATTGAAGATCAAGAAGCCGTGAAAAACATGGTAGAGATCGTGGAAGCCGCTGACGGTGTGATGGTAGCCAGAGGCGATCTTGGAGTGGAACTTCCTATCGAGGAACTCCCTCTAATCCAACGTGCAATTATTCGAGAATGTGCGATCAAAGGAAAACGAGTGATCGTTGCGACTCACCTTTTGGAATCCATGATCAATAATCCTTCTCCAACTCGAGCGGAAGTGACTGACGTTGCCAACGCAGTTTTTGAAGAAGCAGATGCAATCATGTTGTCCGGTGAGACAGCCGCAGGAAAATTCCCAGTTCGTTGTGTCGATATGCTTCACAAAATCTCGGAAAGAGTGGAGAAGGCGCCGGGACTTGGTTATGTTTTGGAAAGAGTTCCTTCCAACAAAAAGGAAGAAATGGCCAGATCAGCGGCTATGCTCTCTGATTCTATCAAATCGCCTGCAATTATAGTGATTACTAGGAGAGGAACTACTGCTCTGAATGTAGCTTCCTTCCATCCTAGGTTTCCACTCATCTATGCTTTTACCAACATGACCACAGTAAGACGTAAACTTTGGCTGACTCGAAGTGTAATTCCATACCGGATCGATTTTTCCAGCGATCCTGAGAAGACGATCAAACTGGCTATCGAAACTTTAAAATCGAGTGGTAGAGTGAAGGATGGAGACCAGGTGGTGATCTTGTCGGATATTATTGCGGGTGCTGACCGTGTGGAGACGATCCAGATCCGAGAGGTGAAGTAAGGTTGGTAGGAACTCCAGACTACTCTGAAGTGTCTTCGTCCCCTTGGTTCAACAATTTCAGGACCCAATCCTGAAGTCCCAGACTTTGGAAGGCCTCAATTATCATTCCCGTATAACTAATGGAAGACTGTAATCGTTCGAAACTCAGTCGAACCTGTAATTTTTTAATCTGTAAATAGAGCTGGAGTTCTTCCTTGCTCATTTTGGAAGGGTCTTTCCAAGGAATGTAGTCTTCTCCAGAAAGAGGATTCAGGGAGAAGATACGATTTTCTTTGTTCTTTGTCTTACTCATGGGCGGGAGTTCCTTCCACTCTCACGCTTTAAGTTTCCGAATAAGGGCGAAAACACCCATTAGAGAAATAAAGAGGCAAAGGCCTCCAGTTCCCAAAGCCGCAGGTAACGGATCACCCGTAAATTGCCTCTGTAAATAGAGGAAAAAGGCAGCAAGAAAGAATAAAACACTTAAACTAACGAAGAATAGAGCGATCCGGAAGAATACATAGGCTTGGATACCTAATACAATCTTTTCCGTTGCGATTTTTTTTGCATAAAGAAGAAGAGTTTCGAAATATTCTGTGATTGAATTGATAAAAGCGAGCAGGTGTTCCTTCAATTCAAAACTTGAAAACGAAGCTCCCTCTTGCTTCTCTCTATTTTCGTAAGGAATTTCTTCTGAATCCGTTCTTTTAGCGGTCAATGGATGTTCCGTATTATTTTCTTCGACCGATAAGCATTCCGATGATCACGCCTATCCCGACTCCAACCCCTAGCCCGATCAAAGTTGCTTTTTGTGGATTTTCTTTGATATAAGTTCCAGTTTGGTCGATGATTTGTTTGGCCTTTTCGCTGGTCTCGCCAGTAACTTGTTTTAATTTTTCCTTTAGATCAGATACGTGTTCCAAGTATTCCTCCCGGGCCTTGCCTGTAATTTTTTTGGCCTTATCTTTTAAAATTTGGAGTTCTTCGCTTAGATTATCACCTTTAGACATAAGAACGCCCTCCATATACTTTTATGTTAGTATAGCTAATCAATTTCAAGAATTTTACATCTTGAAATCATCCAATCACGAAAATTAAGGACTTTAAATTTGACCGTAGGGATAAATAAGTCGATATATTAGGTCTAACCACAAACGGATAGAAAATTGAAGCGAAAACCATTCCGGTCGATGGAAAGTAAAAAGGGGATGGCACATGAATTTATTATCTAAAATTGCTAAGATAAGAAGAACTCAAAGACAGAGAATATACAATAGAGCATATCGCCAAGCTCTGAAGCATTTGAAGCGAGAGTTTAAAGCTGAAGCTGATCGTCACGCGCAAGCTGAGAAAGAATTAGAGAAATATTATCGTAAAGATGTGGATAGCGAGGCTAAAAAGACCCGCAAGAAAATCCAAGAGTTAGAGAATTATAAGCTCCTTCTTGAAAGAAAGGAAATGGAAATCGAATCAAAACTCGCTTTTCTAAATGATCAACTACACAAAATCGAAGAGCTAAAAGCGAGAATGGATGGGGCTGTTAATTTAATGGCACGTGCAGGATCTCTTTCAAATGGCGCGATTGATGATGCTGAGAAGATCAAGCAGGCTTTGAAAAAAGTGCTCTAAACTGAGATTGTATGAGTCATTTGCCAGTTCCGCTTTCGTTAGAGCAAATCAGGAAGGAACTCCCTATCACCTGGGAAATAGTTACCGCAAATGAAGTTCCGAAAATTGTTAGAGTATATAAATTATCTCAATATCTAGAAGGCATTAAAATCATAACAGCTTTAGCGAAGCTCGCTAATGATATAGATCACCATCCAGACATGCTTTTTTCCAATGGTTCAGTTAGAGTGGAACTATGCACACACAGCTTAAACGGGTTATCCAACTTCGATTTGCAATTTGCTATCTCAGCCGAAAATCTCTTAAGTAATACTTAATTTACTAAGTATTTAAGCGATTTTTGGTCCATGTGGATCTTTTCTTTTCACTCTAAAATCTGATTTTGTTAACCGATATTCTAAGACCCATAGCTCTCGGAAGAAGATCTTTGAATCAAAGTTCGCATGAATTGCAGCTTTTACTTGCCAAATTATTCTTTCAACATTTGAAAATTCTTTGGATTTATATTTTTCTAAGAGCAATACGAATAGATAGCACATTGAAACTCCATGACTCATGGCAAGACTTCTAAGTTGAATCCAATCTTCTGTTCTTGGCCTGAAATTAAACTTTATATATCTATTGTCTTTCGATCTTCCTCGAATGTTCTGATATTTGGTATATATTGATTCAGAATTAATACGTTTACTTGAATGAAAGCGAAAGCTTCTTTGATGGTGCGTAAGAGCCTTTTTCAGTAGATAGTTTATCCCTTGTTTACGAACATATTTTGCCAGGTGAGGAGGAACCAGAAGGGTCGAGACTTTACGTTTCTTTCGAATCGTGTTTTCTAAAGATATGTTTTGAGAGAATGAACGATGAAAAGTGGGTCTCAATTTTTCCATACAGAAGACGGGTTTCGAAATGGAAATATGGAGTAAATTTTTTGTGAGAATTGCGATTTGTATTAATGATAAAATTTGTTCTGTGAAGGAACTCCTCAGAAATTCGCTCTTAATTCATTTTAAGAACGAATTTTCAGTAGTTTAAGGTGAAGGATTTAATCTATGATTACAATGCCCTCATAATTATCAGTAAATCTATATCCAATTCCCCAGATTGTTTCGATCCATTCCGGCTGAGCTGAATTCTTTTCTAACTTAGAGCGAATTCTTTTGATATGGGAGTCGATCATTCTTTCAAATCCATCCCATTCCATTCCCCAGACTGCTTCTAAGATCATTTCTCTTGAAAAAACTTTGCCGGGAGAGGTTGCCATTAGCTGTAAAATATCAAATTCTTTTCTGGAAATATTGATCACTTGATCTTTCAAGGTAACTCTGCGGCGAACTGGATCGATTTTCAAAGACCCTCTGATGATTTCTCCACCGCTTCCGATATTCGGTTTAATTCCTGCTTTTTTATCCCATCTGCGGAAGAACACATCCACTCTGGTTTTCAATTCTCTAACAGAGAAAGGCTTAGTGATATAATCATCTGCACCTAACTCGAGTCCCATGATTCTATCTATTTCCTCATTTCGAGCAGTAACTATAAAAATGGGGGTATTCTCATCAGATCTTCGGACTGTTCGACATACATCCATTCCGTCAATGTCGGGTAAGGAAAGATCTAAAATCAAGAGGTCGGGATGGTTTGCCTTATAATATTTAAGGCCCTCTTCGCCAGAAGTTTGAATTGTAGTTCGGTAATGAGCTGAATCCAATGACTTTCGTATTAAATTCCCGATGTCCGGATCATCTTCAATTACCAGAATATTCTTCATAAGCGCCTCAGGTGTATTGGATGTTAAATTTAACCTCATTACAACATATTATTCCCACCAAAATTGTAACATAGCAAAAAATGGGATTTTAAATGTATTGATTGAAAAACAAAAATTCGAAAAATGCTATAATGTTTGGCTTTTTTGAAGGCTTTGCTATTCTTCTTTTAATGGCAATTCCGGAGAATTCTTATTTCTTAATGTGAAAAATCTGGTTTTGGTCAGTTTATGAAATATGGCAATCCTTCCTTCCCGCGGAGCTGGGCTCTTATTGCTGTTTCGGAGCCTGGATTGGATGTTCACGAAGTAACCAGAACTCTTGGAATTCGACCGGACTTGTCGGTCAATAAAGGAGTTCCTGCCATCTCAGGAAAACCGACTACTTCCTCCTTATGGCAGATTAACTCGAAAAGAGACGCGAGTTCCCCATTAGAAGATCATATCCAAGAGTTATTAGAAAGAATAGCTCCTCGTCGCAAAGAATTCCAAAGTTTTTGCGAAAAACATAATGTCATACTTTATTGTTCCGTTGAATTCAATAACGGTAGTTTAGAAGAAACTGCATTGAGTGCTCGAACTCTTTTGTTGCTTGGAAATCTTGGGCTCAAGTTGTCTTTTCATGCATGGAACATCCCTGAAAGAAGGAGAAGGCTAGAGGATTAGAACTAATTCTTCTAAAGAAAAGGTTTTGATATATTTTCGGATCGGAAGCCTCGGCTTGGAAAGAATTAGCACTCGGTTCTTTTCTCGGAGATCTAAGGCGTATTTAATCAATTTTTCTACCACTGGAAATGGCAAAGTCTCGAATTTAGACATTTCCAATTTTACGTGTCGATTTGTTTCATAAAAGGCCATCGCCAAAACTGAGTTTAATTCGTTCAATACTTGATCGTTGACTTCAGAAAGAAGAGGCTCAATCTCTACAGCTTTGGATTTTTTTCTTATTTCGAAGTAACTGTATTTTCGGATATACTCCACAATCATTTCCCTTTCTAAAGGATTAATATACTATTTTGAGCGATTTCATACTCGAAGATGAAGCTGAATAACTTAGAAATATTGTCATTTCGATCCAGATTTTTACACGCTACGAGAACTTTTTTTCATGAAAAAGGATTCATGGAAGTTGATACGCCGTCTTTAAAAAAAATTCCGGGAATGGAACCATATTTGGATCCTTTTTTGGTAGGATCTCCTTCTGGTGAAGAGAAGGGATATCTGATTACCTCCCCTGAATATTCCCTCAAACAAGCTTTATCTTTAGGTGCTGAAAAGGTATATGAGATCGCTCATACGTTTCGTTCCGGAGAGAAGGGGAGTTCCTACCATACCGCCGAGTTCCTAATGTTGGAATTTTATCAATCAGGCACTGATTTGTACCAGGCAATGAACCTTGTCGAGGAGTTGATTCGATGGATTGCTAATATGTTGAGCCTTCCGCTTCCGGAAACACGATTCCAAAGAAAATCAGTGAAGGAACTCCTCTTTAACTCACTGGGCATCGATTGGGATAGAGAATCGCTGGAAAGAAAAATAAAGGAATTGTCTCTGACAAATCTTCCTTTCAATTCTATGGAATATGAAGACTGCTTTTTTTTAATATTCTTAAACTTATTAGAGCCGAACTTCGCTTCGGAATTTCAATTCATCTATGACTATCCTCCAGAAATGGCTGCCCTCTCTAGAATTGAAAACGGGACGGCGAAAAGGTTCGAATTGTATTTCGGAAAAATAGAATTAGCTAATGCATTCTATGAACTTTTGGACCCGATAGAACAGAGGACTCGTTTTGAAAAAGAGCAAGAGTTGAGAAAAAAGTTGGGTAAGGAAGTTTTTCCGATTCACGAAGAGTTCCTTCAGGCTTTGAAAAGAGGTATCCCTGAGTGTTCTGGAATTTCAATCGGATTGGATCGTCTTCTAATGGTACTTTTGGGAAGGAACTCCCTCTCCGAAGTTAGCCCATATTGGCGAGAAATTTGAAAACAGAAGATTTTATTATAGTCTGACTTCATTTAGAATCAAGAAAGCATCATACAGGGTTCGATAATGAATATAGGCCCCGCAAAACTTTTGTTGCACGGATTATCTATCAAATTAACTTAAGATTCGATTTGCCCTGAAAGGGGTTCTTCGAATGAAAAGATCCCTGGCCTTTAGTGCGGACGGAGAATATGACTAAGAAGCAGAATTATTACGTCACTATAAAAGGCAAAAAATATGATCGAGGCCTGATCGAGTTAGCGGAGAAAGCTACCTCAGGTAAAAAAGACGGTCGTATTTCAATCGCGGATGCAAAGAAACTTCTTAACGCGGTGAAGGATAACAATACCTATACGGACATCGAAAAGAAAACGATGGAATACGTCCGTGAGAACTTTCAATTTACCACAAAAGCAGACGAGTGGTTCCGCACCGAAATTCGCAAATGGGCCGCAGAAAAATCTTCTCATACTCATACCAAATCTTCCCTACAAGAGGAATACACTTCTCACGATGAAGCGATTAGTCTTATGAGTTCTCAACACTCAGACACACCTTATAGAGGATACATTCCGACTCCTTCTGCCGGCCAGACGAAAAAACAAAATAGTATCCCTGTTCTCGTCCTTTCTCTCATTATTTTAGGAGGTTTCGGAATCGGGATATATTATGCGTTTCGAAACAACGGAAAGAAGCCAGTTAGCCATACTGAAGAAGTTAAAGAAAGTAGGCCTATACAGGTAGAAGAGAAGAAAGAAACTTCTTCCTCGTCTTCGGAGAAGGGAAGTATTTTCGAATTCTTCTCTCAGAAACACGAGCCTGCGAATTTTTCCGGGAAAGATGGCGAGCTTGTTTCTAAAATCCAATCTTCTCCGATCCTTTTTGATAAAAATGATATTAAAATTCCTCAGTCCCAAAGAAGGATCCTGGATTCTCTAACGTTTCTTCTCAAAAAACATTCGGATGTTAAAGCAGTTCTGATCGGACATGCTTCTTCCGAAGGAACGGAAGAAGTGAATTTGAAAGTTTCCCAACTCAGAGCCGAGATGGTTAGGGATTATTTATTGGGGAATGGTTTGGAAACTTCTCGTTTTATTTTGGAAGCGAAAGGTTCTCAGATAGTTTCTTCTCCGGAGGGAAAGGGACAAAGTCAGGAAAAAAACAGACGCGTGGATATCCAGATCGTCAAGTGAAAGGGAGTTTCTCCCTTTTTCTTCTCTCTTTCAATTTCTGGAAGGAACTCCAGTCACCTTCCGTATCGCCATCTAATCTAATAGTAAACGGATATTCCGTATTCTTAAAATTGTCCTTTTGGCGGAAAAATCCTATACAAGCACCCCGACCCTAAGAGACGATGAAACCATCATCGGAGATGACAATGGCATTTGATATAGATATGATTCGTGCCCGGTATGAAAAACTCGGGACCCTGGTTAAAAAAGCCAGAGAAGTGGTCGGAAGACCTCTCACTCTGACTGAAAAAATTCTTTATTCTCACCTTTGGGAAGGAACTCCTTCCTCCAATTTCGAAAGAGGAAAGTCTTACGTTGATTTTGCCCCGGACCGCGTTGCAATGCAGGACGCAACCGCTCAGATGGCCCTATTACAATTCATGTCCGCAGGTAGAAACAAGGTAGCAGTTCCTTCCACCGTCCACTGCGACCACTTGATCACCGCGAAAACCGGTTCCTCGCAGGACTTAGCAACTGCTTCTACCGAAAACAAAGAAGTTTACGACTTTCTTTCCTCCGTTTCCAACAAGTACGGGATCGGATTCTGGAAGCCCGGAGCAGGAATTATTCACCAAGTAGTATTAGAAAATTATGCATTCCCTGGAGGAATGATGATCGGAACCGACTCACATACTGTAAATGCAGGTGGTTTGGGAATGGTTGCGATCGGGGTCGGTGGAGCAGACGCTTGTGACGTAATGGCTGGCCTTCCTTGGGAACTCAAATGGCCTAAATTGATCGGAGTGAAGCTGACTGGAAAACTAAACGGTTGGACTTCTGCAAAAGACGTTATCTTAAAAGTGGCAGGAATTCTTACCGTAAAAGGCGGAACGGGAGCCATCGTAGAATATTTTGGCGAAGGATCTTCTTCTCTTTCTTGTACTGGAAAGGGAACCATTGCCAATATGGGAGCAGAGATTGGAGCGACGACCTCCACATTCTCCTATGACGAATCTATGGAAAGATACCTTCGCTCCACAAATAGAGCGGATATCGCAGATTTAGCAAATGGGGTGAAGGAACACCTTACCGCAGATCCAGAAGTGTATGCAAACCCTGATAAATTCTTCGACCAAGTGATCGAGATCAATCTTTCAGAGTTGGAACCTCACTTAAACGGACCTTTCACTCCTGATTTGGCTACTCCTATTTCTAAAATGAAAGAAGAAGCTAAGAAGAATGGATGGCCTACAAAAGTAGAAGTAGGTCTGATTGGTTCCTGCACAAACTCTTCTTACGAAGACATTGCTCGTGCTGCTTCTCTTGCAAACCAAGCTGCCGAAAAATCTCTAAAGCCTAAGGCAGAATTTACAATCACTCCCGGTTCTGAGTTAGTTCGTTTTACGATAGAAAGAGATGGGTACATTAAAGTTTTCGAAAAGATTGGAGCAAAAGTTTTTGCGAACGCTTGCGGCCCTTGTATCGGAATGTGGTCCAGGGTAGGAGCTGATAAGAAGGAAAAGAACACGATTGTTCACTCTTTTAATCGTAACTTCCAATCTAGGAACGACGGTAATCCGAACACTTTTGCATTCGTGGGTTCTCCGGAGCTTGTAACTGCGCTGGCGATCGCAGGAGATCTTACTTTCGACCCGAACAATGATACTCTTACCAATGAAAAAGGGGAGAAGGTTAAATTAGATCCTCCGAATGGAGATGAGCTTCCTAAAAAAGGATTTGATGTAAAAGATGCCGGTTACCAAGCCCCTGCGGCTGACGGCTCTAATGTCCAGGTGGTTGTGGATCCGAAATCCAATCGTTTACAGTTGCTTGCTCCTTTCACTAAGTGGGAAGGTACCGATCTAAAAGGTTTGAACCTTCTGATCAAAGTAAAAGGAAAATGTACAACTGACCATATCTCTATGGCAGGACCTTGGTTGAAATTCAGAGGACATTTGGATAATATTTCCAATAACCTTCTGATCGGAGCTACGAACATTTTTAATGAAAAGATCAATAGTGTTAAGAACCAATTAGACGGATCTTACGACGAAGTTCCAAAAGTCCAACGTCAGTATAAGGCGCAAGGGATCGCTTCGATTGTGGTCGGTGACGAAAACTACGGAGAAGGTTCTTCCAGAGAGCACGCCGCGATGGAGCCTAGATTCTTAGGAGTGAGAGCGGTTCTTGTAAAATCATTTGCTCGTATCCATGAAACAAACCTGAAGAAGCAGGGGATGCTTGCTTTGACATTTGCGGATAAGGCGGATTATGATAAGATCCAAGAAGATGATAAGATCGATATTATCGGACTTACTGGTTTTAAGGAAGGAACTCCTCTTACTTTAGCTTTACATCATAAAGATGGAAGTAAGGACGAATTTAAAGTAAACCACACTTACAATGCTCAACAGATTGAATGGTTTAAGGCGGGAAGTGCTTTGAATTTGATCGGCAGCAAAAAGTAAAAGTTTTCTAAAAAATGCCGAGGCCTGGACTTGGTCTCGGCATTTTTTATTTAGAGTCCGGTTTTAGACCCTTCTGCAAGATCCTAACCATTTCTTTGATTGTAGCTTTGATTTCCGATTCCGGAATTTTATAAACCACCTGAGCCATAAATCCTAAAGCGAAAGTCAAAGAAGAAATTCCAAATGCAACCGATTTTAGGTCCGCTTTAGGATCTATTTCTCCTCCCTTCTTAAATTTCTCCAGTTCATGGATCATTTCAGGAAGAGCCTTGGTGTAAATTTTACTTTGGATAATTCTACTAACGTCCGGATCTAAGATGATCCTACTGACCGCAACTTTCATGAAGTCGGAATAATGTTTGAAATCAGAACATCTTTCCGTAATGGACTCGACCAATGCCTCATTTAAATGAAGTTCCGGCTTGGCCTCAATTTCTTTTTTCCCTGTAGCCGAACCGCCTAGGTCGTCTGTTCGAGTTAGGATAGCTTCTAATAGTCCTTTCTTCCCACCAAAATAACGCATGATGAGAGCCTCGTTAGCTCCCGCAGCCTTAGCGATATCCTTTGTGGTCGCTGCGTCATATCCTTTTTTGGCAAAAACTTGTATCCCTGCCTTCATCAAAGCAGTTTCAGTTGCTTTTCGGTCTCTTTTTTTAGGGCCCTTATGGGAACCATGAGCACCAGCTTTGGATACCTTAGTTTTTTTGACCTTCTTCTTAGGGGTTCGAACCATCTAACTGCCTATATGGGATGTATCCCGACCTTCGACTAATCAGCCAAGCGCATTTTTACTTTTTAGAACCACTTTGCTCTTGCCTGTTCCGTTTATTTTTACATTATGGTGATAAGTAAGTGAGTGATTACATGCGGATTTTTTGATCCTTCCGGATCGAGAATCTGCAAAAAAGGGAACTTTCTTCAAATTTATGGTTTGGAATTCGTTTTTTAAAAAAAGCTTAAATGGAGATAGAATATTTGTTTCTCTGCTCATTTTGTTAAACGTATTCTTTCTTCTACCAGGATCTGGAGGGAATGCTATCTTAACCCAAGGAGACGAAGCGATGCATATCGCTACGATCCGAGAAAGTTTGGCTTCTTCTTCCTATCTTTTCCCTAAATTCGAAGGTGTTTTAAATCTCTACAAGCCACCGGCTCTGTTTTGGCTCGGAATTTTTTCGGATAGTCTTTTTGGTGTCAGCTTTTTTGCAGAAAGATTTCCTTCTTTTTTACTTTTTTTCGGTTCCTCTGTTCTAATTTACTTAGGTATCAGAAGGGCAGGTGGAAGTCCTAAACTAGCGTTCACAATTTCTTTTGCTTATACGCTGACCTTGGGAGTATTCAAATTCTCTAGATTGGTGATGATGGAATCCTTGCTGACCTTCTTCATCATTTTGGTGTCTGTCACGATCTTAGAATTCAGGCTCTCTAAGAATCGGATCTGGCTATTTCTTGGGGGCTTCTTCTCCGGAATCGCAATTCTTATCAAAGGTCCGGTGTTCCAGGTATACAGCGGCATCATCTTAGGATCTTATTCAGTGATCGGAATTTTCCTTCTTCACTCGAATGGGGGATGGGTAGGCAAAAAAAGAATATGGAAGGAACTCCTCTCTCATATTATCTTTCATTCTTCTTCTTTAATTGTTCCAGTAGTATGGATCCTGGTCCTTCTTTCTTATTCGGAATTGGGGAAAGAATTCCTAACGATCTTCTTATTCACCGAAAATTTAGGAAAATTTTCCGCTGCCACCGCTAACCAATCTGAGTGGATCATTCCGATCGGGTTCTTACTCTATAGTTTTCCTTTCAGTTTGGCGGTTTTCTCAGGGTTCTATTCTAAATTATTCCAGAAGCCAAAATCGTTGAGAGAAGTTGTCGGGAGTTCCTACCTCTGGGCCATCCTTGCGATCTGCTTAGTCCATTTGGCGCCGAACCGTAAGGATTTTTACTACCTTCTTCCTTTGATCCCTTTGGCTTTCTTGGGAATCGGATTATTCTTCATTCGGAAAAAGGAATATCAGTTCTCGAAGCTTCTATCTTTGGACTATTTCTTTTGTTTAGGGATCAGTTTGTTGGTCTTGGCCGCAATGTGGGGTTTCGGAATTCTTCTGGGCCAGAATATCTGGCCGGAATTGATATTCACAGCGTTCTTACTTTTGATTTTTTTATGGGGAAGAAGGATCCGAGTCCAAGGGTCTGGAGTTCCTTCCACTACCGCATTGAACCTCGTGCTGGCGGCAGGTTTACTTTCTTATATCCAATTTTCCATTCTTCCCAGAGTGAACCTAAGTGAGGTTCCGGAGAATGGACCATTCATAAATGCAAAACAAATCTGTATAGTTTCAGAAAACCCTTGGACTGCGCTCACTTTTAGGAATGCACTTCCAGACGCGGAGATCATTCATTCTGTTCCGGGTGCGGATCGAAATTGTGTGGATGGAATTCGATATCTGGTCTTCTTCCAAGAGCCGATTCCGATTCCAACTGGATACCAACTTCTTCAGACACAAACTGTATGGAAAAGAGATGTTACCCTGCAGGAACTCCTGAGTCCAACACAGGGAAAAGAATACGTATATTTTTATGAGCCTTCTCGGAGTAAGAATTCCGAATTGGAGAGTCGATGAGCCCAATTCCTTTCAGAAAAATTTTCCCTTATTTCCCAATCTTCGTTTTGGGTCTGGCCGTGGGCACATTTATCGCCTTCAAATATTCCAGAGGAACTGTGGTTCAGTCCGGTATGGAATGGGAAGGAAAAGAGATCTGTCTGGATTATTGCGATAATCTTGCGAAATGTACTAAGAAAGAATATCCGCAAACTTCCGAAGACCAATTATATAAAGTGGAAAATTCCTGTTTAAGAGGTTGCAGAAAACATTTCGATAAGATGCAGGTATGTCTCCAACCCGAGAAGATGGCTAGTTGTTCTGAATTGACTTCTTGTCTATTCGGAGAATTAAAAAAATATTATTAATACTCTCCCTTCCAGAAACGATTTACCTTTTTTACGTAATCTTTCGTCTCCTTGTAAGGAGGGATCCCGTCGTATTTTTGGACTGCACCAGGTCCGGCATTATAAGCCGCGAGTGCCTTATCAGAATTTCCGAACTTCTTCATCATATCCGCGAGGAACTTAGTCCCACCCGCGATATTTTCTTCCGGATCGTAAGGATTATCTACGCCTAGAATGTCCGCCGTTCCAGGCATGAGCTGCATCAGACCGATCGCACCTTTAGAAGAAACCGCATTTGGTTTAAAATTGGACTCCGCCTTGATCACAGATTTGACTAGATTCGGATCCAAATGATTTTTATAGGATTCCCTCTCTATAATACTGCTCAGATCCTTGGGAGTTGGATCATTCTCTTGTGAGAAAATCCCTTTCATTTTGGAGTCCAACTCTTGCGAGAATTCGGACTCGATCTTTTTAGATGTAGGATCTCCTTCCTGGACAGGAGGTTTCGGTTGAAATCTCTCCGTAATTCCTTGGATTTCTTCCATTCTGGAGACAATTCTGCGATAAGATTCTAGATCATCTAACTTCATATAAGCCTCTGGAGTTCCTACCTAAGCCGAAATGGCTAATCTTCTCACCCTTATTATGTCTCTCGGACGAAAACCGAGATCCGTTTAGTCTTTTTTGCAGGTTTTAGAAAGGAAATCCAAGGGTTTCTTGAAAAAACCCGGTGCCTAAGAACGATAGACCGCGTGATAGAAATAGAGATAGTCACAACACCAAGGCTCACAGCTTTTCCGGTATTCTTGGCTTTCAGCCGAGGATACTTTGAAGAAGAAGACGTACTTGTCAGAGTCAGAGCGCTCAAAAGTTACGAGGCAGTTCTCGCTCACTTGAGAGAAGGGAGAGCAGAAGCAGGAGAAATTCCTTTCACTGCATGGGCTCATCAGCAACTCAAAAAAACTTCTCCTAATTGGACTTTTTATAGAGGAGTCATTTTATCATGTTTGGTGCATGGATTTTATTCCGCATCTTATATGGAAGCGGAGTCCATTAGAGATTCCTATCATAGTTTTTTACCGATCTTACATCCATATTCCTTGGACAGGTTCGTAGCGGAGGAATTTTTTCGCTCCGAAAACTATCACCGTAGAAAACCTGTGCCTTATCTTACCACAAGGCCTACGTTACTCGCTCATGAGTTTATTCGTGCGGAATGTCTGGGTGCGGCCGCATCTCTCCAAGAGTATCCATTCTTTGGGGAGAAGGGTTACTGCCTCACAGTTGAAAACGAGATCCCGCCGTATTACTTACCTACAAATATGTTAGTATTCACGGGAAGATTTGCTTCTAAGTATCCGGAAGAAGCAAACAGAGTTTCCAGAGCGATCAAAAAGGCAATGGAAGATCTTGCAAATCATGTAGCATACGAAGGGGATTCGTTCGTAGCGGATTGGGTAGGCCCATGCCCTTGGAAGCCAGGAGAACTGGACGGATTTTATAGAAGGCCGGTCCCTGAACTTGGAAAAATTTTATCCGGAATGCCTTCCTTCGAAGACGTGCGTTTCGTGATGGAGATGTATGGAAAAACATTCCCAGGTTTGGACGGAGGGAAAAAGATTCTAGAAAATCTGGCTCATTCAGTCGCAGATAATCCTTTTCCTAAATTTCCTTCTTCTATCACTCAGGCTAATTCCAAATTCTATAATAGTTATTATTCTAATGGAAAAACTAAATTCGGGAATATCGTAAAGGATATCTCTCCGCTCCGAAGTTTAGTATCCGAATTGAAAGAGTTGGCTCTTTCTCTCTTTTTAGGAAGAAAAGAAGTTTCTTTGGATACACAACTTCCTCGGAGCCCGTACCTTTTTATACGTTCCACTGTGAATGCAATATTAGATTATTTGAATCAAGAGATCCGAGATATAGAAGAGAAGAATAAAAGGTTATCCGAGGATAATTATCTCTTGGAAACCAGGCTGGATATAAGCGATCTAAAACGACAAACTACAGAAGAAAGATACCGCTATATGTTCGAATTTGCGACTGATGCGATGATCATAGTAAATGCCGATACAAGAATGATCGTGGATGCAAACAGAAGGTTCAGAGAAGTTTCCGGATACCAAACCTCCGAGATCAAAAACATCCGACTCGCAAGAGTTCTTCCCGATATTTTGGAACAAACAGAACTAAAATCTCCGGGAGGAAAAGACCAAAATATGACTTTCATTCCGGAAGCGGGTTTGATCTTAAAAGATGGAACCAAATTTTCAGTGGGCCTGAGCGTAACCGGTTTTAGCGCGGAAACAAAAAGATTCTATCAGATCCAAGTAAACGATAACGCGTTAATTTTAGAGTCTGAAAAGATCAAACATGAGTTCATATCCAATATATCTCATGAACTTAGATCCCCTATGACGAATATCCAGGGATATTTCGACCTTTTATTCTCGAATGAACAACTTCCTTTGGACAAGGACCAAAAGGAAATGACCGACGTGATCCGTAAGAATGTGAGAAGGTTAAATTTCCTGATAGATAACCTTCTGCAATTGGAGAAGAAGGACTCACAAACTTCCGAGGAGATGTATGAAATTTTCGATCCGCTAACGGTAATCGAAGAGGTTCTTTATATCAATTCTCCTTCCGCATCCGAAAGCGGACTTACTGTAACTACTAATCTTTCTGAAGGTTTAAAACTGAAAGGAGTAAGATTTGAATTCTCCCAGATCATCACGAATTTTTTCGTGAACGCTATAAAATATACGGAAAAAGGAGGGATCGATGTCTCTCTCAAAAAAATCTCGGATAAAAAAGTAGAGGTTCGATTTACGGACACCGGGATCGGTATAGATCCTAAATATAAAGAGCTGATCTTCGAAAGATTTTTTAGGGTACCGGACCAAAGGAACAGAACTGTGGGCGGTACTGGACTAGGACTTTCTATCAGCCGAACTTTAATCAATAAAATGGGGGGAGAAGTCATCGTAGAGCCAAACCAAAAAGGTGGCAGCATTTTTAAGGTGATTTTACCTTTGTATTCTGAATGAATCAAAAAAGAACGTATTTAATCTTATCCATACTCATCGTTTCCTTGATCGGAATTTTTTATCTTCTATTTCCGGGAACTTCTCCAAAAGAAAACACAAGCTACCAAGGTGGGCTCTCGGAAGAGACCTTGACTAGAAAAGAAAACTCTCTATTCGAAGGAGGATCTTTCTTAGATTTTTCAGGACATATAGAAGAGACAGCCTCCGGACCTGTTGCGGTTACCGCTGAACAAGGTTCTAAACCTACTAAAACAAAATCTTATCTAGAAAGTTTAAGTCCGGAAGAAAAAGCTAAATTATACGAGCAACTTTATGAGAAGTTCAAACCTCTTACCGAAAAATTTCCGAACAATTCTCTCATCCCTAAAAAACTTTCAGAAGAAGAAATAGCTAAAAAGAAAGAAAATGAAGATCATTATTACAGGGTTCAAAGAGAAATTTTAGAAAGAAAAGATGTGCCTAAGGAAGAAATGTCCTTCTATCTAAATGCAAAATTAAAACGATCCGACGATATGTTAGAGATCCTAAAATATGGAATGGAGAATTATCAAAAATTAGTGGGAGAAAATCCAAAAACCGCCAATCCAGAATATGAGAAACTTCTAAAGGAAAGATTGGATGGCATTTCTAAGAGTAGGGAAGAAGTGATCTCTGCTCAAAAAGGAAACTAAGTTTAAGGACTTTTACGTTTTCTTTTAGAACTTCTTTTGTTTTGAGGGACTTTCGTCTTCTTTGCCGCAGGGTTTTTGGCAGAAGGTAATTTCATTTTGTTTAAAGTGTGGATTAGATTTACAAGTTCTTCCGGATTCAAAACGGAAAGGATTGAAATTACTTTTTGAAAACCTACCTGTTGCAAAAGGTTTACTGCATTTTTAGTTCCTAAACCTTTTAATAAAGCAGGGATCTCTGAAATGGATCTTTTACGGATCCATTCTGCACATTCTTCAGGAGTTAAGGCTTTAGTTAAAGGAACAAAATCTTTTACAGGCAAAGCCTTGGTCAGTTCCAGAAAAGAATCTATACCAATCGCATTCAAATAATCAATCGAAGAATCAGGTCCGATATTCGTTAAGATCTCAACGATCGTTTTAGAACCTATCGTATGATTTATCTTAGAAACATCTAATGGAGAAATCGACTCTGCTAAAAATTTAAGATCTTTGAGACCTAAATGTTTTACATAATATACCAGATCGGATGGAACCGTGTTCTGGATCAGATCCACAAGAGTTGTTTCTTGGATGGATTGTAAAAGAGTTACTATTTCCTGTTCGCTCAGGTTTTGGCTTAAGAATAAAAGTTTTTTATGATCCACCTTTTCCGAAATGGAAAATAACGCCTCGTAACCTAGATTGCGGAATAACTGGAAGGATTTTTGAGGTCCTAGTTTATCTAGGTATTCTAATGCGTTTTGGATGGTGGATATTACCTTCTTCATCCCAAAATATCCGAGAGTAGATCCAGAACCAAAGGAGAAAGAGACCTTTTAGAATGGACCTTTCTAATATTGGAAGCTGCGTCTTCTGAAATTTTGCCGATCCACAGATCCAGCTCAGGTTCTGAAAGTCCGATAAACTCTTTCAAAGTTTCTTTTCTATAATGATTCAGTAATGTATCTCTGCTTACGGAGTATAAATTCTCCATGGCTCCACGGACTTTTTCATCGCTTGCAATTGCTCTCCTGATCCTATCGGTTCCCGCACCGAACCTGGAAGTTTCTAATCTTCCCAGATCGTTAAAACCTGTTTTGAAAAGGATTTTCAAAGTGTTTCGGATCACCGTTTGGATCTCTTGAGTTCCAGAACCTATAGAAACAAAGTCAGCGATCCTTTCCGTAAATGTAGGCAATAAAGAAGATAAGAATTGAGAAATCTGTTTTTCCAAACCCGCTACTTGGAAAACTCCATGCAAAGGATTTATCTTTTTATGAAATTCACTTAATACTTTCTCCAATCCTTGGGAGAAGATCGCCTGAACTTCCGGTTGATTCAGAATTCCTAAGATCAGATTTTTAGAAGGAGCAGCTTGAGTTCCTGCAATAAACTCCACGATAGAATTCATAGATTCTTCCGAAAGAAATTCGTCCGCAGAAGTATAGGGGAATGCTTTCTCTATTGGAAATTCTTCCGCTAAAACTTTTAGTTTTTCTTCAGGAAGACGAACCAGGCCTAAAGCAGAAGGAGAGATTGAAAGATCTTCCGGAAAAATTTCCTCTAAGCTGGATCTGAATAAAAAATGTAAACTTTTACGTATGCTGTTTTCCAAAACTCCGGGGTTAGTGATCCAGTTTTCTACCCTAGTTTTACGGGAAACAAATCTTTTCCAAAATGCCAAAAGTTACTCCTCAGGCGTTAATAGCGGACCAAATCGTATCCAATTTAGGAAGATGATACGTGAGTTGGTTTCTGTGATATAAGACCAGATTTTTTTTCTTTAAATTATGAAGATCTTTCGGGAGCTGAAATAATTTTTCCAAGAAAACTATATCGTTTCCTTCTAATCGGACAAAGCCACCTTTTTTGGCCTTCTCTAAAAAGAAATCGAATGCGTGTTTAAGCGCGTCCGTTTTGAATTTTTCGGAAATATAAATTTCAGGGTGAGCGTTCTTGATCTTCTCGGCTAAGGAAGTGAGAAGTGAAAATAATTTTTCCTTACTTTCTTTCGCTTTCCCTTCGAATTTTAAGATCATATAAGAAGCCAAATTTCCCGCGGTGACTGTGTATCCGCTTCCTAATCTTCCTTTTACGATATTAGCAACTTGATCTGCATCCGCATTTTCTGGGATAGGGAATTGCTCTCCATAACCTATATGAAGCTCTGATTTTTTAGAAGAGAGATAGTCGTAAGTCAAGGTAAAGGAAGTGAAATTCAAATTTTTGAATTTAGTTCTGAGGAAATAGACTCCTTTTTTCACTTGCGCCATGTACCCGTCTTGGTTAAACACTCCCTCCGGAAATAGAAAAAGGTTTCTTCCCTCAGAGATCCTGTCTGAAAGATAGCCCCATTCTTGGTCTACCATATCTCTTAAAAGTCCTTTTTTCAGAAGTTCTCTCGCATTGTCTCTAAAAGGTCTTTTGATTGGGACACAACCTATATAATCCAAATATTTAGGGATCATCCCTGATTTATCTATTAAAAAAAAGAAAAGTTTCAGAAGTCCTTTCGGTTTGAACTCTTTCACTAAAAAATCTTTTCCTAATATATCTTCTCTTGCAGGAATTGCGAATTTAATTGAGGGATGAATATGAGGATATACCGCTGCCAAAGCAGGAACATCTCCTTCCCAAACATGATTGGCCATTAGAATGGAAGGATAGGGGGCTTCTAAAATTTTTTTAGGATTACTCGCTGCAAAATGTTCTTCGAAACCATCGAATAAAATCCCTCTCGCCTTGAATACGATCCTGATCAAAAAACTATAGGTCTTAGTAGTATATACAGGTTGAACTTGCTTTGGAGTTTCTTTTTCTGTAATTGGGTCCATCCAGTTCCTCTTCTCTTTTTATTCTGCTATTTTTTTGGGGACCGACTCGCTGATCCGAGTGGTAACTTCATAATTGATCGTATAAGTCCAGTTTGCATGATCATCTGCGGAGATTTCTTCTTCTCCATCTTTGCCTAAGATCGTGACCTCATCTCCGATCTCTGCTCCTGGAATATGTGTGATATCCAACATGGTCATGTTCATACAGATCCTTCCCAGGATCTTTGCCCTTTTTCCTTTGACGAGCATTACCCCGTTATTGGAAAGTTTACGATCCAATCCTTCGTAATAACCTACAGGCACGACTGCGATCCTGGTCGGCGCGCTTGTTTGGTAAGTGGAACCATAACCTACAAAACTATCTTCCGGAACGGTCTTGATATGAACAATTCTAGTTTTCCAAGAAAGAACAGGAGAAAGATTAAAATCTTTTTTGCCGCTTAGATGCAAAGAGAGCCTAGTCTGCAAACTCGGCCAAAGACCATAGAGAGAGATTCCCACACGCACCAGATCATAATGAGCTTCCGGAAACAACATGGTAGAAGCGGAAGCACATGCATGTTTGACTAAATTTTTAAATCCGAATTTTTCAGCGAGAAGGACTGCTTCCGAAAAAGACTTCATTTGCTCTTTAGAATATTTCTGCTCTAATACATCTTCCGTGCTAGCAAAATGTGTCGCGATCCCATCTAATCTCAAACCTTCCGATTTGATCTCGGAAAATGTTCTTTCCAAGTCTGTACCGAAAAACCCAAGACGAGCCATTCCAGTATCCACCTTCAAGTGTATCTGAGGAGAAGGTTTACAATTTGTTAAAATTCTCACTTCTTCCGTGCGAGATACAATGATCCAAAAATTCGGATCCGAAACTTCAGCAGTTCTGTCTGCAAGTCCTGGGATTTCTCCCATGATCAATATTTTAAATGTAGGATATTTTTTGCGGAGAAGTTTTGCTTCTTCCAATGAATTGACTCCGAAAAGATCTGCTCCAGCTTGGTGAGCAAGCTCGGCAGTCTCTAAAAGTCCATGACCATACGCATTTGATTTGATGACTGCAGTGAGTAAAGTCTTAGGGGAAAGAAGTGAGCGAAAATTTTTCAGGTTCGCTGAGATTGCTGCTCTGGAAAGTTCTATCCAAGTTCTGTCTTTCATTCTTTGAAATTAGCGCAGGATCTCCAGTCATGAGCCCCTTTTATCGCCGGGCTGTCATTCGGATTTTTCCTTTCGACCGGAAGGAAAAAAGGGTTTCCCGAGCAAGGAAATACGAACAGACTGCCCGGGAAACGGCTAAAACAAATCCTTAAGGATTCCCCTGGATGAAACAATATAAAGTAGTACAAACTTTCCCAGTTCCCCTCCAAGATCTACTCAGAGCTAGAGAAGAAAGATACAAATATTTAGATAGATTCCCCGAGTTGAAAAACGTGGAATTATTGGAGGAAAGAAAAGAGGGAAACAAAGTTTACCAAAAAAGAAAGGTAAAGTTAGCCGAATCCCTGCCAAAGGTGCTTGCTACACTACTTTCGGATCCTTCTCTTCTGGAAGATTCCGTTTTTGATATTTCTACAAACACCCATGAGTTCACGATTGCGCCTCCGGGAAACGATTCAATTGTCACCATCAAGGGATTCTCCGTATACAAGGAGATCAGCCCTCTTGAATCAGAGAGAAGTTACGAAGTGAAAGTAAGCTCCGGAGTCTTCCTAATGGGTTCCGTGATCGAAACAGTGATCGAAGAGATCCATAGACATTCTTTGGAGAAGGACAAAAACTCCATCTCCGAATTCCTGAAAAAGGGAGATTGAATTCAGAAAGAAGCCTCGCAGGCTTCTTTAATATTACAAAATCGTTTATAGATCCGATTTGCTGGGTAATCCGGGCTTAGCGAGCAAAAGTTCTTCTCCCAAATTAAGTACTCCCCACACGGGCTTGCCTTCCTGGATTACTGGCAGTATTTCTGAGAATCTGTCATCCGAAAGGATGGTTTCGTAGTCGGGATCTTCTTCTTCCAATCGGACAATACTCCAACCTAAAGAATTTAATTCCTCTAGGAGTGTGGTACTTACGCCACAGTCTCCGCAGGACTTAGGAGTTAAGATAAGTACGATTCCTTTTTTTTCATTCTTCTCTGCGTTAGAGATCGCTTCCTGTTTGGAATGAAAAACAAAAGAAGAAGTTTTCAAGAAGTCAAACTTCTCTCTATTAATGTAAATCAACGTACCTAAAATAACCCAAAAAACCCCGAAAAAGCTCAAAAGGACCCATTTTTGAATTCGTATATTTTTGATGATGATACTCCTAGAGTAATTTCTTCATTAGATTCACTAGTAAATTCTGATCTTATTTCTTTGTAGGATCTTCCGATCTTAGAAAAAGCTGCACAGAAAAAATAAATATAAATTTACGTAGAGAGTTGACAAAAAAACATAGTCATACGCATGCTCGGTTACTAAACCAAAACCGGTTCGGAGGTGTCAGGCAGTAGATGAACGCATTGGGAAAGCACGTAATTGCAGAATTTTATGAGTGTGATTACGAGACCATCAACAATCACGAATTGGTAGAAGATATCATGTTGAAGGCAGTCGACCTCTCCGGCGCCACCACAGTTAAATCTGTTTTTCACAGATTTAGTCCGTTTGGTGTGAGCGGTGTGGTTGTCGTGAGCGAATCCCATTTCGCCATACATACCTGGCCAGAATACGGTTATTGCGCTATCGACGTCTTCACTTGCGGAGACCTAATCGATAATCAGGCAGCTCTGGAATATCTCAAGGAACGCTTCGGCTCAAAGAGCATCTCCGTAGTGGAAATGAAGCGCGGTTTGTTGAAACTTGGCGTAGACCTACCTCACAAGCCAGTTGGGAAATAAGTATCTTCTCTCCGGCAGAGCCGGAAACACCCTAATTGATAAAGACGAG
Organism: Leptospira hartskeerlii; assembly: GCF_002811475.1. Lineage (NCBI taxonomy): Bacteria > Pseudomonadati > Spirochaetota > Leptospiria > Leptospirales > Leptospiraceae > Leptospira > Leptospira hartskeerlii. The sequence continues at coordinate 269,250 of NZ_NPDL01000006.1, forward strand.
TTCCCCTCTCCGGGAGGAAAGGGCGACTACACTTATTTTCAAACTTTAAGGAGAGGTATCAGAGTATGAGCCTAAAGATCCAAGACCAACTTAAAATAGTTAATCGTTTTTCTTATCTAAGAAACAGTATCGAAATCGCTACTACAGACAAGGGCGAAGCTTTCCTTTTCACTAAGGAAACTATCTCTGCTGGAGAAGTTGTAGCAGTTTGGGGAGGAAAAGCAGTTCATAAGAATGAACTCGCAGGACTTTCCGGACTTTCTTCTCCTCATCGTGTGCATAAGGATTTCTATCTAGTTTCTCCTTTGCATGATGACGGAATTGATTCCGTTCATTATATCCGCCAATCTGCGGATGCAAACTGCGGCTTTCAGGGAGATATCACCCTGGTTGCGCTTCGTGACATCGAAGCTGGCCAAGAGATTACTTATCATCCTGCGATGAAAAATCCTGAACTCGCATGGGCTCGCAATGAAGAGGCAGAAATTGTCCGTAAACGTTTCAACGGAAGTTTCCCTACTTATATCCAGTCCAAGATCGAATCTGATCCTGAATTGAAAGTATATGAACCTTTCAAAGACGGAGCTTGGGGACTTCTTACCTCAATCGATCTGGAAAACTGTGATGCGGCTCTTATCCGTGACGCTGATGCAATTAAACAATACGTTGTGGAACTATGTGATTTGATCGAGATGAAACGTTTCGGTGAAACCCAAGTAGTTTACTTCGGAGAAGACGATCGTGTAGCCGGATATTCCATGGTGCAGTTGATCGAGACTTCTTGTATCTCCGCTCACTTTGCGAACGATACCAATACTTCTTATATCGATATCTTCTCTTGTAAAGGATACGATCCTAAAGTTGCGGCTGAGTTTACTCGCAAATTTTTCAAAGGCGCTGCAATGCGTCTTACAGTAACAAACCGCTTCTAAGAGGTCATATTGGAACTTTGGCTGGACGAGACCCTCGAGTTACCTAACGGAAGGGCTCTCAAAATTAGAGTGAAGGAGTTCTTACATTCTCGTAAGACTCCTTTCCAAAAAATAGACGTATTCGAATCTCAAAGTTTCGGCAGAATGTTCACTCTAGACGGAGTTGTCATGATGACCGAAGCGGATGAGTTCGCGTATCATGAAATGATCGCTCACGTTCCTATGATGAGCCATCCGAATCCTGAAAAGGTTTTAGTGATTGGTGGCGGGGACGGAGGAACCGTTCGTGAGATCTTAAAACACCCTTCCGTAAAAGAAGTACATCTTTGCGAGATCGACAAGGGAGTTGTAGACGTTTGTTACGAATATTTCCCTGAGATCGCAAATGCGATGAAAGACCCGCGAGTCAAACACGCATACGAAGACGGAGCTAAATACGTTCAGGATTATAAAGAATATTTCGACGTGATCTGCGTTGATTCTTCCGATCCTGTAGGGCCTGCAGAAGTTTTATTCAAAAGACCTTTCTATGAGACAATGGCTGCTTCCTTGAAACAAGGCGGGATCTGTACAACTCAGGCAGAAAGTTTTTATTATCACGGAAAAGTAATTAAGGAATTATTCCAATTCATTCCCGAAGTATTCAATCATTGCGGATATTATTTTACAGTGGTTCCTACTTATCCTTCCGGAATTATAGGGTTCACTTACTGCTCTAAAGGACCTGATCCTTATAAAGTAGAGCCGGATCCTAAAAGAGTTCCAAAAGGTTTAAAATATTACTCTGCCGAGATCCATAAGGCTGCGTTTACTCTTCCTCCTTTTGCGCAAGAGTACATCGTAAGAAAATAATGGATTTCTATTCCAAATTCGTAAGAAGAAGGGAGAAGCTAAACTCCCTTCTTTGCGTTGGAATCGATCCTGATATCACCAAACTTCCTCCTTCCTTAGAAAAGTTTCCCGACAAGCTATACGTATTTTCCAAAGAGATTGTAGATGCTACCGCAGAATATGCAGTCGCTTACAAACCGAATATCGCATTCTTTGAAGCATTCGGTTCCAAAGGAATTGAACAGTTCGAAAAACTGATCTCTCATATCAAAACAAATCATCCTGAGATCCCGATTGTTGCAGATGCAAAACGGGGCGACTTGGATAACACCGCAAGACAGTACGCTAAGTTCTTTTTCAAAGAGTTAGGTGTCGATTCACTCACTCTTTCTCCATACATGGGATCGGACACGATCAAACCATTTATAGAAGATGATTCTAAAATGGTGTTTTTGCTTTGTCTGACTTCTAATCCGGATTCTTCCGAGCTGCAGAAAAAAACATTCTCCGAAACTGGTAGGACCTTATATAGAGAAGTTGCGGCTCTGAGCGAAAAGTTCCCGGTTAAAAATGTAGGTTTAGTAGTCGGGGCAACACATCCAAAGGAATTATTAGAAATTCGTAAAGCTCATCCGGATCGTATCTTCCTGATTCCCGGTTATGGAGCTCAAGGAGCTTCTTTAGAAGAAGTTATCTCCGTTTGCGGAAAAAATTCTTTGGTGAATTCTTCTAGAAGTATTATATTTTCTTCCTCTAATCCTGATTTTGCGGAAGCAGCGGGTAAAGCGGCAGCTTCCATCACTGAAGAGATGAGAAAGCTGCTCATTTAATTCTAGATCAAATTTAACGATTCTCTTCCGTTTGAGAAGGAGTAGTTTCTTCTTTTTTGATCTCTTCTTGTTGAGGCGGCGCAGGCTCTTCTTCTTTTTGTTTTACTGGATTCTCGGACGAAGAAGAGGTTCCGAAATAATAACCGAATCCGAAAATTCCGGAACCTTCTCCATAGATATATTTTTCTCCTTGGAAATGTCGATTGATGGATGCACCTCCCAATTCTAAAAACAAAAAGCTGCGTTCAAAATTCATCCGAACACCCAATTTACCGTAGGCTCTTAATGTAGATTGTTTTGCGCCAATATCTGCGATTCCAAGTCCCGCTCCGATGTATGGATCGAATTTGGATCCGGGACGGAAATGAAGTGTAGGCCCTAAATCTAAAAATGTTTTTGAGAATGTGACCTTATCGATCATTGCCGCTGCTGCCAGATAATAACCAAAGTTATCGAAAGATGGGGCGGATAATATCATTGCGGAAGCCATTTCAGTAGAACGATCCTGAGGAACAAAATAACCGCTTCGGTTCACTCCAACTTCAAAACCTAAATTTCTCGGATTGTATTCGAAACCTGCTCTGTAAGTTTCGGATTTGCCTGCAAGACCGTACTGGTATTCGGCCTGTCCTGCTCCGGCACCTATTTTTACTGTGAAAGGGGAAAACTGGGAACCTTCTCCAAGTAGAGTAAACGGTTCTGCAAATAGAGTGGAGGGAAGAAGGGACAGAATGCAAACTACAAATTGGGATATTATTTTTTTCAAGGTTACGCGCTCTTGTATCAAAATCGTGTTACTTTACATATCCGATCCAAAGCCTAAAGGGGTCATTTGAAATTGGATTTGTTTTGAAAAAAATCTAGGACCTGGAGATCTGATATTGGAACTTTCAAAACTTTTGTCGGAACTTCTACAAACCTATGCAGGACCCGGATTAACTCTGATTTCTTTCGGAGCCGCCACCTTGCTTCCATTCAGTTCCGAGGCGGCACTTATGGGAGCGATCTGGTCCGGACTTTCTCCTGGAGAAGCAGTGTTTTGGGCTTCGATAGGGAACTGTGCAGCTTGCGCGTTCAACTATTCATTGGGTTATTGGTTTGGAAAAAAAATAGAAGATAGAATTTCAGAATCCAAAACCTACGCAGGTTGGGCCGAAAGAATGTCGAGATGGGGATATTGGGCCTTGGGATTTTCTTTTCTTCCATTTGTAGGAGATCCAATCACCGTACTCTCGGGATTTTTTCGCCAAAAGTTTTGGATTTTTGCCTTAGTAGTATTCTCACTTCGTATATTAAGATACACTGCCCTGGCATATGGATTCGGCTTGTAAGCTTTCGGAATACAGGAACTTGTAATATTGGCGAAGTTTTGGAAAAATTTTTCCAAACCATGATGACATACACCAAGTCTATAGAACGCTGAAAGGAAGAAGGAAGTTTTTGAAAAAGAATTCTCCCGTTAAAAAGAAATCCCAAAAGATCCCTAACCGAAAGAAGGAAAAACTTGCGATTGTCGGTTCCGGTATTGCCGGAATGGGTTGCTCTTATTTTCTAAGGGACCGTTACGATATTACTGTTTTTGAAAAGGCCGATTATGTTGGAGGTCATACAAACACCGTATTTGTACCGGAAGAAGATCAAAAGATCCCGATCGATACTGGGTTTATAGTTTTTAATCATGTCACTTATCCCAATTTAAAACGATTTTTCGAAGAATTAAATGTCCCCACAAAGAAGACTAGCATGTCTTTTAGTGTACAACATGTTCCTGATAATCTTGAGTTTTGCGGTTCAGGATTGAACGGTCTATTTGCCCAAAGAAAGAATATATTCAATTTTCGATTTTTACGTTTACTCTTGAATATCAATCGGTTCAATGATGAGTCTCCTAAGATATTACAAGATCCTAAATACAAAGAATATTCTTTGCATAGATATATAAAAGAAGAAGGATATCATCCTGATCTTTTGACATACTATTTGGTTCCAATGAGTTCTGCAGTTTGGTCTACTCCGGAAGATCTGATGTTGGAGTTCCCAGCTTACTCTTTGGTCCGATTCTTCTTGAATCATGGATTCTTAGGACTAAATACTCAGCATCAATGGTACACTGTGGATGGCGGCTCTATCGAGTATGTCAAAAGGCTGCTCTCATCCAATCGAGATGGATTTCATATCAACTCGCCGGTGTTAGGTGTAGAAACAACTCCGACAGGGAAAGCCAAGCTTATATTTAAAGGAAAGAAATCTGAAGTGTTCGATAAGGTTATACTTGCCTGCCATGCGGACAATTCCTTATCAATCTTGAAAAAGCCGACATCTTTACAGAGAGAATTGTTATCTCAGTTTGAGTATCAGGAGAATATTGCAACCTTGCATACGGATGATTCGGTAATGCCGAATACAAGATCTACTTGGTCTTCTTGGAATTATAGAATGGATCAAATCCAAGGTCAGATCCTTCCTCATACTATCTATTGGATGAACTGTTTGCAGGGAGTATCAAAGAAGAAGGATTATTTTTTATCCATAGGAGATCCAGGGCTTGTGGATCCTAAAAAGATCTTGAAAAGGATAAAATACGAACATCCTCTTTTTCATGTCGGTTCTTTAAAAGCGCAAGGAAGATTATCCGAACTGAATCAAAAGGGGCCTATTTATTTCTGCGGAAGTTATTTTAGATATGGGTTTCATGAAGATGCCTTTTGGTCCGCTAAAGAATTATCGGAGACCTTATTGGGAAGGAAGGTATGGGACTAAATTCCAAGATCATCGAAGCCAGGGTCATGCATGATCGTAAGATCCCTAAACCGAATCGGTTCAATTACGGGGTCTTTACATTTCAATTGGACCTGGATGAGCTCGATATAGTAAACGATCGTTTACGGATGCTTGGAAATAATAAGTTTCGTGTATTCTCCTTTAAAGATACTGATCATTTAAACTTCGGAAAAGAAGGTATAAAAGAAAATTTTTTAGAGTACTTAAGACAGGAAGGAGTCAAAGAGAAGGTAGAAAAGGTAACGCTAATCACCAACCTAAGAGTATTCGGCTACGTCTTTAATCCGGTATCATTTTATTTTGCCGAGGATAAGGATGGAAATCCAATATGCGCCGTTGCTGAGGTTGGGAATACATTCGGAGAAATGAAGTTATACTTCCTTGGAAAAGGATCCTTCGATCAAAAAGGATTTAAAAGGAAAGAAGGGAAGTTCTTCTATGTGTCTCCTTTTGTCAGTTTGGACTCAGAGTTCGAATTTTATTTAAATCCTCCCCAAGACGGAAGGGTAAACTTAAGGATAGACGCTTTCGAAAATGAAGAAAGGGTCATGGTAACAACTTATACCGGAAAGGTTTTAGATCTGACGGATCTAAATCTAATCCGAATGTTCCTGAAATATCCTTTCGTAACTTTGAGAGTGATCGGGCTTATCCACTGGCAAGCCTTACTTCTTTACCTGAAAAAACTTCCTTTCATTCGAAAGACTGAAGGGTTAGACAAACAAAGAGGATTGCACCTTGGAAGGCGATAATATTGTAAAAGTAGAACCGTTAGAAAGTGCTGGTTCGGAGATTGGAACTTTAAGTTTTTATGAAAGGATCTTCTTCTCCGCATTATCAGGAATGCAAAGAGGGTCTCTCAGGATCCTTTTCCCGGACGGAGGACAAAAATATTTAGGAAATCCGAATTCTTCCGATCCTCCAGAGTTTCATCATGCAATCCTACAAGTGAAAGACCGAAAGTTTTTCAAAAAGCTGGTATTGTATGGAGATCTTGGGCTTGCAGAATCTTATATGGACGGTGATTGGGATACGGACGATATTCGAGCGATCATATGTTGGTTTTTGTTAAATTTAGAAAGTACACCTTCTGTCAGCGGTTCCGATAAAAATTTTATTCATCTTACATTGATGAATTTAGGAAATCGACTTCTGCATATATTCCGAAATAATTCCATCCGAGGAAGTAAGAAAAATATTTCGGAACATTACGATATAGGAAATGATTTTTATAAGAAGTTCTTAGATCCAACAATGACTTATTCCTGCGCGTACTTTTCCGACCAGGTAAAGTCTTTGGAAGAGGCGCAAATCTTTAAGATAGAAAACCTATGTAAAAAATTAAAACTCAAGGCTTCCGATCATCTTTTAGAGATTGGGACCGGTTGGGGTGCATTCTCTACTTATGCCGCTAAAAACTACGGATGCAAAGTGACTTCTTATACGATCTCGGAAGAACAATACAAATTTGCAAAAGCACAAATTTCTGCGATGGGCTTAGAAGATAAGATAGAAGTCCGATTGGAAGATTATAGAAAAGTTCAGGGCACTTACGATAAGATCGTTACAGTGGAAATGTTAGAAGCAGTAGGTCACGAATATTTCGAGGACTTCTTTGCAATGTGTCATAGAGTTTTGAAAAAAGACGGGCTTATGGCTCACCAGATCATCACTTGTCCGGATTCCAGGTATGAGTCATTTAGAAAGGGAGTGGATTTTATCCAAAAGCATATTTTTCCCGGATCACTTTTACCTTCCGTTGCAAGGATCAATGAAGCCATTAATAAGACCGGCGATATGTTCCTTCATGAGCTGGAAGATATCGGTCGGTATTATGATCGGACTCTCATGACTTGGCAGAAGGGATTTGAAGAAAATCTTTCATCCATCGCAAGTATGGGGTATGACGAATCCTTTTTGCGAAAGTGGAGATATTATTTTTCGTATTGCGCCGCAGCATTCCATATGAGAAATATTAGCGTGGTGCAGGTAGTGTATACCAGGCCGAATAATCTCGGATTGAATTCTCAGTGACAAAATTAGAAAACCAAGAATCGAAACCTTCCTTTTTAGCTAAAACAAGAGTAAGGATCCTAGAAGAATTGAAAACTGGAACTAGTCCGGCAAAGATCGCATTATCTTTGGCAATTGGCGGAGCGATTGGGATCTTTCCTTTGATTGGGACCACAATGGCGTTGTGCGCCTTTTTAGGTTTTATTCTAAGACTAAACCCGGTCGCCATTCAAATCGCAAATTATGCGATGTATCCATTTCAAGTTTTTCTAATTATCCCTTTTTTAAAATTAGGAGCTTATTTGTCAGGTAAGGAACTGGATCTAACTTGGGCATATAAGCTTGTAGAAGGAGATAGTTCTGGGGTTTTGGAAGGTCTTTCTCATTCTGCAGGGTATGCTGTTCTGGGTTGGACCTGCATGGTGCCAATTCCTGCGGGGGCTTCCTATTTTCTATTATTGATCCTGGTTAAAAAAGCAAATCAAATCGTTCGCAAATAAATTCATCTATATCGGAGTATTCTAATGTATGAAAAAGCCGTGTCCTTGATGTTCAGCGCCTGGGTAGTCGTATTCTTTTTGATGAGCCTTCTTTGGTTGATCGGTAAACTGATCAGAAATTATTCGATTGTAGATGTGGGATGGGGGCTTTGTATCTCTACAATTGCAATCGTATATTTTATATTAGGCGATGCTTTTTCGGTGAGAAAAGCTATATTTGCATTTATGGCAACTGTATGGGGTTGGAGACTTTCTTACTTTATATTCACTACAAGAGTTTTGACCGGACATGAAGATGCAAGATATACCGAATTCAGGAAAGATTATGGAGATCAAGTAGATCGGAAATTTTTCATTAATGTATTCCAGTTCCAAGGAATTCTCGGAACGATCTTAAGCCTTCCTTTTCTCTTTCCCGCATTAAATCCCTCCGTACAAACTCATCCATTGGAACTGATCGGACTTTGTGTTTTTATGATAGGGTTATGGGGAGAATCGGTAGCTGATTTCCAATTGGCGGAATTTAAATTAGATCCTGCCAATAAAGGAAAGGTCTGTGATATAGGTCTTTGGAGATATAGCAGGCATCCAAATTATTTTTTTGAATGGGTGATTTGGATCTCTTTCGGTCTAGTTTCTCTTGCTTCCCCATGGGGATGGATCGGTCTTATCTCTCCGTTGATCATGTTTATTCTTTTAACTAAGATTACGGGCATTCCTTTGAATGAGATCGGACAATTAAGATCCAAAGGAAATCTGTATTTGGAATACAAATCCAGGACAAGTGCGTTTTTCCCTTGGTTTCCCAAAAAATAAATTAGAAATTTAGAATATAGGAAAACTGACTATGGGCCTGATCTACACTCTAATGGAAAAAGATATTTTCCCGGATTGGTTGATCCGACTTAGGATACGACAACTATTACGGCTCAGGCTTCGTATGGAAGATAGAGGGAGCCTGGAGAAGAATCAGGAACATTTAATCGAATATGTAAATGGCCTGAAACAATCTCCCATTGCGATCGATACCCAAGCCGCAAATGAGCAACATTACGAGGTGCCTTCCTCTTTTTTCAAATTGGTGATGGGAAAATATATGAAGTACAGCTCGGGCTACTGGACTTCTCCTCATGTAGGAATTGACGAATCCGAAAGTACAATGCTGGATTTGACCTGCAAAAGAGCGGAACTCGAAAATGGGATGAACGTTTTGGACCTAGGTTGCGGTTGGGGATCTATTTCTCTTTATATAGCGGAGAAGTATCCGAAATGTAAAGTGACAGGGGTATCCAATTCTAAGAGTCAAAAGAAGTTCATAGATTCGCAGGCCAAGAAAAGAGGTTTAAAAAACCTGAATATTATTACCGCTGATATGAATGTATTCAAAACAAGTTTGAAATTCGATCGTATCATCTCCGTAGAAATGTTAGAACATATGAAAAACTACGAAGTATTATTCGAAAAGCTGGCAAACTTTTTGAAACCGAAAGGAAAATTTTTCGTACATATATTCACACACAAAAAATTCGCATACCCCTTCGAAGTTATAGATGATACTGATTGGATGGCAAAATACTTTTTTACGGGAGGTCAGATGCCTTCTCATGACCTGTTCTTGTATTTCCAAAAAGATTTTCAGATCCGTAACCAGTGGGTGGTAAACGGTAAAAATTACGCACTTACTTCGGAAGCTTGGCTTTCCAATATGTATAAGAACAAAAAAGAGGTCCTACAAATTCTAGGAGAAACCTACGGCAAAGACCAGGCAGTGAAATGGTTTGTTTATTGGAAAACTTTCTTCATGGCATGTGCAGAACTTTGGAAATACAAAAACGGAGAAGAATGGATCGTATCTCATTATCTTTTCGATAAAAGATAGAATGTCTCAGGCTTTCAGTCCTGTGTATAAGAATTGGATTAAGTCCTTAGTGATCTTTCTTGCCTGTTTTAATTCGATATTTCTGAACATCATCTGTTGGCCGGATAATAATACTGCAACTCCATGTGCCATTGTCCAAGCGGAGGTCGCCGCTTTTTCCGTATTTCCTTCCGGGATCAAACCTGCTTTTTGGCAATCTCTGATGATCTCCACTATGATCTGAAATGTTTCGTCTTCCGTTTTGATGAGAGAATCGTATTTTAAATGGCTTTCAATCTGATTTCCATACATGATCCGAAATAGATCAGGGTTTTCTAATGCGAATTCCACGTAAGAAACTCCGGATTCCCGGAAGAGGAGTAATGGTCTTTTTTTGTATTTTGCTCTTAGTCTTTTTTGTCTTTCCGCTAAGATCTTAAATCCTTCTTCTGCGATGTCTGCGTATAAAGATTCTAAATCCGGATAATGTCTATAGGGTGCAGATTGGCTGACTCCGGCCAGGGTTGCGGCTTTTCTGAGGCTTAGGGCCTTATAACCTTCTTCTTTTAAGATCTTTATGGAGGCATCTAATAAAGCCCTTTTTAGATCTCCGTGGTGGTATGAATTTTTTTCTTGGGAATTTTTCATGTTGACATGTATTACATTAAAGGGTGAAATTAGAGAACTGAATGTATTCAGTGTTCACATTGAATGCGAATAAGAGGTTTTGTCAATGAATATTGATCAAGTAGGAAACGAATTCGATATTATATTTATAGGTTCCGGAATGGGGAGCCTAACCACCGCAAGTCTTTTGGCCCAATCAGCAGGGAAGAAGGTACTGATCCTGGAAAAACATTTTCAGCCAGGCGGTTTTACTCACGAATTCCAAAGAAAACAGGGAAAGTATCATTGGGATGTGGGCATTCATTATGTAGGTGATATGCACGAAGGCGGGCTTTGTAAGAAGATCTCTGATAAGATCACTCGTGGACAACTCGCATGGAAAAGAATGAAAGACCCTTTCGAACGTTTGGTTTTTCCTACTCGAAATTTTGATATTTATGGAGATCCAGAAAAGTTCAGATCGGATCTGATCAATGCATTTCCTGAAGAAGAGGAAGCTATCGAAAGATATTTAAAGGATATTAGAAAAGTTTCGGTCCTTTTTGGAAAAGCAATCATGATGAGACTTTCTCCTCCTCCTTTGGATTCCCTCATTAACATACTGGGAGAAGGGAATGTAGTAACTCTCAAAGATTATTTCGATAAAAATTTCAAGAGTGAGGATTTGAAGGGAATTTTAGCTGCGCAATGGGGGGATTATGGACTTCCACCTTCTAAAGTTGCTTTTGCGATGCATGCAACACTCGTACAGCATTATATTAACGGTGGTTATTATCCAGTCGGAGGCGCCGGTAAAATTTTCGATACGATAGAACCTATCTTACAAGAAAATGGAGGTGCAGTTTTATCTTCCGTAGAAGCAAAGGAAATCCTGATCAAAGAAGGAAAGGTAGTAGGAGTAAAAGCAAAAGCGTTGAGAGGAGAAGGTCATGAGCGAGACTTTTTTGCTCCGGTGGTAATCTCATGTGCGGGAGCTTATCCTACTTATACAAAATTGATCCCGGATTCTTATCCGATTTCTTTCAGAAAAGATTTAAAAGATTTTTATAATAGAGAAAGAATGACCACAAGTATTTGCCTATATCTTGGTCTTTCCGAGAGTCCTGCAAAATTCGGATTTAGTGGGGAGAACTATTGGATTTTCGCTTCTCCTGATCATGATAAGAATTTTTCCGAAAGGAATGATTGGCTTTCTGAAAGTGATGAGATCCCGAATCTATATCTTTCTTTCCCAAGTCTAAAAAATCCGGAAGCTAAGTCTCATACCATGGACGTGATCACATTCACGGATTATTCTAATTTCGCAGAATGGAAAGACGAACCTTGGAAGAAAAGGGGAGAAGAGTATAAAGACTTTAAGGAAAGGATCATAAATCGGATCCTGACCACATTGGAGTCCAGATTTCCTGGTCTTACTAAATTGGTTGAATTTGCGGAACTTTCTACTCCGATCACGAACGAACATTTTACTTCTCATCCAGACGGAGCCATTTATGGTTTGGCATGTGTGCCTGAAAGATATAAGAAGGAAAAATGTCCTTGGTTCGACGTCAGAACCCCGATTGAAGGTTTATATTTAACGGGTGCAGATGCAGCTTCTCCCGGAATTGCAGGTGCGATGATGGGGGGCTTGGCTGCTGCTCTGGCAGTGACCGGAAATGCAAATTTATTGAGAGAATTAAGAAATTAGAAAATTCTAATGAAAGAGATCCCATTTTGGCCGTAGTGGCCAAAACTTAATAATTCAGTTTTAAGATGCGGATCTCTTTTTCTTCGAAGCGGAGAGTTTCTTTGAGTTGGTTGAATCTTTCCACGGAGAAAGGGGACTCAGGTGAACGGAGTTCCTTTTTCAACTTTAGGACTTCTTCATATAGCGATAGTAGTTCCAAAGTGTTTCCTTTGGCTTCTTTTGAATAAAGTGCACGGAACATCGGCCCGATCCTGGAAGGGATATCAGAGTTTACGATCTCAGCGACCCCAAGATCTTCGATATGTCGGAACATCCAGTTCTGGAGATAGACAGTCAGAAGTCTTTCCATCCGGACCACGTCTTCCTTAGTATTGCGAGGAACGATTCCTTTATAGAATCTATAACGTTTTCTTAAATATTTGCCTGCGGTGTTTCCGTCGATTGGCTCAGATTTAAGTTTGTCCCATTCTTCTTTGATGACTGGAAAATATTCGGATCCGAAATAAGGTTCTCCCAGTTCGCAGATATGGATGGCACCAGGGTCGTAACTTCTCATCCTGGTACGGAATCCGTCCCAGTCTGCCGCGAGTAAGTTGACCTGTCCCTGGCTTTGAAGCGGTTCCATAGCCTTATTGATCTCTCGGATAAAATTCCCTTTGAGCTGGTCGGATGGATCCGCGAGTACTAGAAAGTTGAAGTCGGAGGATTCGTCTCCTTCTCCTCTTTGTCTGGAACCGAAAAATATGAGTTCGAATGGTTTTAGGGAGGAGACGCTGGATAGATTTTCTTTAATTCGTTCCATGGCTTAGATCGCTTTTGGTCTCTACTCTAGGAATATTAGAAGATACTGTTATTCGAAAAACAAACGCATCCTGGAAAGGTTTTCCAAAATAGCTTTGTAAGCCCGATCTCTATCTTCTGGATCTCCGAAGGGCAATGATTTTACGTGGTTGAAGTCATGGTAGGTAATCTCTATGGAGTTTGCCGCCATGTTCTTTTTGATCGAGGAGATATAGTCTAGATTAATGACCTCGGTATCCCCCAATTTTAACCACATTCTATCTTATCCCCGGGATATCTTCTCCCCGCCGGATAACATACTTTCCGGATCGAAATCGGTCAAGAAAATACACTGTTAAAACGCTTTTATTCCCCGGCTTACGAATTCGTGGAATTCTTTTCCTAGTTCCGCTGCGCCCAATCCCTTTTTGTTTTCCAATTGGGTTTCAAATACAAATATGAACGCCTCTTTTTGCCATTCCCAACGGACGTAACATTTTTCCGCTCCCGATCCTTTTGCACAGCCTGAGAATACTGTTGCTCTGGAATTTTCTCCCATTGGGAAATATTGGAATTGTCTAGAATTGAATTTGGCCTGGTCCGTTTCGGATACCAATTGTCTGAAATCGTTGGAATTATCCTCAGTATAGGATGAGGCCCGGAAACTTTCAAAATTGGAATTCGTGTCGGATACTTTACATTCGTAGAATAAACCCCTGGCGAATAATCTCCCGGAGTTGAGTAAAACGGAATGTCCGCCTGTATAATATACTACGTCGTAATTGAGTCGAAGTGCCGACGGATTTTCAGGTGTGACCGAGGTCGGATTCTCCTGGTGGCTTTTACATTCTATTAGGACCAAAGTAGATGCAAGTAGAATGAACATTCTAAAAACCGATCTCATACAGATCTCCTTTATAATTTCGAAATACATAAGAAGAAGTTTTAGTTTCTTCCAGATAGTTCGCAGGAAGAGGGACTTTTCCTCCTCCTCCTGTCAGATCGACTACATATAATGGAACGCTCAGTCCGCTAATACTTCCACGGATCTGTTTCATGAGTTCTACACCTTCTTCTATCGGGACCCTAAAATGAGAAGATCCGAATACCTCGTCGCATTGGTGTAAATAATACGGTTTGATCCCGATTTTGGTCAGGCCGTAGAATAAATCTGTCAAAGCTCCTACAGAATTATTGATCCCTTTTAAAAGTACAGCCTGATTCAGAACAGTAACTGCGCCTTCTTTCACGAGCATCCCGATCCTTTCTTTTACTAGTTCAGTGAGTTCCTTGGAATGATTGAAATGTGTAACCAGATAGATCGGAAAATGTTTTTTGAGTATCTGGCAGAGTTCCGACGTAATCCTCATTGGAAGCGTAACAGGATACCTGGTATGAATACGCACTTGGTTGATATGCGGAATTGATTTTAATTCGCCTAGAAGATAATCCAGTTTGGAATCGGAAAGATTTAAAGGATCTCCTCCGGAAAGGATCACTTCTTTGATCTCAGTATGTTCTCTAAAATAACGGATTGCGTCTTTCCAATCTTCTGCACCTGGAGTTCCTGTAGATTGAGACACTTTTCTTTTTCTAGTACAAAATCTACAATACACAGCGCATACATGAGATAGATACCAAAGCGCCCTGTCTGGATAACGATGAGTCACTCCTTTGACAGGCATGTACGTTTCTTCTGCCAATGGATCTCTTCTGTCCGAGGCTCTTGTATGTAGTTCTTCTTTTCTTGGTAAAACTTGTAATCGTATAGGACAGTTTGGATCTTCCGGATCTGCGAGGCCGAGGTAATAAGGAGTAGCGGAGAAGCTGAATACTTCGCCACAGGTGAGCAATGCTTCTTTTTCTTCCGAACTGATCCGAATATAATTTTCCAGTCCGGATGAATCTTTGATCCGATTTTGGATCTGCCATTTCCAATCCAACCATTCCGATTCGGAAACTTTCTTTTGCTTTGGATGTGATGAAACGAGTTCCAAGAAGTCCTCTTACTGATGGATTCTCACGCCTACAATTCCAGTCAACTGAGTATCCGTATAAAAAAGAAGGAAACCTAACCTAGGTTTCCATTCGAGTCGTTTATTTATATAACCTCGAGGAGAATGCCCATCAGTTAAAGTTGGAGACTTAGGAGAAGGATGAGCAAGATTTCCCGTTTTCTGTTTTTGCCGAAGCGGAATTTTGCCCGAAACCGCATTCATGCTTTTTACGGGGAAAAGTCCTCCCGAGGACTTACAGAATGAAAACCGGTCAGACCGGAGGGGGAAGAAAAAGATAACGATAGGCTAGGGTGTGAAAGTAAAAATTGCGACCTGAGTCATTCGGAAGAAGACTGCTATTTAATCCGGAAGCTGTTTGGGAGAATTTATTGAATAACCCGATAACTGCGTCATCTGCACTTGCGGAAAATAAAGAAGGGAGTCCTTGATCATCACCGTCTCGGAAGGATTGGGTCCTTGATTTCTTTTGAAGAGAATAACTTTTAGCGGTACTATAATCTCTGGCCACGACCTCACTGAAGAGGGCGAGCACCATGAATAAGATCAGAGGTATGAGCCAAAGCCGCTTCATATCTATCTAAACTTAGACGGAACAAAACGGCTTTCGCAACCTTTTTTCGGAGAGAAATCGGAATTTATGGTTTGATCGCTTCTACTTCTACAGTACTTAACGAACTTCTTAAATAGCCGCTTTTTAGCACCATTGCTTGTCCTTCTTCCGAAGTGATATAAGTAATGAACTCATCGATTTTTTTACCCCTATCAGAGAGATAAAATAGGTACAAACCTCTAGAAAGTTTGTATTTCCTTTCGGAAACATTTTGGATGCTCGGCTCCACAAAAGGATCCTTCCCGGTTTTAGAATAAGGAATTGCTTTCACTTTTCCTTTGTTCTGAATCTGTGCGCTTCCCATTCCCATAAATCCAACGGATGCAGTGTCCTTTTCGATCAGATCTGCCATCTCATCGTTATCCGCCACCACCTTGGAGTCGCTAGTGAATTCTTTCTTCTTGGAAGTTTGGTATTCTTTTTCTCCCAAGTCTCTTTGTCTTAGGATATGAGTTTCGAAGTAAGCCGCAGTTCCACTCTTATCGTTTCGAAGAACCACATGAATAGGTCCGGGTTTTCCGCCAACTTGTGACCAATCTTTTATATCTCCTGAGAATATTTTGGAGATCTGTTCCAGGGTAAGCTTAGAAACTGTATTTGCAGGATTCACTACTATAGCGATCCCATCGTAACCGATCAGTACATTTTCAAATCTTCCCTTTCTTTCAAACTGGGTTTGTTCTTCCGGAGTTAATGGTCTGGAAGAAGCAGCTATGTCCGTTTTAGAATCGAATAATTTTTCGATCCCTTCGAAGGAACCTCCTCCTTGGACGGTAACTTCTACATTCGGATTTTTCTTAGAGTATCCAGCTGCAACCACGTTCAGTAATGTATGCATGGTTTCGGAGCCTGTGATCAGTAAGGGTTCCTTTTTGCAATTGGCAACCGTTAGCACGGTAAATAGAAGGAGTAAGAGCGTTAATTTTTGTTTCATCAAATCTTTGATTCTCCGGAAATCTTTTCCAAAAGTGGACTCTCCTCTTGGAAGGGGAAAAGTCGAACGGATTTTGGCCCTGAAATATTACAATTAACGGTAGAGCCCGAGTACATCGCTTGACACCCCGCCTTCTTACAAGGATATAGAAGTAGCGTAATCTTTATTTTAGGTCGTTTATGAACTTAGGCATTACTGAAGTCAGAAAAGGAATGGTTCTCAAGGTAGAAGGAGAACTTTACTCCGTTGTAAAAAGCGAATTCGTGAATCCGGGAAAGGGTTCTGCCTTTATCCGCACAAAATTAAAGAACTTGGTCCGTAACAGTTCCATCGAAAGGACCTTCAAGGCCGCGGAAAAATTAGAATCCGTCGAATTGGAAAAGAGACAGATGACCATCTGTTATTCCGAGGGTGATGATATCATCTTCATGGACACGAACGACTTCGAACAACTTCCCGTGTCTAAAGAATACTTAGAAGATATCCTTCCATTCTTAAAAGAAGAGACTGCTATGGAAGTTTCCTTCTATGAAGGTAAACCGATCGGAGTAATTCCTCCAAACTTTGCGATCCTGCAAGTAACTTATGCAGAAGAAGGTCTCAAAGGTGATACTTCCGGAACAGCTCTGAAAAGGGTAACCGTAGAGACCGGGGGAGAGATCAACGTACCTATTTTTATCAAACAAGGAGATTCTATCCGAATCGACTTGAGAGACCTTACCTATGTAGAGAGGGTCAATAAATAAGGTTTTTATAAAAGCGGCCTAACAAACACAAGGGCCGCAACTACCGCTGAGGGTGCGGAGCTAAAAAGGACACCACCTAAAGGAGGCGCAAATGGCGACTATTATCCAAAAACCGGGATTGCCGGAAATCAAAGACAACACCGAAGTTAAATCCTTTCTAAATAAAAGAGGGATCAATTACGATCATTGGCCGGTCCCAAGTTCCTCTCATTCTCTTACGGATAAATTGACTCTTGTTGACGACGAGAAAGAAGCTCTTCTCAAAAATTTGGACAATCGTTTCGAGACTTTAAAGGAAAAAGAAGGTTATCAATCTAGAGACCTGATCGTTCTTCATCCGCAAGTTCCTGGCCTAAACGAGATGTTAGCCAAATTTGACAAAGTGCATTATCATACGGACGACGAAGTTCGTTATATCGTAGATGGCTCCGGGATTTTCGGATTCTCGCTTGCTGGCGAAAAGTTTTTAGTAAGAGTGGAGAAGGATGATTTCATCTCTGTTCCTAAGAACACAAATCACTGGTTCACTCTAGATGAGAACAAAAGGATCAAAGCAGTTCGTTATTTCCAAGATATGAGCGGCTGGGTCCCGAATTACGTAGAAGAAACTACGGCTTTAGTCTGAAGAATGTCCCAAAAAAAGATCCTGACTCGCTTAGCTGAGTCGGGAGTTCTATACCATTCTAAAGGATGGATGCCCGGAACTGCAGGCAACCTTTCCATCAAAGATGAAAAAGATCCTAACGTATTCTGGGTAAGCGGTAGCGGTTTAGATAAGAACAAACTGACTCGCAAAGATTTTCTTCCTGTAGAAATAGAGTCCGGAAAAGTATTAGAAGGTTGGAAAGGCAGAGAAGGCCTAAAACCTTCCGCCGAAACTTCTATCCACAGAGCAGTTTATAAAGCATTTCCTGAAATGGGTTGCTCTCTTCACGTTCATACTCCGGAATCCAATCTGATCGAAATAGGAGTTTCTAAAGAGAATCCTATAGAGGATCTTCCACTTCTTCCCTTAGAGATCATCAAGGCGTTCGGTATTTGGGACGAGAATCCGAATGTTTCCGTTCCGGTTTTGTATAATTATCCAAAGGTTCAAGATATCTCGGACCATTTGGAACAGCATCTCGTTCAGGCAAAACCTAGAGTCCCATTCTGTATTATAGAAAAACATGGGATCACTGTTTGGGGAAAAGATCTGGTCCAAGCAAATCGACATTTGGAAGCAGCAGATTTTTTACTAAAAGTGCGGGCAATGTCGAAGTAAGAACATGGCACTCAAAAATATCCTGGTAGTAGGGGCCGGATCCGGGATCGGCAAATCTTTATTAGAAAAACTGAATACAACTCCTGAATATTTTCCGATCGGGATTTCCAGACGTGGGATCCCTCTGGAGGAAAATTTAGAAAGAGGATTAAATTATCTCTGCGATTTGGGAAACCAAGACCAAATCCTCAAATTTACTTCTTCTCTTCTGAAAATTTGGAAAGAGATCCATGCTGTCTACTTCGCTTCGGGAGACGGCCTATTCTTAAAAATAGAGGATCTAGAATGGGAGGATCTACAAAAACATCTCACTCTAAACCTAAGCGCTCCTATTTTGCTGACTTCTAAACTTCTGCCCTCTATGAAAAAGGGATCTCTTCTTTGTTATATTTCTTCCACTGCGGGAAGACAGGGATTTCCGGAATCTTCTCCTTATTGCGCGTCTAAACATGGCCTGGCCGGTTTCGCAAAAGCGATCCGAGAAGAAGTGAAGGGTCGTGGAATAAGAGTTACTACAGTGTACGCTGGAGCAATAGACACTCCGATTTGGGATGGCAGAGAAGGTTTCAAGAGAGAAGATATGATCCCTGCAACCGATGCAGCGATCTTTTTAGAAAGTTTGTATTCTCTTCCCGCAAGCTTCAACCAGGACGAGGTCCTTTTTCTTCCGCCAAAAGGTGTGCTTTAAATTTTAAGTTTCTGCCCAGCGCTCTCTAATCTCTAAAAGTTCAGGCATGAGGTTCAAAAAGATAGGAACAAGCCCGGGATCAAAATGAGATCCTGCACCTTTTCGGATATGGTTGACTGCGTCTTCAATACTCCATGCTTTTTTATAAGGTCTTTCCGTGGTGAGAGCATCAAATACGTCTGCGATTGTTACGATCCTAGCTTCGACTGGAATTGTATCTCCTTTGATCCCGTTTGGATAACCGCTTCCATCCCACTTTTCATGATGGTTCAAGGCGATACTTTTTGCCATTTGTAAGAGAGCAGAATCATGGTCTCCAATGATCTCCGCTCCTATAGTGGGGTGGGTCTTCATGATCTCCCATTCTTCCGGGTCAAGTTTACCAGGTTTTTGTAATATACTATCCGGGATGCCGATTTTGCCGATATCATGCATTGGAGAAGCGTGTAATATTTTTTCGGCTGTATCTTCGGAATGACCTAAGGCTTTCGCAAGAGTTTTAGAATAATGGCTCATTCGGATTACGTGAAGGCCTGTTTCGTTATCCTTATATTCTGCCGCGAGTCCCAATCTTTGGATGATTTGAAGCCTAGTCTCTTTCAACTCGTCGTTTCTTACCAACGAAAGATGTGTTTTTACTCTGGCCTTTACGATTGCAGGACTTACAGGTTTTGTAATATAGTCCACGGCCCCCGCTTCGAAACCGTCAGCCTCATCTTCTTCTTCTGCCATTGCAGTCACGAATATTACAGGTATCCTGGAAGTAGAGGGATCATTTCTGAGCTTTTTACATGTTTCATGTCCAGTCATGCCCGGCATCATCACGTCTAAAAGAATAAGATTCGGTTTCTCTGAGATCGCAAGTTCTACAGCTTTAATCCCGTCTTTTGCGAAAAAAAGTCTATAATCTTCTTGTAATATTTGTTTGAGTACCTGCAGATTTGCTGCTTCGTCATCTACGATTAAAATTTTAGGTCTGTCATCAAGGAGATGGCTCATTCTATTTTCCGAGATCTTTGTCCAATCCGAGTTGGATAATGAATTTTTTGAGAAGAGTATACGCCTCTTCGAATTCGAATTGTTCTACCTTAGAACGAAAAGATTTAAAATCGGAATTTTCCACTTTAGTTCGGATTAGATCCGAAAATTCTTCCAAGTATTCCTCTTCTATCGAACCTCTTTGGAAAGAATCGGATAGTTCCTTTGCTAGAATGGAAGCCTTTTTAGGATCCCATTCTACTTCTTTTTCGGAAGGATCGATTTCAGGATTTGCGATCATTTCGGAATAACCTAACACTCTTGCGATCTCGGCTATCATCTGGTCCATCTCCACAGGTTTAGAGACAAATCCATCCATTCCGGCTGCACTTGCGGCATTTTTATCTTCTTCAAAAACGCTGGCAGTCAATGCTAAAATAGGAGTCCTGGAAACATTCTCCTGGATCTCATGCATTCGGATAACCCTAGTTGCTTGGCGACCATCCAGCCCGGGCATCTGTACGTCCATTAGAACCAAATCGAAAGATCCGGTCGTGACTTTTTTTACTGCATCTTCTCCGTTATACGATGATTCCACATGATGTCCAAGGTTTTGAAGAAGAAGGCCTACAAGCTCCGTATTTTTTTCCACATCGTCGACGACTAGTATCTTCAGTGCAGGAAGTTTGATCGCAATTTGTTTCTTGTTTTCTTGTCTGTGTTTTCCTTCTTCTAAAGGAAGAAGTACGTGGAATGTACTTCCTTTTCCAAGAACACTCTCTGCCCAGATCTTTCCACCCATCAACTCCGTTAACTGTTTACAGATAGTGGTGCCAAGCCCTGTCCCACCAAAACGTCTCGTTGTGGAAATATCTGCCTGTGTGAACGGTTCGAAAATTTTATCCAATCGATCTGCTTGGATCCCGATCCCTGTATCCTGGACCGCGAAATGAAGTTTTCCTTCTTCTCTGATTATTTTTAAACTCACTTTTCCTTTGTCCGTGAATTTGACTGCGTTACCTATCAAGTTCATCAGGATTTGTCTGATCCGTAAGGAATCTCCCTTATAAAATTCTGGTAGATTAGATTCCTGGATCACTTCGAATTCTAGATTTTTCTTTCTGGCGCTGATTCCCAAGGTGGACTTTAATTCCGCGATCAATTTGAAAAGGGAGAAGTCGATTTCTTCCAGTTCCACCGCACCTTTTTCCAATTTCGCGGTGTTTAAAATATCATTCAAAAGTCTTAATAAAGATTTTGCGGAACTTTTGACTGTTTCCAAATGGGTTCTATGATTTTTTTCTAATTCATCAGAAAGGAGAACTTCCGTAAATCCAAGGATTGCGTTCATCGGAGTTCGGATCTCATGGCTCATATTCGCTAAGAAAGAAGTTTTAGTAATTGCTGCAAGCTCCGCTTTTTCTTTTTCTTTGCGTAAGGCTTCTTCCATTCTTCTTCTTTCGGTGATGTCTAAAATAACTCCGTCAATAAAGATTGCTTCCCCATTTCCACCATATGCCCCGCGCCCATTTTCCCAAAGCCATTTGATCTCACCATTTTGGTGAACGATCCTGTATTCTAAAGTAAATGCTCTTTTTCCGGCGACCGCCGCATCTACTTCGAACTCCACTCTTTCCAGATCTTCAGGATGAATGATATCTTTGAAAGACCTTATAGAGTTTGCACTTACGAAATCTTGAATAGGATAACCCGTTATTAATTCGGAAGCATCACTCATGAATAACATCTTCCAGTCATTATTGGGAAGACATCTGTAAGTAATTCCCGGAATATTTTCGATCAGGGAACGCACCTGTTGCTCACTTTGTTTTAATGCGTTCTCAATCATTTTTCTTTCGCTAATATCCGTTACAAAACCGACAAATAGATCTTCTCCTGCAAGTTTTCCATGTCCGATTGCCAAACGTACTGGAAAGTCGGAGCCATCTTTTCTGATGCCTATGACTTCTCTGCTGCTTCCTATAATTTTAGCGAACCCGGCACTCAGCATTATCTCGGAATTTTTATCTTTTACAGTATAGTAGGGATCGGGCATCAGTTCCCTGATATTCTTTCCGATCACTTCTTTGCTTTCATAACCGAAGATCAATTCTGCAGAGCGATTGAATTCTCTAATCTTACCCTGGACGTCCATTGTGATAACACCATCCACAGCTGTGGTGATGATCGTTCTGAGTCTGGATTCACTGATCCTTAGGTTGTTGATTAGATCGCGATATCTTAAGAACCAGTTGACTGCAAATGCAAACAAAGTGAATGCGATCGTGATTAAAGAAACAGCAAGAGCTAAAAATGTGGAATCTGCAGTTTGAGAAATTAGATTTTTATCTTCTTCTCCAATAAACCTTGCGGCCGCCATGCCAGTATAATGCATACCGGAAATAGCTGATCCCATGGTGGCGGCAGAAATAAGAGAAGGCCAGAGAGTCCCTAATTTTAAATTTTCTAAACCGAATCTTACCCAAAGAGAGAGTATCGCAAGAACCACTGCAACTACGATGGATAATGCAAAGAACCAAGGATCATAACGTAAATAAGGAGCAGTCTCTACGGCACCCATTCCAGTATAATGCATTGCTCCTATTCCGGAACCTACAAGCAAGCCGCCTAACACAAGTTCGGTGCCAGAAATTTTCGGCCTGCTTACGAACGATAATGCGACTGTAGAAGCAAGAAGACTCGGAAATATAGATAAGATAGTTAGGCTCTTATCGTATTGAACGGTCGTACATAACTCGAAAGAAAGCATCCCGATAAAATGCATGGACCAAACACCACAACCCAATGCAAGGCTCGCCGCGGAAGATACTAAATATTTGGTAATGGGTGGAGAAGATTCCGGAACCTTTTGTCCTACGATCTGAAGGGCAATGTAAGACGCGAATATCGCCATTAAAACGGAAAGAACAACCAACCAAGGATTGTACGTGGCCGAAAGAAGTTTCGCAGAAGAATTATAAATGAAAAAATTATCTAAAAATGCAATCACTGAAGTTCAGACCTCGAAAGGAAGCCCCACATAAAATATTGTATTTCCCGGAGAAGATTCAAACCAGATCCTTCCCTTATGCTTTTCTACAATTCGCTTCGCTATATCTAAACCTAGCCCGGAACCTTCGCCCAAAGGTTTGGTAGTGAAGAATGCATCGAATACTTGGTCCTGCACTTCCGCAGGAATTCCAGGTCCTTTATCTTGGATAGAAACAATTACCTCATTCTTTTGCAAAGAGGCACTGATCCCGATCGAACCCTTATACGACATTGCCTGGACAGAATTCATGATCAAATTTGTCCATAAATGCATCAAATCGTCCGGGAAACCTAAAAACTCCGGGATCCCATCTAAGTTAGTCGAAACTTCTACGCCATGTTTGAATAAATTCTGATACAACGTCAGAACGGTATCAATATTTTCCTTTAAGGAGAACTTCCTCTTCTTATGAGAGGATTCGAAATGTGCAAAACTTCTGAGTGCATATACAATTTTTGCGGAACGATCCACTGCAGTTTTGATCGTATCCACACATTGTTCCGGACCCAAAAGATTCAAAAAGAAGGGGAGAAGTTCCCTTGTATTCCGATTTCTTAATATTCTTTCGAAATTTCTCCAAGAAGAAGCGATCCCGTAATCCACAAAAAATTCTGCTGTTTCTTCCGGAAAAAGAATATCCGCAGACTTCATTTCTGTTCTGATCTCGGCGAGTATCCTTCTTCTTTCCAAACCTATTAGGATCTCCTTGGAAGAAACTCCTAATGTAATCAGTTCATTAAAGGAAATCCAATCTTCGTCCGATATGGAGGAAAGAATGGGAAGAATAGGCCGTAATTCCGTTCTGATCTTTTCCAGATAAGAAAGAATATTATAACCTGCTGCCTGGATTGCGCCAATAGGATTATTGATCTCGTGAGCTATCCCTGCCGCTAGTTGGCCTAGATCGGCTAACTTAGATGCTTGGATTAATTTTGCCTGGGTTCTTTTTAGGTTTTGGAGTACATCTTCCAAATCGAATTTTTGGGATTCAATGATTGCTTTTTGGGCCAAGATTTCTTCATTCGCTCTTTGTAATGTTTCAATCCTGAATTCTGCTTCTTCTAAACCTGTCGCATCGGTCCCGGTGGAGATGACATATTGTAAATGACCGTTTCGATCTCGGACTTCTTTATGCTCCCAAAGAGTTCTTCTGGATTTTCCATCTTTAGTTCTCAGAAGAACACTTGTATGTTTCGGGAACTTCTTCTTTGCAAAACGTTGCTCGAAAACTTTTGCAATTTTCTTGCTTTCTTCCGCAAATAATTCCGTTTCCCAGAAAACTTTTCCTTCCAGCTCCATTAGGTCGAATCCCGTCGTTTGTAAGCAGGCTCTATTCAATAAAATTAATTTGCCATCTCCGTCTAAAACTAAAAACAGAATGCTAGTGGAATCCAAAATACTTTGAAGAATATCCCTTCTTTCCGAAAGTTTTCTTTCAGAGATTGCCCTTTGGGTTACATCTCTTAGAACTACAATTGTGAATTGAGAACCTTCCGCTCTTTGAGAACGAACAGAAACATCGTAATATTTACCATGATTCGTTTTCCATTCCGTATTAGCCTTTCTGTTAGTATGACATTCATCCACAAGAACATCTAGGTCCGGCAAAAATTCGGAAAGTTTGGAATTCTGCCTCAGTCTTGCTGTTCCGAGTAGATTTAAAGCTGAAACATTGCAGTCTAAAAGGAAACCGGAAGAGTTCATTACAAAAACTGCATCTTGTATATACTCGAATACCTGGTTTCTGGCTAAAGGGATCAGATTTAAGATCTTGAAATAAAAAAGACCGTACATCCAAACGATCAATGCGAACCCTGCTGCTAAAGGGAAAATGTCCAATTTAGGATGAATGAACGGGATAAAACCTCCCGCAGTCATTATTTGGCTTCCGAAAGGAATAGAGATCCCTATTAGAAAAACTAAACAACGTATCCTGTGAAATGCTCTTTGAGACCAGGCCCCATATAATAAAATTATAATACAGATTAGAAAGATTGAGAGAAAATTGATCACATAGACCTGCATCCAAGGCCCATATTCGTAGATTAATGCAAGCCAAGGAGCGGATGGATCGAATCTGAGAGACGGGCGGATCCATTCTTCTTCTCCGAACCAGACCACGAATTCAGTGCAAATTGGAATGATTGAAAAAAGAAAGCCACTGATTGGATGAATGAACCTATTTAAATTGGCCATTCTCAGGCATAGAAATGGAAGAGCGATGATCAGAACATCCGGGCCGATGAATTGAAAATTGTCCCAGAAAATTATATTATCAGGTTTTGTGCTGACTATCTCCCAAAAATATCCAAAGCTATAAAGAGCAATTCCAAGACATACCAGGATGAATTCAGGTGCTCCCGAAGTTTGTCTGTTCTTGTAGCCTAAACGAAAAGTAAGAATAGAAAGAAAGAGACTAAATAGGGGAAGGATCGCGTAAGGAGTCCATTTGAACCAGGTTAAAGATTGGACTTCCGTTCCCATGCAAACTAATATCGAAAGCCACTCCTTCGGCTCAAGGAGAAAGTTTCTAAGCTAAAATATAAGACGTAATAACAGGATCTATTCAATCTTTGAAGAGTAAATTTATCTCTTAAGTAAAGAAATTATAGAATATTCAATTACGGAAACCGACCGCGGTTCCGGCTTTTTCTCCCAAGGTAAAGAAGAAGGATGCACCTTCTCCCGGTTTACCTTCTGCCCATACAGAACCCTTGTATCTGGTAACGATCCTATGTACGATTGCAAGGCCAACTCCCGTGCCGGAGAAATCTTCCTGTCTATGCAATCTTTGGAAAACACCGAAAAGTCGATTATAATATTTCATATCGAAGCCTGCTCCATTGTCTTTTACGAAGAATGTTTTTCCCTTGTCTGTATTTGTGACTCCAATCTCTACCTTGGGTCTTTCCTTTTTGGCGGAATATTTTACCGCGTTGGAGATCAGGTTTTGGAACACGTAAGACATCATATCTCTGTCAGTCGTCACTTTTGAAAGCGGGTGGATTATAATTTCAGCGTTATGTTCCGTTTGATCCTTGATCTGGCTCACCACGGTTTCGGCAACTTCAGTAAGATCAAAGGTGGAGTCCTTCAATTCTTTTTTGCCTACTTTAGAAAATTCTAATAAGTTATCGATTAGGTTCTCCATTCTTTTTGTGGAGTCGATGAGTACATTTAAGAATCGGATCCCTTCCGCATCCAAGACGGAACTATGATCTTCTATGATCATTTGGGTATATCCTTGGATCGCTCTCAATGGTGCTCTCAAGTCATGAGAGACTGAATAGGAGAATGCTTCTAACTCTGCGTTGGCAAATTCCAGTTCGAAATTTTTCTGTTCTAATGTTTCTAAATTCTTTTTTCTATCTTCAGCAATTGCGAGGAGAGACTTCATTCTAACGAGCAATTCTTCCGGATGGAAAGGTTTGCACAAATATTCATCCGCTTTCGCTTCCCAGCCTTTTAGCATTGCTTCTCTATGAGTTAATGCAGTAAGGAGCACTACAATCGTCTGCGAAATTTTAGGGTTTGCTTTGATCTCTTTACAAAGTTGCACGCCATCCATCTCTGGCATCATCACATCTGAAAGTACCAAATCAGGGGCCCAGGAGTGGACTAATTTCATTCCTTCTTTTCCATTTTTTGCCGATTTGACTTGATATAATGGAGAGAGAAGGGAATGAATATAACTAGCAAGGTCTTCGTTATCTTCGCAAATCAAAACTTTAGGTTTATCTGAAAGATCGGCAGTTTCTCTATTAGAAATATCTAAACTAGAAAATTGGGGAGAATGCGAGAAAATTTTGGAAGAAAGGCCCTTTTCTCCCGACTCCGCTATTTGCGCGGGAATTTTGACACTGAACTTGCTTCCTGAGCCTAATTTGCTGGTAACTTCTACGGAACCGCCCAAAAGTTCCGAAAAATCTTTTACCATAGCGAGACCTAATCCTGTTCCGCCGTATTTTCTGGTAGAAGAACCTTCTGCCTGCTGGAATTTTTTAAAAATGATCTTTTGGTCTTCATCCGAGATCCCGATCCCTGAATCCTGAACGGAAAGAAGAAGTTGATTTTCGGAATAAGTAAGAATAACAGAGATTGTTCCATCTTTAGGGGTAAACTTTAAAGCGTTAGAAAGAAGGTTAAAGAAAATCCTTTCGAATAGGTAGCGATCTATCAGAATATTTAGGTCGGAAGAAGGTAGTTCCTTTTGGATTCGAATATTCTTCTCTAAAGCACTCGGTTCGAAGTCTTTTAAGATTGTATGGATTAGATTACTGATATTCGTAGATTCGAGTTCGACTCTCATTTTTCCGGCTTCAAATTTAGAAAAATCTAATAGACTATTCACCATCTGAAGAAGTCTGACTGAATTATTGTGAACTGTTCCCAACATCTGGATATTACTGGATGAAAGGTTGGATCCTTTGTCCAAAAGAATAGATTCTACAGGAGCTAAGATCAGACTAAGAGGAGTTCTAAGTTCGTGGGAAACATTTGCAAAAAAATCGTTTTTGATCTTTTCAGTTTCTCTTAAATTTTTATTTGCCGATTGTAACTCATGAGAGCGACGGATGATCTCTGTTTCCATCTCTTCTGTACGTGAAAGAAGAGCCTCAGTCATCTCGGATTGTTTTTGTCCTCTTTCTTTTAGGAGTACAAACTCTGTAACATCTTCGACTTTATGAATAATACATTCTACTTTTCCCTTTTTGTTCAACACAGGTGTGTTTAAAGGGCTCCAATACTTTGCAGCAAAACCTCCGCCTTCTTCTTCCGGAAGTTGGATATCATATTTTTGGACAGCCATCGTGTCTGGAACTTTTGTTTCCAAAACACGCAGAAGGGAACTGCGAAGATTGCTTACGCCTGTCGCCTCCGGATCGTCGGGATTGTCTGGAAAAACTTCGAAAATCCCTCTTCCTAAAATTTTATCTCTCTCGGTCAGAGTCGCCTTGAGATACGCGTCACTCACCGCTAAAATTTTAAGCTCCGGTGAAAGCACCAGGTACAAGCCTGGAACAGATTCGAAAAGAAGACGAAAATCAGGACTGGAAGAGGAAGAATGGTCCATCTGGTTTGCCTAATATAGAAATGAAAGATCCGAAATAGACAATTCATTTCAAAATTGAAAAGTACGGAGAAAACAGAATATCTAATTTCCTAAAAAGTTCCATTAGAATCATTCCGTTTTTAAGGAACCTTTGCAGTTTTGTCATTCAAGAATTGTCCTTTGAGTGATGGAGTTTCTTCAGTATACTTCTAAAAAAATCTCTAATATAGCATGTCGAACGGTGCCAAACGCGTTGTTTGACTTCCTACAAAGTTTTTCTACTCCTTAATCAATAAATTTGGCCTGAATAGACGCATAACGGATAATTTTAGAGTAACATTCCTGAAATTCAGGAATTTGCTGGTAATAAGTCGAAAGACGAGTAAAAAAGGCAAAATACTGCCGAAAACGTCAAATGAGGACCGACGATTTCTTTTTTATAGAATTCTTTTTGTTTCAGTGTGACTGAAGGGGCGGAGCTATATTTTAAAATCCAAATAATTACTATACAAATATTTAGTATTCTTCTTTATTCTCCTCATGCCCCAAAAGATCAAAATTTGGAAACATTGGGAGAATGGGCACTGTTTTTGCGCCATTTCGTTTTCTTACGACACCGAGCTCTTCCGGAAATTCTCTAAAATGCAGAGAGCAATTTGGAGCTACGAGTTTAGATTTTGGAAAATTCCATTCTCCGAGTCCTTTCTCTCTGAATTTGTTTCTACATATAGGGAAAAGATAGAAGCGGATCCTGATATTCTTCTTATCCCACTTAAAACCGAGGTATTAAGACGTAATTACAGTAAGAAAACGCTAAAGTCTTATTTTTTGTATAATAAAGCCTTCTTAAGATCTGTCGAAAAAAATCCGTACACGGTAACTGAATCCGACTTAAAGATGTACTTGGATCGAATTTTATACGAAAGGAACTTAGCCTCTAATTCTCTTAGATCTGCGCTTCAATCTTTTAAATTTTATTATAATATTGTAATAGGTGGCAGATTTCTGACTTCATATTCTCCTCCTAAAAGAGAGAAGAAGATCCCCGAATCTTTGTCCCGGAAAGAAGTCGCCCGCATTATAGAATCTCTTTCCAATCCTAAACATAAACTTCTATTAAAACTTTGTTATGGATCCGGCTTGAGAGTAGGGGAACTCGTTAAGTTAAAAGGGCATGATTTGGATTGGGAGAAAAAATCCATCCGAATACGACAAGGTAAAGGAAAGAAGGACCGTTTTAGTCTTCTACCGAATAGCTGCAAAGAAGATCTAAGCAATTTGTTCGAACGCCAAAGTAGAAGTTCCTGGATTTTCACTGGCCAAATTCCAGGCAAAAACTTAAGCGTTAGAACCGCGGAAAACATATTCACCGCCGCTAGGAAAAAAGCGGGTATCACAAAAGACGTTTCGATCCACGACCTGAGACACGCGTTCGCAATCCATCTTCTGGAATCAGGCACTTCGATTAAAATGATCCAAAGACTCCTGGGCCATGTATCCGTAAAAACCACGGAAATCTACGCTAGAATTGTTGACCCGATGGTTTCTAAGATTAAAAGTCCTCTGGACGATCTCTGATTATGCGCTATTGCGCCCATACGCCTCATGGGCGAACATGCGGCTACTCGGAGTTAGGCGTAATTTTGCATGAATAAAGAAGAAATAGAAAATAGAGCATTCGTAATAATTGCTCAAGCTCAATATTTGCACACTGATTCAAAGCTATACTCTGACTTTGGGCTTGTCTTACTTGATGCTGGCATTCAGACATTAAATACTCAAATTCTCGCTGGCCTTCAATCGGGAGAATTAGATGAAGCAAGGAATTATTTCTTTAGAGCTTTGGATGAATTATCAATACCAAAATTGCCAGATGAAAATACTCTAAGATATCATTATGCGAGGGCGGTAGCTCAACGAGTGTTAAATGATGAATTGTCTCCATTTATGGGAGTGGATATCATGCAACGGATGGCATATGATTCATTCAATGATCCTATCTGTTCTGATTTTATTTGGATAGATGAAGCTATCGAATTACAAGGTTCTTCATATACTCCAATTCCGGAATTCGAGGTGAATCCAAAAGCTTATATTCTTGAAGCTTTCAGACATTTCCTTTGTATTTTAGATACAGTTCCTGAAAGGCATCTTCAAGACGTAGTTATATGTGAGAATTGTAACCATATAGAGAAAATGGATCAATTTTGGGATAGAAAATTCGATTGGAAGTCGTTTGCATTTGAAGTGATACTTCGTTGTCCAAAATGTAAATCGAAACAAATAATCGACTGTCAGGATAATGAAGGGAAAAGAAAATACTTTGCAATTAGAATGCAAAACTACGCCTAACTTTCGCCTCAGCCGCTACGCTTCGGGCTTGCTTCGCAACCCTCGCTCCGGCCTACGGCACATTTCGCTTTGTCACTCGTCTTGCAAAGCAAGCCTCGTGCCAAGTCCTTCAGACTCGCGAAACGTCGGCTAGGCTTGGTCGTTAGGCGCCATCACTTACAATGGATATACATACAATAAAAAATATTAATAAGTTATTCTTTTACCTTTCACCGGGTTCAAAGAAGTTTAAAAAGTATGGTTACGTCAATAATAACTATGCTGAAGGGTATGACGGTTGGATTTTCAGGGGACAACGTAGTAACTTGTGGGGTTTAATTCCAAAATCTTTTCGCCTTGGAGAATTTTCCAGATATGTTCATTGGTTTTTCGAGGAAGATATTTTTCATAGAGCTAGCCCAGAGCCAAATCGAATCGTAGCTGAATTTGTTGCTATGAAGCAATTTATTGAAATTTGTCATAGAAATGGTCTGGATGATAATTTGGACTATGTTCAAAGAGAAAGATTTATTAAATTTATTGATGAGGTTAATGAGAAAATTAAGAATAAAGAGAATAAATTTGCTTATCCTTTAGAATTTATAGAAATGTTTGCACTTGCGCAACACCACAATGTGCCAACTCGCTTGTTGGATTGGACTTATAGTCCGATTACTGCGCTTTATTTTGCTTCGATTAGTTACTATGAAGAAGTAATTTTACGCGGGGAAGATAAGGAGGAAGATACTATCAGTATATTTGGCTTAAAAATTGATGATCTCTTCAATCATACAGATATAACTGATGAATTAAAGGTAATTAAATCTTCATTTTCAGCTAACGAGTATTTAAGAAATCAAATAGGCCTTTTTACAGTAGATCTTAAAGTGCATGAAAGAGATTCCGATAAAATCGACCAGCTCTATGTGATTGAGCGACTCTGGAAAAGTAGAAATTATAATGCTGGCAAAGGTCCGATCTATAGGATCGATATTCCAGGTTATTTAGTTGTCGAGATATTAAGAAGATTATATGTCAACGGTTATTCGCTAACAAAATTTATGCCAATTCATGATAACGCTGCAAAGGACGTAGTAATCTTCAATGATTTGTTTTTTAAGAGACGTGACGGCGCCTAACTATCGGGTTGGCATTCCGCTTCGGGACGCTAACGCGCCCTCGCTCCAGGCTCCGCCACATTTCGCTTTGTCACTCGTCTTGCAGAGGCAAGCCTCGTGCCAAGTGCTTACGCACTCGCGAAACGTCGCCAACCCTTGGTCGTTAGACGCCATAACGCTTGAAACGAATGCCGGACATCCTTGTCCGGCTTGATTTTAAGATATTATTTCCA